>JABFVM010000230.1 GCA_013362785.1 Streptomyces sp. | reverse complement strand
CTACTCCGGCGGCCCACACATCCGCTACTTCCTTGAAGAGAACCCTTTGAGTTTTCGGGTCAATAGGATGGCTGGGTTCGTCTTCACTCATGAGCAGTTCGTGTCGTGCTTTCGGAGTTTCAGTGAGAGCGGAAAGAATTGAACCACCAATCCTGACCGGCGGGCGGAAGTGTGTCAATGGGGTCATAGAATGGATAGCGGCGCGTCATCGGGTGCGATTCCTCGGAATCCATTGATGTCCGGTAGTTCTTCGTCCAGTATGAGATCCCAAGTTCCTGGTCGTACTCGACTGCCTGATGGACCCAGCGCTTGCCAACCAGCGGAACATCACAGACGATCCGGGGTGTTGCATATCCGGGTAGGTAACCCATGATCGCGGCTTGGAGGTCCTGCGCTTGTGCCACTGAGGTCCGCCAGTGTTCAGCGTTTGGGATCATGTCGCACATGTAGAAGTAATAAGGAAGAATATTCGCCTCGCCCTGCATTGCCAGGCATAGATCGAGTAGGTCGGTCGAGGTGTCGTTGACCCCACGCATCAGTACGCCCTGATTGCGTATATCGCGCACACCTGCTTCCCGCATCGCGGCGACTGCCTTGGCCACCGTCCGGGTCACCGAGTTGACGTGGTTGATGTGGGTATGAATCGCAAAATTGACGCCCCGATCGATGGCGCGTTTGGCTACCCGCCCAATGCCATCGACAACCTCGTTCTGCAGCCAGTGCTGCGGCAGGCCCATGAGCGCCTTTGTGGCTATACGGATGTCGCGTACGGTGTCGATGTCGAGCAGCCCGTCGAGGAAGTGCTCCAGGCGCCGCCACGGCAGGTTCGCTACGTCCCCGCCTGAGACGACTACGTCGCGAACATTGGGCTGGTTTCGCAGGTACTCCAGAATGGCGGTCTGCCGGTCGACTGGCCTGCCGGTCAGACGTCGCTTATCGACGGATGGGGTGGATTTGCCGACAAGGTCCATTCGAGTGCAGTGCCCGCAGTACTGAGGGCACGTTGACAGGAGCTCGGCGAGAACCTTGGTGGGATAGCGGTGGGTGAGTCCTTCGACGACCCACATGTCGTGCTCATATAGGGAGTCTCGGGTGGCGAGGGGGTGGGATGGCCAGTCGGTACGCCGCTCGGAGAAAACCGGAAGCATGTAGCGACGGACGGGGTCAGCGTAGAACGCATCGGTCCATGTTCCGGGGCCGGCCTCGTCGATCCCGGGCACCACTGTGTTGAGCATCTGCGGGGGCAACAGCATCGACATCGTCGCGGTCTCCCGCATATCGCGGTCCAGGTCGGCGTAGAACCGCTCATGGAGCCGGTTGCCCATCACCACACGCAGCTGCTCTATGTTCTTTACGCAGTGTGCGCGCTGCCACTGTGCCGAGGCCCATTGTCTGGCAGTGACGTCCTGCCAGCCGGGGAACCGGGTCCAGTCGGGGTCGCTCAGGGTGCGACGTTGGTAGTGGTAGGGCTGCACGATTGTGGCGGGTGATCTGCCGTACCTTGAGACGTTCGTCATTGGCGCATGCCTATATCCTAGGAACTTTTCACGTGTCAACTATTCAGGAGCAGTGGTGACCTGCGGTGCCGCAGCGGCGATTTCTTCAGGGGTAATGGCGGCCATGAATCACTGCGATCAGTTGCAGCTCAGCTCGCTGGAAGAAGAGGAGCAACGATAGGCGTCAGGTCGGCCGGAGGCGGCGTCCTGGGCTTACGGAGCATTGTTGACTTTCGGTGGGGCCTCGTTCTCGGCGTGACCGTTCCAAGCGGGTAGGCGGATGCAACGACGGAAACCGAAGCCGCATCTCTTTGTCGTCGGTCGATATGGTCGCGATGCAAGAGGTACGTGCCAGGTCCTGTGCAGCTTTGCGAATCAACTGGTCCGCGCGGCAGGCCATGCGAAGCTCACGGCCGACCTCCGCGAAACCCTACGATCCCTTCCGTCACCCGCTGGACCTCCTGGACTTTCCCTGATGAGCAACGATCCAAAATCACGAGACTACGCAAGTCCCTGGATGGATCGAGGCCGAGAATGTACAGATAGCGCTTACTGGCCGCGATGATCGTGTGGCTTTCAAGCGCGTTGCGCAAGGGTGGCAGCCGGGTTTTCGCTTCTTTTTGGTCAAGTCACTGAGGTGTGCTCCGGAGGTGCTCAGGGACTCTCCGTGTGTCCCGTTGAGACAAGCGCCTCTTCGCTGATCCCTTCACATCGTTGCAGGTGACGGGGTGTCAGGGTGTGCTACAGGGGCTGCTGTGACGGATGGTGAGCGTCACTGTCCGCTGTCGAAAGAGGGGCTGCGATCCACATCCTCTGTTCGGGGAGATGGCCGAAAACTCATGATGGACTATCGGACGCATGTTGACACCGGTGAATGCGCGGGTGAATCTCTGTCCCGGCTCATTGCTTGAACTTTTCGGTCCGGATTGATGGAGTAGCGGCCTTAGGTCCGCGGTTTTAAACCGGCCACCTGCATATTGGATGCTCCAGTAATGGACCGGTCTGCAGCCGGCGGGATTGTCGGCCGGTCGGTCGTTACGCCCGAAGGCCGGTCGGACGATGCCGGACGACGAATATGAGAGGGCAACACCATGGCGACACCCGAGCAGGTAACGGCAGTTCTTCTGGAACATGAATGCGTGACCCAGGCCCTCACCGCTTCCGTTGTCCACGACGACACAGATGTGCTGATCGCGGTCGTATCTCTGAGTGACTACTGCGATGAGATCACCCTGCGCAACCACGTCATGGGTCTACTCGGGCCATCATGTCCACCTGTTGGCATCTGGGTCGTAGATGGCCCGCTGACCACCCTGCCCGAAAAGGCCGACATCCTGGAGGCCGTGAGCCACGGACACTGCGCGGTGTACACACCGCCGCGGAGTCCGCTGGAAGACCGCCTGGCGGCACTGTGGGTGGGTGTTCTCGGTGTCAACAGAATCGGTACGGAAGACGATTTCCTGGATTGCGGTGGAGACTCCGTCGCGGTCATGCGCATTCTGAGCGCACTGGAGGAGGAATTCGGCGTCGCGATAGAGATGCGCCGGTTCATGGATGTGCCCACCATACGGCAGCTCGCCGACCTGATCCGGCCGTCACTCCCCGACGTGCCGGGGCCGCCGCCGGCCGGAACGGCATCGATGGTGTGACCTTGCGACAAACCATCCCGCGACGTCAACGAGCCGGACTGTCCAGCGTCGAGGTCGTCACCGAAGACAGGGAGCAAACGCATGCCGGTAGGTGAGGAGAGAGCCGAGCACATGGAGCGGGACATTCTCTCGGTGTTCCGTGAGCAGCTCGGTGATCCGGACATGGAACCGGTCGACGACTACTTCGAGCGAGGAGGGGACAGCCTCTCGGCACTTCTCGTCGTCGGAGAACTGATAGACACCGTCGGTGTCAACGTGGGCGTGGACGACCTGTTCGGCCACCCTTCGGCACGGGGCCTGGCGAGATATCTCGCACTCGAGGCGGCCGACACACCCGACTCCCCTCCCTCCTTGGAAGACCGGACGGAACCGGAGTGCGATGCACGGCTGATGGCTGACGTGCACCGCCCTGGGCATCGCGTTCGGCCCCGACGATGACTTCTTCACTGCGGGCGGCGATTCACAAATCGCCGTACGGCCGGTGAGTCTGGCGCGTGCCGCCAGTCTCCACCTCGGCGTACGGCAGGTTGTCGAACTACGCACACCGCGACAGCTGAGCAAAGTTCTCAACCCTCAGCGTTCGTGACCCCTTCGATGACGCCTTCGATGCCCCAGGCACGACGGAGCCACCAGCCCGTGGACCGGATGACAGGCTGGGCCCGCCCGTACCGCGGGGACGCACAAGCACGGCTCACCTGCCCTGAACTCCGGGCGCCGATCGTTTCCGCGCCGCCCGATCCCGCTCAGCTGGATGTCGGACAGCCATCGCCCACGAGCCAGCGCTTCGGCCTGCCCGGCAGACCGACGGCCCTCGGGCCTGCCCGTCAGCGAGCGCCACCGAGGAGCAAGTCGCCGTGGAAGCGACGGAGGTCTGGTGCGTCATCGCCTACAACGCCGCCGACAACCCCGCGATGATCCCTCACCGTCCCGAGTTCCTCGTGGCCACGGCCGGTACGCCAGTCGTTCCGCTCGGATCCGCGGAACTGGCGGCCGCCGCATGGTCCGTACCGGAATAAGGAGCCCCATGCTCGACCTCCTGACCGCAGGGCGCCGACGCCCCGACGCCCCAGCGGTGTGGTGGGACGACGGAAGCCCCCTCACCTACCGCGAACTGGGCCGCATGGTCGACGTGGCCGCCGGAGTACTGGGCACCGGGCGTAAATCCCTGGTGCTGTGCGGCGGTGACCGGGATCTGCCCACCCTGGTGTCGTACCTCGCGGCGCTCCGGCAGGGACACACCGTCGCCTTCCTGCCCGCCACCCGGGAGGTGATCGACGCCTACCAACCCGAATACCTGGTGCCCGAGCCGGGAGCGGCAACGGTCCCCGAGGGCTATGTGCCGGCCGAGACCGGCGAGCCGGGCATCACCATGCTCCGCCGGAAGGGCGGTCCGGCGGGCGCGGACATCTATGAGGACACCGCCGTGCTCCTCGGCACGTCCGGTTCCACGGGCAGCCCCAAGGTGGCCCGCCTCTCGTACGACGGGGTCCGGGGCAACGCCGACAGCGTGGTGAGCACGCTGGGCATCACCCCCGAGGACCGCATCGCCACCACCTTGCCGATCCGGTACACCTACGGCCTCTCGAACATCACCACCCATCTGCGCGCCGGAGCCGGCATCGTCCTGACCTCGGCCCCGCCTGCCTCGCTGAAGATGTGGCGGACACTGCTGCGATCGCGGGCGACGACCTACGCGGCTGTCCCGAGCACCTACGAAGTGCTAGGGGACCGGCACTTCGCGCTGCTTGAGGAGTCGGCGATCCACACCATGACCCAGTCGGGCGGCCGACTTCGGGACGCTGTCGCCCTGGACCTATGGCAGCGCATGGACCGGCGTCAGAGCCGGTTCTTCGTCATGTACGGCCAGACGGAGGCCACAGCGCGCATCACCTGTCTCGCCCCGGAGCAGCTGCCCGAACGGCTCGGCTCGGTCGGAACTCCCCTCCCCGGTGTGCAGCTCACGATCGCGTCGGCGGGCAGCCAGCCGCCGGCGGCCGAAGCCGAGGGAGAGATCCACTACCAAGGGCACGTCATGCTCGGTTACGCGCGCAGCCGTCCGGACCTGTCCAAGGGCGCCGATGTGGACATCCTCGCGACCGGTGACATCGGCCGGCTGCGGGACGGGTTCCTCTACATCACGGGGCGGGCGAAGCGCATGGCCAAGATCCTGGGCCACCGGGTCAGTCTCGATGAGCTGGAGCGCCTGATCGACCGGCCCGACAGCCCCGTTGCCGTCGTCAGCACGCACGACGAGGTCATCGGCCTCGTGGGGTCCGGTGCCCCGGACGTTCTGGAGGAACAGCGGCGCACTCTCTTGGACCTCCTGGGCGTCCCGAACCGCCATGTGCGGTCGGTGTGGTTGGCGGACATCCCCCGCACCGAGAACGAGAAGGTCGACTACGCCACGCTGACCCGCACATTCGCCGGCGCCCACCCCGTGACCAGCCCCGACGACGGCAGCCACGGAAGGTGGGGCAAGTGATGACCACGGAGACACCTTCCCGGACCGTGGCGTCCTCCGTCGGCCGGCGGCTGCTCGACCTCGCCGGGCGGGACCCGTCCGGACCGGCTGTCACCACCCGGAGCCGCACGCACGGCTGGCAGACCCTCACCCGGTCCCAGCTCTGCGCACAGGTACGGCACGCGGCCGGCGTACTGCGCACGACCGCGGGACCGGACGAGCAGCGCGTCGTCATCGACCTGCCCAACGGACCCGGATTCGTCGTCGCCGTTCTCGCCACTTGGTGGGCCGGTCGGGTCCCTGTGGTCATTCCACCCGGTGCGACCGGCGAGGAGCGCGCCGCGCTCTTCCAGGACGCGCCGCACGCCGTGCCGGCCGTGTCCTTCTCCGACGAGCCGCTGCGGACCGCGCTGAGCGAGCCGCCCCCGCGGTCGCAAGGGCCGGAGCCCGTCGCGGAAGCGGCGGAGGCCTGGCACCTTCCCTCCGGCGGCAGTACGGGACTGCCGCGGCTGGTGCCGGCGGTGGGAAGCCCGCTGACCGTGCTGAGCAGCCAGCAACTGCTGCTCTCGGCGGTCGGCTGGACTCCCGGCGGGGTGCAGATGGTGGTCGGACCCCTTTTCCATGCGGCCCCGTTCATCTCCGCCTTCGGTGGACTTGCGGCAGGCGACCACATCGTCCTGCCGGATCGCTTCGCCCCGGCCGTGCTGGCAGCGGGCATCGAGCGCTTTCCGCCGCACTGGTGTCAGCTGACGCCACATCAGATGCAGCTCATTGCGGCCGACCCGAAGCTCGCCGCCCTGCTCTGCCGCGAACTGCGCGCTTTGATGCATACGGCGGCGCCGTGCCCGGAGGACGTCAAGCGTGACTGGATCGCTCGGGTGGGAGGTGACCGGCTCCACGAGATGTACGGCGCAACCCAGATGATCGGTGTCGCCGTGTGCAACGGCACGCAATGGCTGCACCGGCCCGGCACCGTCGGGCGGCCCTTCATGACGCAGGTCAGGATCCTCGACCGGAACGGGCGACGCCTCCCCCCGGGGCAGCAGGGGGAAGTGGTGATGCGCTCGGCGGTGACACGTCGGCTGCCCGCCGCCATGGCCGCACGCATGCGACGCCATGCGGGCGGCTTCTACGGTGTCGGCGACCTCGGATACCTGGACGCCGACGGGTACCTCTTCCTGACCGACCGGCTCGACGACGTGATCATCGTTGGAGGAGCCAACGTCAGCGCGCGCGAGGTCGAGAACACCTTGCGCGGACATCCGAAGGTTCGCGACGTGGTCGTGACCGGCCGGCCGCACGCGGTCCTCGGCCAGGCCGTGCACGCCACCGTCGCCTGCGACCCGGCGCAGCCGGTGACTCTCCGGGAGGCGAGGGACCACTGCGGCGGCCTTCTGGCCGCGCACAAGGTTCCCGTCACCCTTGAGGTGCTGCACGAACTCGCCCGGTCCCGTTCCGGCAAGGTCGAGCGATTCCGCTACGCAAAGCCAATGGAGCAATAGTGGAACCCGAACTGAGTATCGTCATACCCTTCTGTGACGTCGAGCTCTATCTGGAAGCCTGTCTTGACTCCGTAGCCAGGCAGACTTTCTCCGACTTCGAAGCCGTCCTGGTGGACGACGGATCGACGGATAGCAGCTCGAATATCGCCGAGAGTTTTACGCTGAAGGATCAGCGGTTTCGGTTGGTGCGCCAGTCCAATCGAGGAACAGGAGCGGCGCGCAATACCGGGCTCCAAGAGATACGGGGAAAGTATGTAGCTTTCGTCGACAGTGACGATATAGTTGCCGACGACGCGTACGAGCAATTGATCGGTTCGCTTCGGGAGACGGGGTCGGACATTGCATGCGGCGGAGTCCGCCGGTTCGACCGTGAGAATGTGTGGGCGTCGCCTCTTCACGAAGGGATTTTCGACGAGACCCGCCTGCGTACTCATATCACGCGGCAAGCAGACCTCCTGGGGGACCGTACGGTCTGGAACAAGGTGTACCGGCGTTCCTTCTGGGTGGAACACGGAATCACCTATCCGGAACACGCCCTGGAGGACGCGTCAGTGGCTGTGCCGGCGCACGTCATGGCGGGATCGGTAGATGTCCTGAAGGGGCCGGTCTACTTCTGGCGGCAGCGTGACAACGGCCCGCTGTCGACCACTCAGAGAATCTTCGAGCTCCATATCCTGAACGGCCGTATGGAGCAGGTCCAGACAGTGTCCAATTTCCTGGCGAAGCATGACACGTCACTGAAGAAGGCGTACGATCTTGTCGCCTTGCAGCATGACGTTTTGATCCTTCTCACTGCATTGCCACATGTGAACGAGGCTACCCGGAAGAGAATTTTCGAGTTTTCCAGGGAGTTCTTGGGTAATGTGGATGACGGCGTCCTGGGTGAAATCGGGGCCGAAGAGAAGGACTACTACGAACTGTTGCTCCAAGGGCAGAACTCAAAGCTCCTCCAGCTCTTGATGCAACGCCCGGAAGAATCATTTCTCTAATGGTGGGGGGTGGGGCGATGAAGTTCGAGCGCGTCGTCATCACGGGTGGCGCAGGGTTCATCGGATCGCATCTGTGTGAACACTTCGTCGACATGGGTGTGCACGTAGTCTGCCTCGACAATTTCAGTACCGGTGGATGGGAGAACGTGGAACCTCTGTTGTCGTCAGGCCGGCTGGAGGTGAAGTCGGTCGACGTTTCAGAGGAATGCGACGTCTCCGGGCCGGTGGACGCCGTCCTCCATTTCGCGTCGCCCGCCTCACCGGTCGACTACCTGCGCATGCCGGTCGAGACGATGAAGGTCGGCTCCCTCGGCACGTTCCACGCCCTGGACCTGGCCAGACGCAAGGGTGCGCGCTTCTTGTTCGCGTCGACCAGCGAGACCTACGGAAACCCGCAGGTACACCCGCAGCCCGAGAGCTATTGGGGGCACGTCAACCCGGTAGGTCCACGCAGTGTCTATGACGAGGCCAAGCGCTTCTCGGAAGCCCTGACGATGGCTCATCGCCGTAGCTACGGAATCGACGCGGCTGTGATCCGGATCTTCAACACCTACGGCCCCCGGATGCGGCGGGCCGACGGACGCGCGATTCCCACCTTCATAGCTCAGGCGCTCTCGGGTGATCCCATCACCATCGCGGGAACGGGCAGCCAGTCCAGGTCCTTCTGCTACGTCGACGACCTCGTCAGTGGAATCGCCGCCATGCTCGGTTCCAAAGAACCCGGCCCCATCAACCTGGGGAACCCGCACGAGATGACGGTTGCCCAGATGGCGGTTCTCATCAAGGAGTTGACCGGCTCGGAATCTCCCGTCGTGTTCGTGGACCGTCCCCAGGACGACCCGGACCTCCGGCGCCCCGACATCTCGGCAGCCAAGAACCTGCTGGGCTGGAGTCCGGCCGTCTCCCTCGACATCGGACTCAAGCGCACCATCGCCTGGTTCCAACGACCGGGCGCGGTGGCGGACCGCCAATTGGTGTAGGCAACAGAATTAGCCGTGGGGAGCCTGGTGCGGCGTGAGCCGCTTAGTTGACTTCGAGCCATAGACCACGTCGACCAGCGTCGATGGAAGCGCCTTCTCTGGGCGTTGTGCAAACCGCACAAGGAGTTGGGATGGGCCTGCCTGACATCGTTTTCGGTGAAACGTACATTCAGACCGATGAAAGATCCCAGGACCGGAGCGAGCGACGGCCGGTCACCACTGGCGAAGACGGCCCCGTCATCCTCCTCAGGATTGAGCAGCTTCAGCCAGGTGACTCCCCACGGTTGAAGGGAATCGACGAGGAGCACGTCCGACTCATCGCGGACACGGAGGAGGCGTTGCCTCCGATCACCGTCCATCGGTCCACTCTCAAGGTGATCGACGGCCGGCACCGGCTGAGAGCGGCGATAGCCAGGGGGGACACGTCGATCAGGGCCCGGATGTTCGACGGAACGGACGACGAGGCGTTCATATGCTCCGTCAAGCTCAACAATGTGCATGGGCTGCCCCTGACCGCCTCCGATCGCCGTGCCGCGGTGGCACGCCTCCTGCAGACCCACCCAGAGTGGTCAGACCGTGCCATTGCCTCCACGGTGGGCGTCTCCGCCCAGACCGTCGGTAAAGTCCGGCGTTCAACTGTCAGTTCCATTCAGTTGAACGGACGTGTGGGACGTGACGGACGGGTCCGCCTGTTGAGTACGGCAGAGGGACGGCGCAAGGCCGAAGAGATCATGACGGCCAGACCCAATGCCTCACTGCGCGAGGTCGCCAGGGAAGTCGGGCTGTCCCTGGGCACGGTGAGTGACGTCCGCCGTCGACTACGGGAGGCGAAGGGCCCCGTGGTGGTGCCCGCCAAGGTCTCGGCGGCGAAAGGCGTACAGAGCCGCGTGGTCAACAGGGCGACGACGGCATCCCTTCCCGCCGCTCCCGACGTCGCGCTCTTCTGGCAGCAACTGAGCAAGGACCCTTCCCTGAACCTGACACAGTCGGGGCGCCAACTGCTCGCTCTCCTGCGGGCGCACCGGCTGGACGAAGACGTCGCCGAGTCGGTTCCCGCACACTGCGTCGAGAAAATGGCCACATTGGCGAAGCAGTGTTCCCTCACCTGGGCTGTCATCGCCGAACGCCTCGTCGAGCGGCGCGGTGAGTTGCGCGCGCCGGAATGAGCGGCGGGCGACTTCAGTGCATCGTACAGTTCTCTGCAATTGACAAGGCCTCGGGTCTTCCGCATTCTCAATTGTCATGTCTGTCTCGGAAGAATGTGCAGCGTCAGTGGAATCGGAACAGCGGGTCGTCGAATACTCCGGATCCCGCTCCGGGCGCCACCCGCTTACCTGGGGGCAGAGATGGATGTGGCAGGCGGTGGAAACGCAGGCGCCCCATTTCGTCCATTTCAACATGAGCTTCCAGGTTGGCGTTCCATCCGGCTGTGACCTGGAGACGGTACTGACCACGCTTGGATCGCTGATCGGGCACCACGAGACCCTGCGCACCAGATACAACGTGGATGAGCTGGGGGTGCCCTGGCAGGTCGTCGTGGGGAACGGCAACCTACAGGTGGAGATCTGGAATGTCGGCGAGGACCAAGTGGAGGAAGCTGCGGGGCGGCTTCGGGAAAAGCTGACCCGGCACCCGTTCACGGCCCCGGAGATCTCGGTACGTGCCGCGGTGGTGACGGCCGGCCGAGCCCCCGCGGTGATGGTTCTGTCCATTTTCCACTTGGCCATGGACGTGTGGTCGCAGCGACTCATCGAAGCCGATCTGCTGTCCGCGCTGCACCTCTCTTCCCGAGGAGGCCCCCCGGCGCTTCGGTCTCGTCTGTCGCATCCTCTGGACAGACTGGCGTACGAGCAGAGCCCCGCAGGGATCCAAAAGTCCCAAGAGGCCAGCCAGTACTGGTTGAACACCATGAGCAACCTGACGGAGGCGATCCTTCCGGCAGCCCGCGGAGCCGTGGAAGAGCCGCGGTTCAAGAGAATCGCCATGACATCCAGGGCACTTGACATGGCAGTGAGTGAACTGGCCGCACGGCACCTTGTTGACGTCGGATCGGTGATCCTCGCCTTCGTCGGTCACTTGCTGCGCCACCGGTCGCATGCCGCGGAGTGTGGACTTCTGTTCTTCTCCCACAATCGTTTCGACCGAGAGGCGGCCAAACTATCGGGCACGATCGTCCAAAGTGTTCCCCTGAGGCTGGGGTCCGTCGGTTCTTCGGTCCGGCAACTGGTGAAAGAGGCTCATCGTGCGAGCCTGACGGCCAGTAGCCACGGGCAGTACGACCCGGCAGAAGTGAACGCGGCGATGCGAGGATTTCCAGAGATTTCCTGCGCGATTAATCTCGTGCTTCAGCGAAAAGCCCGGAGCAGGCGGGAAAACCGGGCGCACATCGACGTGGCCGCACGGCAGGCCCTGTCGGAGACGCGCATCGTGGAGAAGGGCGGGGAAGTCTATGACGACATGCGGTTCTACCTGCTGGCGGAGCATGCGTCCAACGGAATCAGGCTGACTCTGCTGGCCGACACCGCACTGCTTCCCTCGCACCAGATCACGCGCTTCCTCACGGATCTGGAGCAGATCGCGGTCGCCGCCCTGAGCGGGGACCGGATCCCGCACCCGCCCTACGCCGGTCCCTGGGGGGACGACAGCGACGCCTCCTGACATGACACACGACCAGCTAGGAGCCAGGTGTGGACTTCAGCCTGTTCTACTTCGCCAGCGACAGCCGCGAGTTCGAGGGCAATCGCTACCAACTCCTCCTGGAGGGCGCGAAGTTCGCCGACCGGAACGGCTTCTCGGCCGTGTGGACTCCGGAACGGCACTTCCACCCTTTCGGTGGCCTCTATCCCAACCCCGCGGTGACGGGCGCGGCCGTGGCAGCGGTGACCGAACGGATCCACATCCGGGCGGGCAGCGTGGTCTCCCCGCTACAGCACCCCCTGCGCGTCGCCGAGGAATGGTCGGTGGTGGACAACATCTCCGGAGGCCGTGCCGGGGTCTCCTTCGCCTCGGGCTGGAACGCGGCCGACTTCGTGCTCGCCCCCGACAACTACGAGAACCGCCACACGCTCGTCCGTGAGCACGTGGAACAGGTCAGGGCGCTCTGGCGCGGTGAGACGATGCCGTTGACGGACGGCGTGGGAACGCGACGTGACGTGGCCGTCTACCCGCGTCCGGTGCAGCGGCAGCTGCCGGTGTGGGTGACCAGCGCGGGCAGCGTGGACACGTTCCGCGCCGCCGGGCAGCTCGGCACTGGATTGCTCACCCACCTGCTCGGCCAGGAACCGGCCGAGCTGGCTGTGAAGATCCGCGCCTACCGGGAGGCGCTGGCCGAGCGTCCCGGTCACGACGGCTGGAACGGGCACGTGGCACTGATGGTGCACACCTTCCTCGGGGACGACGAGGCGGAGGTGAAGGAACAGGTCCGTGAGCCGCTGTCGGACTACCTGGGCAACTCGCTCGGGCTGTTCCTGGGCGCGCGGAAGGCCGACCCGAAGAAGCTGTCCGCGTCAGACACCGCGTTCGTCATCAGCCGCGCCTTCGACCGCTACTTCGAGAGCAGCGGCCTGCTCGGCACGGTGGACAAGGCCACCCGGATCGCCGCCGACTTCGCCGCGCTCGGCGTGGACGAGATCGCCTGCCTGATCGACTTCGGGCTGCCGCCCAAGGCGGTGTTGTCAGGGCTGGAGTTGCTGGATGACGTCAGGAAGCGGATCGCCGCCGGACCGCCGGCGGGAGAATGAGGGCGAGCGGAATCGATGGGTCTGGGACCGGATTGAAACTGTGCGCTGCGTTCCCGTCTTTGAACGCAGGCGATCCATTGATGTCCGCGTGGCCGGCGTCATATCCTCAGAACCAGGTCCACCCCAGTCCTCTTTCTTCGCATGGGTCCACGAGTTCAGTCGCTGCTTGCGCGTTCCCCGGTAACGCGACCAGAATGAGGATTTGATTATGCTGAGCAATGAACAGACTCTTCTCGTCGCATGGCAGGAACACCTCGACTCGACAGCGTTCGATCGGGACGCTCATTTCTTCGAGCTCGGCGGCGACTCGTTGGCGGCTCTCAAAATCGTGCATCAGTTGTCTTCGTCAGGGCTGCAGATCTCCATCCCCGACTTCTATGAGCACCCCACCTTCAACGGCCAGCTGGCCCTGCTCTCACAGACGGCTCCGGGGAATGTGCCAGGCCCGGCGGACGGCGCTGCCGCCCAGCAGCTTCCCCTGGCCCCGTTGCAGCCGACGCTCATGCTCGATTCGCTCAGCAATCCGGCCAGCACCGCCTACTGGATGGTCAACGCGCACCAGTTCAAAGAGCGGATCTCCGCCACACGCGCGCGGACCGCCTGGGAAGCCATGATGGTCAAGAACCCCGCTCTGCGAACTCGTTTCGCCCTGGGTTCATCAGATGCCTCGCAGGTGATCGACAGCGAACTCGCGATTGAATTGCAGTGCGTTGACTCCCTGTCGTTCGACGGTACGACCACCCTGGCCGATTGGTGCGCCGAACGGACCTCGCAACTGCTCGGTCGCGGTCTGGACGTACTCGTCGCGGGGTGGTTCATTTCGGATTGGTACGAGTCGGCCGACGCCGAACCCACCTCGGTGCTGGTGTTCGCCGCCCATCACGCCCTCCTGGACGGATGGTCGCTCGTGCACTGCCTGGAGGACTTCGCGGCAGCACTCGTGGCGCCCCCGGCCGGCGTACCGGAACCCCGCCCGTCCATGGGCGCCTATTTCGACTGGCGTGCGCACAATGGCGTCACCGATGCTTCCAGTGCCTACTGGCGCGACAAAATGGCGGGTCGGCAGCCGGCTCAGATCCTGGATTTCGCCTGGTCCTCCAATGACGAGCCAAATGTCGTCAGTCGGGACGCGCGCCGGCAGCTCCACGAACTGTCCGCATCCGCCAGTGCCCGCCTGGCCGCCTACTGCGCCGCGCAGGGTGTCACCCAGGCGGGGTTGATCGCCTATCTGTGGAGCCGCGTGCTCGCCCGCTACCAGGACGGTCCGGATATCTGCGTCGGCGTGACCGTCAACATCCGCCCGGCAGGAATGCCGGATTCGATGCGGCTGAGCGGTTGCCTCATCAATGTGGTTCCGCTCTTTTTCAAGCATGCGGGTCGCGGCGTCGTGAACGATGTCCGTGAAGTCATGAACGCCATGGCCGAGGCCACCGAATACGGTCATCTGTCCCATCCGGAGATGTGTGAAGCCGCCGGCCTGGCGCCGAATTCCAAACTGTTTGCCTCCACCCTGGTGTTCCAAAACTTCGACGGCGATCTCGGAACTCTCACCTCTGCCGACGCTGCCGAGCCGATCGCCCGTCAGGTTTACGGGAGCGGCGGAACAGCCGACCCGCTGAGCCTGACCGTCGGGTTCGGGGAGCGGACCTGGCTGCTCGCCGAATGGGACGAATCGCGCTATGACGGGAGGGTGGTCCAGGAGCTGCTCAAGACGGTGGCTCACTTCGCGTCTTCCTCCGATGAGCTCGACGACATATACGTCACCGGCAGTTGGGTGACCCCGGCTGAGCATTCCCGGGCCGTTCTCGGGAGCGCTGTCCCGGAGCGTCCGTGGGCCATCGGGGACTACCTCGGGACCGGAGCCGACGACGCGATCGCCGTTGAGGACTCGAACAGCTTCTGCACCTATGCCGAACTGCGCCGACGTTCCCAGGCCATGGCCACCCACCTGCGCCATCGCCTGGGGCTGCGCCCCGGTGATCGGGTGGCGTTCATCGGAAGACGCGGAGCGGATGCCGCCGCGGCCATATGCGGCGCCTGGCAGGCGGGAATCACTTGGTGCGCGGTGGATTCGGAGCTGGCTCCGCGACGGCGACGGCAAGTGCTCGACGCCCTGCGGCCCGACCGGCAGGTGTCTCTGGAGGAAGACCGATGGGACGACGGATCGGCCGTCATCCAGGACCCGGCCGACTTCGCGGAGACGCTGCCCGCCGACCGGCCCGCCTATCTCGTGGCGACCTCCGGCAGCACGGGCACGCCCAAGGTCGTCGCGTTACCGGCCGGCGGTCTCGCCCCGTTGGTCGACGCCTGGCGCGAGGCCTACGCCCCCGGCCCCGACGGCCATCGGGTGCTGCAACTCGGGAGCTGGACCAGTGACGTGTTCCTCGGCGACCTGCTCAAGGCATTGAGCACCGGCGGTCGACTGGTGGTCTGCCCCGATGAACGGCGCGTCGACATGGCCCACCTCGAAACGCTGATCGCCGAGCATCGGATCAGCTTGATCGAATCCACGCCCGCGCTGGTGCTGGCGCTGCTGCGCCACGTGGCCAGGGCTGGCGGTGGCAAGGTGCCGAGCCTGCGCGCCCTCATCGTCGGCTCGGACGCCTTTCGGATCGAAGAGCTGGAGGAGATGCGAGCGCTGCTGTGGCCGAAGGTCCGCCTGGTCAACGGATACGGGCTCAGCGAGTGCATGATCGAATCCACGGTCCACGACAGCGTCCAACCCACCGGAGTGTCCCGCTCAGGCCTGTGCCCGATCGGTTCCCCGTTGCCCGGAACCGAAGTGGACATCGTGGACGAGAGGGGTGGCCGGCTGCCGCGCGGCGCCAGGGGTGAAGTGCGCATCACCAGTCCGGGGGTTGGGCTGGGATACCTGATCGAAGGCGAATTGCAGACCGGGGGTGGATTCACATCCCGCAGCGGCGTCCGCTCCTATAGGACTGGGGATTTCGGCTTCATCGACCCCGACGGGACGATTCAGTTCTTCGGTCGCCGCGATGCGCAGGTGAAGATCCGCGGTCACCGCGTGGAGATCGGTGAGATCGAAAACGCATTGCTCAGGCTCGACGGGGTCGATGAAGTCCATGTGCGAGCCGATGGCGCCGCCGGCAGCGTTGCTCTGCGTGCATTCGTCGGAGCCCGCGACGGCGTGGACAGCGACCGGCTGCGCAGCGAGCTGCGCGAGCTGCTGCCCTCTCATGCGATACCGCAGGCGATCGATGTGATGGCAGAGCTACCTCGGACCGAGAGCGGCAAGATGGACCGTGTGGCGCTGGCAGAACGGCCCTTGCCGAGTCCGGCCGCTGGTCCCGCTCCTTCCGCCGCCGACACTCCTTTCGTCACCACGATCCAGGAGATATGGGAGAGCCTGCTCGGGCACCCCGTCGACCTGGACCGCAGCTTCTTCGATTCGGGTGGCCATTCCATCCTGGTCATCACCCTGTTCGAGCGGCTACGGGAACGGTTCGGCGACCTTGAGTTCACCGTCGCGGATCTCTTCCGGTACCCGACCATCACCAAGTTCGCGCGTTACCTGACCGGCGGGCGCTCTGCCGCTCGCGATGGCGGCGCGGACCGGCTGGACGATCGGATGTCCGTCCTGCGTGCTGTCGAACGCGGCGAACTGACCGCGCAGGCAGGCCTCCAGCGAGTCAAGGAGCTGTCCCGATGAGCCCAGACGTGAGGGTCGAGATGGAGGACGGCTACGTTGCGGTTCGCTCCGGAGCCGACGCGAGACTTCGGGTGCTCTTCTTTCCCCACGCCGGTGGCTCGGCCATCTCACTGCTGCCCCTTGCTTCGGAACTCCCCCAAGGGACGGAATCGCTGTTGTTCGACCGGCCGGGCCGGGGAGTCCGCGACGGCGAACCGCGACTGTCCACCTTCGAGGAAGCGCGCCGTGACCTCACGAGTCGGGTGGAGCCCTTGCTGGACCGCCCCACGATCCTCTTCGGACACAGCCTGGGCGGCCTGCTCGGCGACGCCGTGGTCCGAAGTCTGTCACCGGAACGACGAGACAGGATCAGGAAGGTGATCGTGTCAAGCGCTCCCTCGCCCCGGAGGGCCGCCGCGGTGGCCGCCACCCTCCCCTCACCACCTGGCCGTCGCTCCCGAGCGGATCTGCTGGCCCACCTGACTGACTACGGCGGCACGCCGGCGGAAGTGTTCTCTGCCCCGGAACTGCTTGAGTCCGTGATCGAGGCATTCGGCGACGACATGCTCCTCATGGATTCGTACGGCCAGGATCCGGCTTGTCCCGTTCCCGAGACGGACTACGAACTCTGGACAGGGCGGGAGGACGCTTCCACCGCACTGGACGAGCTGCAGGCGTGGGCTGAGGCGGTCGAGCGCCCCCTTCGCGAACGTGTGTTCCCAGGTGGGCACTTCTACCTGACGGAGCAGGCCGAGGCCCGCGCCACTCTACGGCGCATCGCGGGCGCCGAGCTCCAACGGCTCACCTCCCCGCACGACCAGGAGGCACTGACATGACCAACCTCATGACCTCGATCATGGGGCTCCTCGCGCGTGGCCATATCGACCGCCAGACCGCGCGAGAACTGGTGGACGCGGTCAGGCCCACCGCCGAGACGAAGGCGCACCCCCGAGCCTCGGAAGGGATCGCGGTCATCGGTGTCGCTGCCCAGTTGCCCGGCGCCGTTACTTACGATCGATTCTGGGACGTACTCATGGCGGGCGAGGATCGTATAGAGCCCGCACCCGCACGGCGCCGCGAGCTGTGCGCACCGGTGCTCGCCGATGCGGACGCGAACCCTGCCTTCCTGAACGCCGCATGGCTGGACGACATAGACCGGTTCGATGCGGAGTTCTTCGGCGTCACTCCTGCCGATGCCCGCATCATGGCGCCCCAGCAGCGCCGGTTCCTCCAGGTCGCTTACCACTGCCTTGAGGACGCGGGGTGGGCCGGGCGCGTCCGGGGCACCCGCACCGGCGTCTATGTCTCCGCCACGTATGACTATCCCAGCGACTTGATGGAGATGACCCCGTCGGGCGTCCCGGGAGTGCTTCCCTCCTTCGCGGCCTCGCGCCTGTCCTTCCTGCTCGACCTGCACGGCCCGGCGTACGTGTCCAACGCGACCTGCGCGTCGTCCCTCCTGGTGCTGCACGAAGCCTGTCTCGGGCTGCGCAACGGAGACAGCGACATGGCACTGGTCGGTGGCGTCCACCTCTTCTCGATGCCGGTCGCATCGGACAGCCGGCTCATGGACGCGGCCGGCATCATGTCCGACGACCACCGTTCCCGTCCGTTCGACCACCACGGAGCAGGGATTGGCCGCGGTGAGGGCGTCGTGGCAGTGATGCTGAAGCCGCTGGAACGGGCCGTGCGTGACGGCGACCGGATCCACACGGTCATTCGCGGCACCGCGGTCAACAATGACGGTGCCTCAGCCATGATGACCGCGCCGAATCCCAAAGCGCACACGGATCTGCTCCTTGACGCGTGGCGCAGAGCGGGAGTCGGACCTGAATCCCTGTCCTATCTGGAGACACACGGGACCGGGACCGCACTGGGCGACCCGATCGAGATTCGCGGCATCACGGATGCGGTGAGACACCACACGCAGCGGCGGCAATTCATCGCCGCCGGGTCGGTGAAGGGGAACATCGGGCACCTGGTCGACGGTGCGGCCGGGCTTTCCAGCTTCGTCAAAGCCATGCTGGTGCTGCGACACGGCCACGTCCCCCCGACGGTGAACCTGCGGGAACCCAACCGGCACATCGACTTCCTGGAGTCCCCGCTCTTCGTGCCGACCGAGCCGTGGAACCTGCGTACCGACCCGGAGCGCTCGGAGCCGCTGCGTGCGGGCGTCAGCTGCTTCGGATTCAACGGCACCAACGTCCATGTGGTGTTGGAAGAGGCGCCACGCCGGGAGAGCGAGTCGGCCGGCCGGCCGCGCGGTGGCCGGGTGCGTCCGCTGGTGTTCCCCATGTCGGCGCGTTCCTGGGCGTCCTTGCACGCACTGGTAGGTGCGCACGGGGGTGGCAGCGGTGCCGCTCACCCGCGCGACCTCGCGTTCAGCCTGTGGATCGGACGTGAGCACCACCGGTACCGCGTTGCGATCCTCGCCCGCGACCGCGCCGAGTTCGCCGAAACGTGCCGCACATTAGCTGAGATGGACCCTGCTGAGTGGCAGGACCAGTCGAACGTCTGGGTCACGGACGGGCCGCGTGCCGACCCTGACTCCCCTGAGGCGACTCTGGCGCACCAGTACGTGACCGGTCATGAGGTGCGATGGCGCGAACTGTTCGAAGCCGGCCCGTCCCCACTGCTCGTCGACCTCCCGCTGTACCCGTTCGACGAGAACTCGTTCTGGCTCGGCGATGACCAGCCGAAAGCGCTGGATGCCACCGACGACACGCTGACCACGTTGCGGGCGGTGGTCGGCCAGGCCCTGGGATACGAGACCGTGAACGCGGACGACTCCTTCATCGGCCTGGGCGGGACCTCGCTGTCGGCCATGCAGATTCAAGTCGCGTTGTTGCGTGAACGCGGGTGGCGAGTCGACGTGGCCGATCTCCTCGGCGCGGAGGACTTCATGGAGCTCGCCTCGATCATCGACGCTGCGGCCAACCACCGAGCGGCGCCCTCAAGCATGGACGACCACGAAAGCGAACGGTGAGGCGACCTTGTCAGATAGCCACGACATGACCGTCATGTCCCTGCTTGCTGAGGGCAAGATCAGCGTTGAGGACGCCGAGGCGTTGATGGCCGACCACGATGCCAAGCCCGGGGCCGGATCCGTTGCCGCTCTCGGGGCCGCTGTCCGTATGCCCGGTGCGAACGATCTCGAAGAACTGTGGAGTCGGCTGATCGAGGCCACATCGCTGGTCGGCCCGTTCCCTGTACAGCGCTTCGACCTGGTCGCGGGCGCTCGGGAGGAACTGGCGGGGGAGTTCGGGCACTATCGCGAGCGGTTGGATTCCGACAGCCGCTCCATGGGCGGGTGGA
Source organism: Streptomyces sp. (assembly GCA_013362785.1). Lineage (GTDB taxonomy): Bacteria > Actinomycetota > Actinomycetes > Streptomycetales > Streptomycetaceae > Streptomyces. The sequence continues at coordinate 27,293 of JABFVM010000230.1, read as the reverse complement.
TCACTGGCATTGAGCAGTTCGATCCCGGGGCATTCGGATTCACCGACTTCGAGGCCGAGTTCATGGGGCCTGCCGAACGCCTGCTGCTTCAGGTGACCGAAGAGGCACTCGCCCTCTCGGGAATTCGGGCCGACGCGCTGCGCGGTACCCGGACGGGAGTGTTCGGCGGCTACCAGCCAAATGAGCGCTTTGAGTACCTGCGTCTGTTCGGTGATCCAGATGAACGCGCGTTCATCTCGAATATCCCCGCGAACGCTCTCTACCGGATTGCCTACACTTATGACCTGCGCGGTCCGGTCATGAGCATCGACACGACCTGCTCGTCTTCCCTGGCCGCTTTGCACCAGGCGCGCCGCGCTCTGCAGGCCGGTGAATGCGACCTTGCCATCGTCGTCGGTGCGAGCCTTTCCCTGTTCCCCTTCTGGAGCGGTGAATCCGACTACTTCATCAAGAGCCCGCACCACCGATGTGCCTCATACGATGCGGCTGCCGATGGCGTCACCTGGGGTGAAGGTGTCATCGCTCTTGTGCTCAAGCGCACCGAGGACGCCGTCCGCGATCGCGACTACATCAGCGCGATCGTCACCGGATCGGCGATCAACAGCGACGGCGCCTCCAACGGCATGCCCGCCCCTAACCCCGACGCCCACCGCGATGTGGTGAGGGCGGCGCTGGCCGAAGCCGGGGTCTCTGCCTCCCAGATCGGCTACTTGGAGGGACACGGTACGGGGACGGTCCTAGGTGATGTCACCGAAGTGGACGCCCTGACCAGCGCCTTCCGTGTGGACACCGACGACAGCGGCTACTGCCGACTGGGTTCGATCAAGGCCGTCATCGGACACCTGGGCGATTCGGCCGGCCTGGCTGGATTCCTTGAGGCGCTGCTGTGCCTGCAGAAGCGACGCTTTCCGGGGCTGGCAGGGTTGAAGCGCCCCAATCCCACAATCGACTGGGAGCACACGCCGTTCGTAGTGAGCGGCGACGATGCGCCCTGGCCCGACCCGTCCGACGGCTCCCCACGCAGAGCGGCGGTGTCTTCGCTCGGTCTCAGCGGGACGAACGTTCACGTGATCCTTGAGGAGCCGGTTGCGGCGGCGTCGGCGGAAGCCACCAACGAAAAGACTCCGGTCTTCATCTCGGCGAAAAACCGAAGGGCTCTGTGGGAGCTCATCCGACGGCTTGCCGAGAAGATCGACGAAGAGGCCGCTGTGTGCGACATCGCATACACGCTGGCGCGTCGCGGCATGGGGCCCGCTCGCATCGGGGTGTTCGCCTCCGACGCCGCCGACCTGGTCCAAAAGCTCGGGCAGTTGCTGTCGATGCGGGAGTTCGAGCGCATTCCAGAACACCTGGGTGACCAGCACATCTTCCCCTCTGACTCGGAGGCGGCCACCGAGTACTCGCTCGGGAAGTTGGCCACCGTCGACTGCGGCGGAGTCGCTCCGGACGACATCACGCTGATGACGAGGTATCTGAAGCACGCCGAGGTCGACGACGCATGCCTGCGACGGCTCGAACGGGGCCGGACGATCGCGCTTCCGCTGGCGCCCATGACGACCAGGCGGATCTGGCCGACTGCCAAGAACTGGTCGGCGGATGTCTCCCATCTGTTCTTCCGGCCGGAATGGACCGAGGTCGACACGGTCGAGGCGGGTGCCCCCGCCCGAGGGACGTGGGTGGTCATAGCGCACGAGGGCGACGCCACGGCCGAGGCGGTGGCTCGGAAACTGCGTGGGGGCGGTTCCGCGGCGATCCTGGTGACGGCCGCGAACCGGTTCAGCAGGCTTGGTGCCCACCGCTTCGGCATCGTTCCCGACAGCGCCGAGGACTACGACCGCCTGTGGCAGTCCGTCGGCCCGCTGGAGGAACTGACGGGCATTGTCCACATGCTCGGACGTGACTCCGGTGAGGATCCGATGGCGACGGCGCGAGCCCTGGAGGCCAGCCAACAAGACGGGGCGTTCACGCTGTTCCACCTCGCCCAGAGCCTGATACGCCTCGATCTGGCGCAGCCGATGCTGATGGCCGTGGTGGCCTCTCGGGCCCAGCAGGTGGTCCCGGGAGAGGATTGCGCTCCTCCGCGGGTGACCGGCTTCGGGTTTCTCAAGGTGTTCTCCCAGGAAGTCCCCCACATCGCCGAGCTCGCCATCGATCACGACTTCAGCGGCTCGGACGTCGAAACGGCGGACCAGATCGTGGCAGAAGTCAGCGCTTCCCCCCGCGAGCGACTGCCGCTGGTGGCGTACCGCAGCGGGCGGCGCTACACCAAGCTCGTCGGCCGGGCGTCCGACGAGGGTGGCGGTACGGCTCTGACCATTCGCGAGGGCGGAAACTACGTCATCGTCGGCGGCACCGGCTATCTCGGAATGCAGGTGGGTCGGTTCCTGGCCGATCAGGGCGCCGGGGCGATCGTGCTTCTGTCGCGCAGCGGGCTTCCTCCTCGCGAAACGTGGGGCACCAAGGAGGTCACCGAGTCGCCCGACCTGTCGTACCGGATCGAAGCGATCCGGCAGATGGAGGAGGCCGGCGCCTCGGTCCGAGTCCTGCGGTGCGACATCACCGACGCGTCCGCCGTGGAGCGGGCTTTCGCCGACATCCGCAGCGACCTCGGTTCGGTCCACGGCGGGTTCATGCTCGCCAAGGAACTGTTCCACCTGTGGATCGGCGAACTGGACTTCGAGAGCTTCCGCAGGGGCATCGACAACCGTGTGCGGGGCACCTGGCTGTTCTCCGAGCAGTTGCGCCAGGACAAGCCCGATTTCCTGGTGTTGTTCTCGTCCATCTCTTCGCTGACGGGAACCAAGGGCGCGGCCGAGTGTGCAGCGGTCAACCAGTACCTGGACGCGTTGAGTCCCCGGCTGACCGCCACCGGCGTGCCGACGTACGCCCTCAACCTCCCCCTCATTCTCGATGACAAGTCCGGGTTCGCTGCCAAGAGCCCGATTCCGCCGATCGATTTCATCGAGTTCCGCGCATCCTTGGAGCGCTTCTTCCGAGACGCTCACCCGGTGGACATCGTGGTGCGGCTCGACCTGGAAGAGGTGCACTACCTGCGCGAGGTGTTGCGTATTCCGTTCACTCCCGAGGTGTGGCGAGAAGCGGCGGAATACGTGGCGCAGGGTGCTGACGACGGCGAGCCCGACGTCGGAAACCTGGACGAGGCACAGATCAAGCGAGTACTGGCCGAGGCATGGCGTGCCACCTTGGGGATGTCCGCTGTCGCCCCCCAGGCGAACTTCTTCGCGGACGGCGGTACGTCGCTCAGCGCGGTCCGGCTGGTTCACCTGATCGGCAAGTCGATGCCTGCGGTCGGCTTCGATGTCGCCGCCCTCTACGGGAATGCTACGTTCGCCGCCCAAGTCGAGTACTGCACCAGGCAGTTGAAGGGTGAGCCCGATAATCCGGCCGCTGACACGGAGTCGATCCTGGCGCGGGTCGAGCGCGGTGAATTGTCCGAGGAAGAGGCCGCTGAACTCCTCTCCCTGACTCTCGCCACGGAGGAGAGCGGTGCCGCATGGGGATAGGAGTGATGTTCCCCGGTCAGGGCTCTCAGGTACCCGGCATGGGGCAGGACCTGTACTACGAGGACGAGGAAGTACGACGCCTGTATGACACCGCGGGCGACATCCTCGGGTACGACCTGCTGCGCGCCTGCGAGGACCGTCACGGAGAGCTGTCCGACACCGCGGTCGTCCAACCGGCTGTCGTTGTCCACAGCGTGGCCTGCTGGAGACTCCTGTGCAGGGCCCTGCCCGAGCCGCCGGCCGTCATGGCGGGACACAGCCTCGGCGAAATCTCGGCACTTGTGTGCGCCGGGGCACTGGACTTCGAAGCCGCCGTCGCACTGGCCCAACGACGCGGGCGCCTGATGGCCGAATGCCCCCCTGGCACGATGGCGGTGGTGTTCGGCCTGCACGCCGACGAGGTGGAACGTGTGCTTGCCGCCAGTGTCGACGGGCGTGTGGTGGTGGCCAACCGGAACTCTCGTGAGCAGTGCGTGATCAGCGGCGAGGCCGATGCGTTCGCGGCGGCCGGGACAGCCCTCAGCGCTCGCGGAGCAGTGGTCAGGCCCCTGCGGGTCACCGTCGCGCCGCACAGTCCGCTCATGCGGGCCGCCGTAGCGGGATTCACCGAGCTGGTCACCCAGGCGGGGATCGGTGACGCCGACATCCCCATCGTCTCCTCATGTGACGGAACGGTTCTCCGCGGCGCCGTCGAACTCTCCGACAGTCTGTGCAACCAGCTGACCGGATGTGTGGACTGGCCGCGTACGGTGCGGCTGATGGTGGGCCACCAGGTCGACACATTGGTCGAGGTGGGGCCGAAGGCCGTGCTCCGGGACTTGAGCAAGTCGGAGTTCCCCGACCGCACCGTCTGGGCCTGTGATTCAGTTCGAGGAATTCGCTCAGTGTCGATGGCACTCGCGGAATCCGATCCCATACGTCCCGCGACGGTTGGCACCACGGAGCTGGTGGCATTCCTGCTGGCCGGTCTGCGCCTCGCTGTCGGTACCCCCGACGACGTCGGCCTGTCCGGAGAGGAATACGAATCAGCAGTCCGAGCGCCGTACACCCGGCTGCTGGAGCGGCTTGATCTCGTCCGCGCAGCGCGCATTTCCGATCCCGAGGAGCTCCTCGAAAGCGCGATCCGCGACATCGCGATGCTGCTGCGCGCCAAGGGCTTTAGCGCTCTTCAGAGCCATGCCGCCCTTGATCGAGCGCTGGCGGTCGCAGGGACCGCTGTCCGCTCTTCGACCTCCGCGCTCGGGTTGGAGGCGGCTTCCGATGGCGGATGAATCGTCCCGTGCGTGTGAATCATCCCGTGCGTGTCCCGAAGCCAAGGGTCGCCTGTCTGTGGTGCTCGTCAACTCGCAGGGGCAATACAGCCTTTGGCCCGAGACGGCCCGGGTCCCTGAGGGCTGGCGGATCGTCTTCGGTCCCGCCGACGAGGCGGGGTGTCTCACATTCGTTGAGATCTCATGGACCGACATGAGGCCGTTGAGTGTCATTGAGCAAGAAAAACGCGAGCTAGTGCGCAGGCCGGCATGGTCTGCCGCCGAGGAGTCATAGGTGGCCTTTCCCGATCGGTCCCGAACCAATCCGTATCGACTTTATTTGGGCATGCGGCTGGGCATGTCGTTCCTGGCTGCCCTGGCATTCACCACCTCCGTGGTGTATTGGGTGAAGGACGCGGGTTTGAACCCGTTCCAACTAGTGGTGCTGGGCACTGTGCTGGAGGGTGTCTACTTCCTGTTGCAGTTGCCTACCGGGCTCCTGGCCGATCTGGTCAGCAGACGCGGATGCGTCGTGGTCGGAGTGCTGACCTACGCCGGTGGCCTCGTGATGCAGGGAGCCTCACCGGCCTATCTCAACCTGCTTCTTGCTCAAGCGGTGCTGGCACTCGGAGCCGCGCTGATGAGTGGAGCCCAGGACTCCTGGGCCGCCGACGAACTCCGCGAGTCGGAGATGACGCCGGTGTTCCTGCGCGCGGCGCGACTGGGGCTGGTGGGAACGATTGCCGGCAGCCTCCTGAGCGGCGTCCTGGCGATGATCAGCCTTAACGCCCCGCTGCTGGTCAGCGGCATCCTCATGGCCGCCGGCGGCCTGGCGTTGGCCCTGCTCATGCCGGAGAATCACTTCCACCCCCGAAAGAGCGGCGCCGGCCTCAGGAGGACGGTCCTCCAGCAGGCGAAGAAGGACGTCGGCGAGCAGCTCCGGGCGTCACGCCAGGCGACTCGCATGGTCCCGGGCCTGTTCCTGCTGTTGGGCATGACCTTGTTCGTCGGCCTGTGGAGCGAGAGCTTCGATCGCCTCTCGGGCGACTTCCTGCTGCAGGACGTCACCTTCCCCCACGTCCTCGGTCTGGAGCCGGCCGCGTGGTTCAGTCTCATCTCCTGCGTCACGTCGGTGCTCGGCTTCTTCGTCGCCGGATGGGCCGGCCGCCGTACCGAACGGCTCGGGTCAGGCGCCATAGTCGGCATGCTTCTGCTGTTCACCTCGGTGACCGCGGTCGGTGTCATGGGCCTGAGCCTGGCCGAGACCTTCCCAGTGGCCCTGATGTTCCTGCTGCTGGTTTCCGCCGCTCGCCCGATCTACGAACCGCTGGCCAACGGTTGGCTGGTCGTCAGGGTCGACTCAAGCGTGCGGGCGACCACACTGTCCGCCCGCGACATGTTCGACAGCGGTGGCCAGATCGTCGGGGGCCCCTTGGTGGGCGCGATCGGCAGCGCGGTGTCCGTCCGGGCGGCACTGATGAGCGGCGCGGCGGTACTGGTCCCGGCCATCGTGTTCCTTCTCGGACTGTCACGCAAGGCGGAACCCGCGGTTGCCCGCCGGACACCGGCTGAGGAGCCGAGCCTCCCGGTCGAATCCCTCAAAGAGTGAAGTAAGGGTGTGGCGTTGAGCAGAGGAACGAAGTTCCAAGGCTTGGGCACCCGGCCTGACGCGTCGGCAGTTGTCTACGCCTTCGGGGAGGCCGGGACGGGAGCGGCGGCATGGAAGGGTTTCCGGGCAGGACTCGGCGAACAGGCCGAGGTTCGAGCCATCCGGCTGCCTGGCCGTGAGAGCCGATACAACGAGCGCCCGGTCAGCTCGGTGCGGGAACACCTCGACGACCTCGCCGACGACCTGGCCGCCCTGGTGGACGGCGACGAGCGGCCCTATGTCCTGGTCGGACTGTGCGTGGGATCCTTGTCCGCCTTTGAGCTCGCCCGCTTTCTGACAGTGCGTGACGGACACCGCCCGGGTGGCCTCGTCGTGGGGCAGCAGCGGGCCCCGGCAGAACTGCCCGGTGACGCGGCTCCCGTGCACACGTACTCAAAGGAGGAATTCCGAGCCTGGTGTGAGGAATACCTCCGGGATCGCCCACAGCTGGCCACCCCGGCCACCTTGGACTTCTTCGCCCCCATGCTGCAGGCCGACTTCTCCCTCGTTCCCACCTACCGCTATGCACCGTCGCCCCTGCTGAGCTGCGCGGTAACGGCCGTGTGCGACGACGAGGGGGCCGAGTACACGCGTGGATGGGCCGACATCACCGAGGGCGCATTCAGATTGCGCTGCCAGGCCGACCACGTCACGGTCGACAGCCTGATAGCGCCCACTGTCGACCAAATCGCTCAACAGGGCCGGCTCTGACCGGCCGGTATGAGCAACGATTTCCGAGGACAGACGCATGCAGAATCCCGTACTTCCGGCGGAACGCACCTATCCGTTGACCCGAGCCCAGGAGCGCCTGTTCTTCCTGCACCAATTGGACACAGACGCCGGCATGTACGTTTACCCAGTGCACGTGCGGTTACGGGGACCGCTCGATGCCAAGGCGCTGGAACGGGCATTGGTCGATGTGACAGATCGCCACGAGATCCTGCGGTCGACGATCGAAGTCCGTGACGAGCGGCCCGTCCAGGTCGTCCGGGACAGGAGCTTCGAGCTGCGCCACCTCGATCTCCGTGACAGCCCGGAGCCTGAGCGGTCCCGTCGAGAACGTGAGGTCATCGACCGGGAGACGAATGCCCCGTTCGACTTCGAAGCGGCCCTCATGCGGGGCCTGTTCGTGTGCAGCGGCGACGAGGATTTTCTGCTGCTTCTGAGTTTCCATCACATCGTCTTCGATGGATGGTCGTTCGGGGTGCTGATGCGGGACCTCGGCGAGGGCTACCGACGGCACCAGGGCGACCCGACCGCTCCCCTCGAACCGCTCCCCATGCAGTACGGCGAGTACGCCGTGCAGGAGACGTCGGCGGAGGCCGTGGCGGCCATGAGGATGCAGGAAGGGTTCTGGAAAGGGCTCTTGACGCCGGTTCCGCCGAACGTAGTTCTGCCCACCGACCGTCCACGGCCGATCGCGTTGAGCGGCAAGGCCAACCGGGTGTGGACCTACCTGGACGCCGAACTGACCGCCGGCCTCGGCCGCCGCTCGCGTCAGCAGCGAGCGACGCTTTACATGCTGCTCCTGACCGCGTATCAGGTTCTGCTGGGGCGCCTGGGCGGGCAGAACGATTTCTGCGTGGGCGGGGGAACGTCGGGCCGCCATGACCCGGTGACACACCCCATGATCGGAACGCTGGTCAACGAGCTCGTATACCGCTCGGACTACGAACCCGGAATCACCTTCGAGGAGCTGATCGCGCGGGTGCGCCGCAGCGCCCTGGAGGTCTACCGGCACGACCGGGTGCCCTTCGAGAGGGTGGTCGAAGTGGTCACCCCCGCCCGGAGCCTGTCCCACCACCCCCTCTTCCAGCATGCGGTGACGCTGCAACCAGGAGGAGGCCCCGGTTTTGAACCGGACGGTGTCGAGGTCAGCTTCCTCGATTCGGATGCCGAAGGCAGCGCCCTGGACATCACCACGTCGTTCCACCAGGCAGGGGACCGTCTGGCCTGTGTCGTGGACTTCTCCGCGGACCTGTGGGACCAGCCGTGGGGTGAGGCGTTCACCGCAGACCTGATAGCGGTTCTCCGGGCGCTGGTCGACGACCCCGAACAACTGGTCGACGATGTCGAGCTCACCTGCGTGGCGCGACATGCCGGAACCGAGCCCCGGTTCACCGGCCCGACGACGACCACGCCTGACGCCGAGGCGGCTGCGGGAGAACTGGAGCGGGCCGTGGCGACGCTGGGCGGCATCTGGAAGGAAGCGCTCGGACTCGACTCCCTGGAGCCGGACCAGAACTTCTTCGACATCGGTGGAGACTCCCTGCTGGGACTGCGCGTGGTCGCCTCCGCTCGAAAGGCCGGCTATCCGATGCGGCCCCGGCACATGTTCCTGGGGCAGACGGTGACCGATCTCGCCGCCCTCCTGGTGAAGGAAGCCTCCAGCACACCTGACCAGGGTGCCGCGGTGGAGGGGGCCTGCGCAGCTGCGACTGCGACCGGCACGGCGCCGTTGCTGCCCATTCAGTCGTGGTTCCTGGCAGGCCCGGACCCGGATGCGGGCCACTACAACTACAGCAACGTGTTCGACGTCGCTCCCGACGTGAGCGAGGCGCATCTCAACGCTGCGATCGACGCGGCGCTCGCCCACCACGACGCGTTCCGCCTTCGATTCAGCCGTTCCTCCACCGGCGAGTGGACGCAGTCCTATGTCACCACGGCGCCGAACGGTGTCATGAGGCTGTTCGACTTCAGCACGATGACGCCGGAGCGGGCCGAAGCGGCCTTTGACCGTGCGGTGAAGACCTGCCAGTCCTCGATCAACCTGACTGACGGGCCGCTTCTTTCCTGCGCGCTGTTCACCATGCCCGGTGGCCACCGGCAGCTGCTCGTCGCGGCCCACCACCTCATCATGGAACCGGCTTCCATGAACATCCTCGCGGACGACATCGCCACCGCATGTGAGCAACTGGCCGAGGACAGGCCGATCGAACTGCTCCCGCAGCATTCGTCCTACCAGGACTGGGGACGGGCGCTGGAGGAACACGCCGTCTCGGAACAGGTGCGGTCCGAGGTCGGCCACTGGCGACGCGTCATGGATTCCGCGCCCAGCCGCATCCTGGTCGACCACCCCGACGGCAGGAACGACGTCGCCTCCCAGACGACCCTGTCGGAGTCCCTGGACAAGGCCACCACTCGTGCCCTTCGCTCCGATGTCACGGCAGCGACTGGAGCGACACTCACGGAGATTGTGCTCGCCAGCGCAGCAGCCGGACTGCGACCGGTGACCGAAGGCAGGCCGCTGCTGATCGACTTCGAGACGCACGGCCGCGAGGACATCGTCGACTCGATCGACCTGTCCCGGACCGTCGGGTGGTTCGCCGCGATGTTCCCCCTCGCGCTGCCGGCCCAGAACCCGATGCCGTGTCGGGAGCTGGAGGAGGCCATGAGCACCCTCCGCAGCATCCCCGGGGGCGGACTGGGACACGGACTCCTGACCTTCATGACCAAGGAGTTGCCGCATCGCCGCAATCAGGTGGGTGTGACGTACCTCGGCGCAGCCGCCGGCGGCGGACGAGCGGAGAGCACCCTGAAGTTCGCCGACTTCGGCGATCACGATCGCGCACCGCGGATGACGCGCCCGCACGAACTGGAGATCACGGCCATCACCACGGGCGAAGAGCTCTGGTACTCCATCACGTACAGCACCAACCGATACTCCGAGGGCCGTATCAGGGAGCTGCTCGCAGCCATGCGGGCGTATGCGGGGCGATTGATCGCCGAGGTGGCCCGGATACCGGAGGTGGCGCGATGACCGCCGCGGAATCGAGGGCACAACTGGACTCCTGGGTCCGTCGCCTCGCCTCTCATCCCCAGGTGGCCGCGGCCCGGCTCGTCCCGGGGGCGCAGCCACGGATCGAGGTCACACCCAAAGCGTCCGTGACCGAGACGGTGGACGGCTGGCTGTATCTGTTCGAGGACCTGTACGACTCAGGGGTCGACCACGCGGGAAGTTGTGATGACCCACAGCTCGTGGGCTGGATCGACGGGCTCACCCAAAAGCCGGTGCCAGTGGCGCAGATGCGGGAATGGGTGGACACGACAGTTGACCGCATCAAGTCGCTGCGACCGCGCAGCGTGCTGGAGATCGGTGCCGGAACCGGCCTGATCATGGGCGAGCTTCTTACGAGCGCCACCCTTGAGGAGTACGTCGCCACCGACCTCGCCTCCGCTTCGATCGAGGTGCTGAGGTCGATCAGCGGTCGAGGCGGACCACACTCCCGGGTGCGTGTCCACCAGGGCCCGGCGCACGAGGATCCTCCGGCTTCTGAGGGGGGTGGCTATGACACCGTCATCCTGAATTCGGTGGCACAGTACTTCCCGAGCGTCGAGTACTTGGAAGACGTCATAGCCCGAGCGATCGAATGCATGGCGCCACAGGGACATCTCTTCCTCGGAGATCTCCGTGACGCCACGCTGCTGACCTCCTACTACCAGCGGCGCTCGGCAGGCACAGAGGCGGACTTCGACCTCGAACGGCATCAACGGCGAGACCTCGAACTCAGTTTGTCGCCGGACTACGTCAAGTCCCTGGAGCACGTCTTCGGCGCGGTGACGGCCGTCGAGACCGCGCCCAGACGGGGCAGACACCTCAACGAGATGACGGTCTTCCGGTTCGACGCGGTCCTTCACCTGGGGTGCCGTCCCCTCGTGACGAGCCCGCCGGAGCCGGGTTTCGCCGGCGCGCCGGCAAAAGCGATCGCCCGGCACATCGAGGCGGGAGGCCACCCCGCGGTGTGGCGGGGATTGACGAATGCCCGCTTGGACGGAACGAGCGCCGACTCCGTCGACCCGGAGTCCCTGTGGGCCCTGGACGGTCTCGGCGGATGGAAGGTCCGCGTGGGATGCGAGCCCGGGCTGGGCTCCGGCGCGCTGCAGGTGTGGGCCGGCCCACCAGGTGCTGCTGGCGACCATTTCGGACTGTCCCTGCCCGGCGGAGCCGATCCGAAGGCGCTGGACCAGCTGCCGCTGCCACCGGGCCGGATGTGGTCCCTACTGGACACCTTGAAGACTCATCTGTCCGCGGAGCTCGGAGAAGCAGAGCCAGCCGACGGCAAAATGCCCACGATCCAACTCGGCCCGCGCTTCCCGGGCGTGACCGGACAGGAATGAGGCCGACTATGACCGAGCAAGTCGAACCGGTTGTCGAGGACCTGCAGTTGATGGTGCGTGCCGCCTGGGAAACGGTCCTCGAACACGAGGAATTCGGTCCAGATGCCGACTTCTTCGCCGTCGGAGGCAACTCCTTCCTCGTGGCGAAGGTGATGGCCGGCCTGTCGAGGGAGGTGGGGGCCCGGTTGCCCATGCGGCTGTTCTTCGCCCTCCCCACCGTCCGCGGAGTCGGGCAGGCCATCACGGAGTACCTGGAGCAGCGATGACGAAGACGTATCCGGACCCGAAATGGAATGAAACGGCCGCGCCGTTTCGGGACGACGTCACTCTTCCCGTTCTGATCCGTGAGGCGGCCAGGAGAACTCCAGAGGCCGCAGCGGTCGGTGACGCTTACGGGACGACGCTCACCTACCGCCAGCTCGATGCCGGCTCGGACCGCATGGCACGGCTGCTGTCCGAGATCGGGGTCGGACCGGGACACCATGTCGCACTCTTCAGCGGGCGTGACGCCTGGGCGGTAGTGGCACTGGTCGCCATCCTGAAGGCGGGGGCGGCGTACGTGCCGATCGACCCCGCCTGGCCCCGGGCCCGGGCGGAGCGGCTCCTCGGTGACCTTGATGTGACGTGCATCGTCTCGGGGGCAGGGCAGCAGCAACAAGCGCAGCGACTCGCTGCCGCGGTGGCCTCCGTCCGCGGCGTTGTCTGCCCGGGCCGTCCCGAACGGTACTCGGCCGACGCCGCGATCGACGAGGCACCGCTGGCTGACCTGTTCGACTACATCGTCGACGACGTGGACCGCCTCCGCGCAGCCGGTTTCAATGCCCGGGGCGACGCCCACTACGAACTGTCCGACTTGGAGGCGTACCGGAAACACGTGGCGGAGCTGGCCGGAGCCAGTGCTCCGGAGCGTCCGTCCGTGGAACGTCCGTCCATCCTCGAAATCGGCTGTGGCTCCGGCGAACTCGTGGACGAACTGTCCGGCAGAGCGAGCAGGTACGTCGCCATGGACATCTCGCCGGTTTCGGTAGGGAGGGTCCTGGACCGCTACGGCGAGAGCTGCCCCGGGCTGGAAGGCGTCGTCGGCGCCGCCCACCGTGCCCACGAGGTGGTGAGCGGCCCGTTCGACCTCGTGGTGATGTCGAGCGTCGTCCAGTTCTTCCCTGATGTCGAATACTTCTACAGCGTCCTTGAATCGGTGGTCGGGCTGCTGCGACCAGGCGGCCGGATCCTGCTGGCCGACCTGATCGACCCCGACCGAGAGGATCACGCCGGTCTGACACTGTCGCGAACCGCGTTCCAGAACCTCGTCGACGTGCTACCGGCGGTGACCCGGGTGGTGGTGCACGACAGGACCGAAACCGGCCTGAAGGGCGCGCTGCGCCACCGCTTCGACGTAGAGCTCACCGTCGGAGACCCGGCTGTCACCACCCGGCCGCGGACCTTCTGGTCGGGTGCGGACATCGATGCGCAGCCGGCGTCGGCCCCGGTCGTACCGAGCTCCCCGGATTCGGTTGCCTACGTGATCTTCACGTCGGGCTCCACGGGGGTGCCCAAGGGCGTCACCGTTCAGCACCGTCCCGTGGTGAACCTCATCGCCTGGCTGCAGCGCACGTACGGGGTCGGACCCCGTGATCGGCTGCTGGCGGTCGCCTCCTTCTGTTTCGACCTGTCGGTTTTCGACGTGTTCGGAATGCTTGCCCTCGGCGGCTACGTACGGGTGGCGGACGACGAGGAGCTGAGTGAACCGGACGTTCTCCTCGACCTACTGGTCGAGGAGCGGATCACGATGTGGGACTCCGCCCCGGCGATGCTGGGAATGGTGACGCCGTTCCTCAAGCTCCGCGACGATCTCGAAGGGGCGCCGCTGCGGCTGGTGCTGCTGAGCGGGGACTGGATCCCCTTGACACTGCCCGGCGAGGTCAGGGCCGCTTTCCCCAAGGCGGACGTGGTGGCCATGGGAGGGGCGACCGAGTGCACGGTCTGGTCGAACCACTTCCTGGCCAACGAGATCGACCCGGACTGGCCGAGCATCCCGTACGGCGTCCCCATGACCAACGCGCGCTACTACATCCTGAACGACGACATGCGGCAGTGTCCGGTGGGCGTGGCCGGTGACCTGTACATCGGCGGTGAGTGCGTTGCTCTGGGCTATGCGGGAGCCCCTGCGCTGACCGCCTCCAAGTTCCTGCCCGACCCCTGGTCGCCGACGCCGGGGAGCCGTATGTACCGAACCGGAGACCGCGCCAGGTGGTGGGAGGACGGCCTGATCGAGTTCCTTGGACGGCTCGATGACCAGGTCAAGGTCCGCGGTTACCGGATCGAGCTGGGGGAGGTGCGGAGCGTTCTGGCGCAGGTCGGCGGCGTACGGGCGGCGGTGGTACTGCCCGTGCCCGGTCCGGGTGGTGGAAAACGACTCGCCGCGTTCTACCTGGCCGACGGCGTCACCGAGCGCGAGATCCGGGACTATGCGATGTCTCAACTCCCGTCCTACATGGTGCCGGACCACTTCGTGGAGGTGTCCGCCTTCCCCATGAGCCCCGTGGGGAAGGTCGACCGGGGCGCACTCGTGGAACTGGTCACCAGCAAGGGGGGACGTTCATGACTCCGCCGGGGAGCAGTCCGTGGCTGGTGGAGATGGCCTCACCCTCCAGCACAGACCGGGACGAAGTGTTCTACGCGGTGCCCCATGCCGGCGCCGGCGCGGCGGCTGTTCGCGACCTGTGCCGCAAGGTCGGGAGGTGCGTCACGGCTGCTGCGGTGCGGCTGCCGGCGCGAGAGGCCCGCATGCATGAGGAACCGCTTCGCGACGTCCACCTGATCGCGGATGCGGCCGCCGAGGCGGTCGCTGCCCACGCAGGTGACCGTCCCATCACCCTCTACGGCCATTGCTCCGGAGCCATCGTGGCCTTCGAGATCACACGCCGCCTTGCGGACGCCAAGGTGCGCGCGCTGTTCCTGTCGGCCCACGAGGCGCCCGACCGGATCCCCCGGGACGGGGTGTGGAAGTGGCCCGTCGGCCCGTTCATGAGGCGAGTCGCCGCCGACGGCTATGTGCCCGACTTCGTCCTTGAGGACGAGGAACTGCTCGAACTGCTCGTTCCCGCTCTGCGTGCCGACTACGAGGCGATCGAGACCTATCGACCCGCCGAGGAGCGAAAGATCGCGGACAGCATCGTCGGGATCCTCGGCACCGCCGACACGGCCGTCGACCAGCGGGACTTCGAGGAATGGTCCCGATTCACCACGGGCGGATTCGAGCTCCAACGGGTGCCAGGGGGTCACAATCTGTTGCTCGACCACACTGCTGATGTCGCCGATGTCATCACCTCGTGGTCGAGATGGCACTGAAAGCGGATCCAGCCGGACAGCACATCGAGAGTGGCGGTGCCCATGTATGACCTTGTAGTGATCGGCGGCCGCTGCGCCGGAGCAGCGACCGCCCTGTTATTGGCCGAATCCGGGCACCGCGTCCTGATGGTCGAGCAAGCGCGATTCCCCTCGGATGCCATGTCCACGCTCTACATTCACCAGCCGGGTGTGGCCCGGCTTCACGAATGGGGAGTTCTGGGCACACTGTTGGAGACCGGCTGTCCCAAGCTGAAGAGCCTGTCCCACACCATGGGGTCCATATCGGTCTCAGGTCCGCTCCCTGAGTACGAGGGCATCGACTTCGCCCTCGCGCCGCGGCGTCACGTGCTCGACCAGACACTGGCCGACGCCGCCCAAGCCGCCGGGGTCGAGTTCAGAACACAGACGAAGCTGGTCGATGTCGTACGGCGTGAGGGCCGGGTGGCCGGAGTGCTGCTGCGTGGTCCCCACGGGACCGTCTCGGAGGAACTCGGCCGGGTCGTCGTGGGCGCTGATGGAATGCGTTCCACTCTCGCCCGCCTGTGCGGTGCGGTGAAGACGGTCGAGGATGTGCGTCGTACGTGCGTCTATTACACCGGGTGGCGCATGGGCGGTGACCAGGTGCGGCTCGCCGAAGCGCGGAACACATACGTGAGCGTCATTCCGACCCACGACGAAACATCACTGATCGCCACCTACGCACCCCAAGCCGTGTTTGAACACGCGCGCACCGACCCCATGAGATTTCATCTGGAGACCATCGGCGCGCTGGCACCGGACCTCCACGACCGGTTGCGACACGTCGAGCCGGCCCTGCGCCTGACCGGTACCGGGGACCAGCAGAACTTCTTCCGTGAGGCGTCCGGGAAGGGCTGGGCGCTGGTGGGTGACGCGGGTCACCACAAGGACAGCATCACCGCGCGGGGCATCACCGATGCTTTCCTCCAGGCCGAGCTCCTGGCGCAGGTGCTGGCAGGGCGATGCGGATCGGACCGGGCGGTGGACGCAGCGCTGGCCGAGTTCGCCAGGCGCCGGGACGGATTGCTCATGGAGTCGTACACGGCGACGCTCACGGCGGCCGACCTCAAGGTGACGGGCCGTCGACTGGCGGTGCATGAGAGGATCCGGGATTCCGCCGCTCTTACTCAGGTCTATCTCGGCGTCCTGGCCGGAATGCGGCCGGCCGAGGAACTGGTGTACGGGTCGGTGCGGTGAGGCCCACTGATGCGAACGGCGCGCGAAGTGGCACCGGAAACGTGCTCAACCTTGGCATTCTGGCGCACGTTGACGCCGGCAAGACGAGTCTGACCGAACGGCTGCTCTTCGAGTGCGGCGCGATCAGCCGCATCGGGAGCGTTGACGAGGGCACCACGCAAACCGACTCGGATGCGATCGAGAGGGCCCGGGGAATCACCGTCCGGTCGGCAGTGGCCTGCTTCCGGGACGGGGACCGTCAGTACAACCTCGTCGACACCCCCGGACACGCCGACTTCGTGGCAGAGGTCGAGCGCGCACTGATGGCTGTGGATGCCGTGGTCCTGGTGATTTCGGCGCCCGAAGGAGTTCAGCCGCAGACACGGACGCTCTGGCACGTGATTCAGCGACTCCGGCTCCCCACCATCGTGTTCGTCAACAAGATGGACTGCGTTGGCGCTGCGGGCATGGAGCTGATGGGCGAGCTGTCCGGCAAGCTCGGTCTCCTGCCTATAGCGATGGGATTCCCGGTCGATCCGAGTACGCCTCAGGCGGGTTTCGCGCCGGCCGACGTGTCCGACGCCGACGTGCGGCGACAATGGGCCGAATGCCTCGCCGAGAACGACGAGAACATCTTGGCGCAGCTTGTGGCGGACCAGCTCCCGGGCCGTGCCGAACTGGTCGAGTCCTTACGGGGTCAGACCAACGCCGGTCTGGTGCAGCCGGTCGTGTTCGGCTCCTCGATCACCGGTGCCGGGATCGACGGCCTGCGGTCGGCCCTCAGGGAACTGCTGGAGCCGCCGGCCGGCGGAGCGGACCTGTCCGCCTGTGTGTTCGCCATCGGGCGAAACGAGCGAGGCGAGAGGAGAGCGCTCGTCCGGTGCTTCGGCGGGGTGCTGGCCGAGCGGCAGCAGGTGGATGTGCACCAGAGCGATGGTTCCCCTTTCCGCGGTCGGATTCGCAGTCTCGACGTGGTGGCCCCGGACGGCGAGGGTGACCGCCGTCTGACCGCCGGCCACATCGCGTCGATCGGTGGTCTGGCGAAGCTGCGGATAGGCGATCGGCTGGGGATCGGCGAGGCTCCGCCGCAGAGTCGGCAGTTCCCGCCGCCTGGTCTTGAGGTCGCGGTGCGACCGGCAGATCCCATGAACGCGCCGGCGCTGCGTGCCGCCCTCGTCGCACTGGCCGATCGGGACCCGATGATCCGCGCCGACTCGGGACCTGACGGCGAGTCGGTCATCCAGCTGTACGGCCATGTGCAGCAGGAAGTGCTCCAGCAGACCCTGGTGGAGGAATTCGGCGTCAAGGCCCTGTTCGAACCTCCGAGCATCATCCACCTGGAACGGCCCACGGGAGTGGGCGCCGCTCTTGAGATGATCGGTAACGGCTTCTTGGCGACGGTGGGGCTGCGAGTTGAACCAGGGCAGGGCGTCTCCTATCGGCGTGAGGTGGAGTTGGGGGCCCTGCCCGTGGCGTTCCACGACGCGGTCGAAGAGACGGTGAGATCGGCGTTGTCCCAGGGCCGCTACGGCTGGCCGGTCGTCGATATCGAGGTCACCATGACCCACTGCGGGTTCTGGGCCCGCCCGTTCTCGGCTGCACGAGACTTCCGGGACGTGACTCCGCATGTACTGATGCAGGCACTTGCGCAGGCTGGAACCAAAGTGTACGAGCCCATGCACCAATTCTGGGTAGAAGTCCCCGAGGAGAACTTTGGGGCAGTGGTCAATTTCCTGAGCAGTCATGAGGCCGAAATCGAGGCATGTAGGGAGGGGATGGGGTTGTGGGTGATCGAAGGACGGCTTCCACTCCGCATGCTGGCCGAGGTGCGTCAACGGCTTTTGTCGCTCACTGGTGGTAGAGCGTCCTGGGCGTCCTACGCGGACGGCGACAAAGCTGTCGCAGCCAATCCGCCACCCCGTCGAGCCCGGACGGATGGAAACCCCTTCGATCGTGCCGAATACATGCTGTTCCTGGCTAATCGTTGACGGTTGGATCCGAACCCGGGTACGGCCGACGTACGGCGTGCGTATCAGGGCATCGACGCGCAGCCGCTCGGCCTGGACTGAACCAAGTGGCGCACCCGTGAACAACCTTGTGCATCATCTGGCTTCCCCGTAAGATCCATACCGCACCGATCGAACGGTATTCGATATCTCGAACAAAATCTTTCGGTGCACGTTGCGGGGGCATGAATGCGGGGGAAAAAGAGGGGCTTGTGAACCAATCATTGACTGTGCCCGGTCTTCCTTTCGGCCTGGCGCCGGAGGGTCCGTCTGCCGGTACCACATGGCGCATCGGGAACGAGGCTCTGGCCATTACCGCAGGTCCGCGAACCGACCTGTTCCTCGATCCGGCACGCAAGGACCCCGCTGAGGGTGCCGACCTGCTGCGGCTCGTCGGGGATGTCAGTGGAGACTTCCAGTTGACGGCCCGAGTCGAGGTGGCCTTCAAGGACACCTTTGACGCCGGTGTGCTGTTCATCCAAGCGGGCGAGCAGACATGGGCGAAGTTGTGCTTCGAGTACACGCCGCAGGGTCGGCCCAGTGTCGTATCAGTGGTTACCCGAGGGGACTCGGACGACGCCAACGCTGACGAGGTCAGCGGAAACAGTACCTGGCTGCGTGTTTCCCGGATGGGGCAGGCCTTTGCGTTTCACGCCTCGCACGACGGTGAATGGTGGCGCATGATCCGCTACTTCTCCTTCGGCGCGTTGTCCGACTTGGCGGCGCTCAAGGTCGGATTCCTTTCTCAGTCGCCGTTCGGTGAAGGATGTACAGCCGTCTTCGACAATATCGGTTTCCGCCGGGAGACCCTCGCTCAGCTTCGCGACGGCAGCTGACCGGCGTCACCGGAAACCCGCTTCTGATTTCTTCCGTCCTTCACGTCCATGTCGCCGTGCGCCCGTTTCTGCGGGCGCCCGGCGCGCCTCTGTGTGGGCGTTCCCAGAAGTCATTGCCGCACTGAAAAACTGGGGGTTTCGTGCGTAGCAGCATCATTGTGCCCATATTTCAGTCCCCGAGCGTGTTGTCGCTGTTCCTCAAGTCATTGAGGCTAACCGTCGAGCCGGACACACAGCTGATCCTGGTCAATGATGGTTCCGGTGCCGAAGTGGGTGAGCTGATCGAGGAGTTCGCCCGGAAGATCAAGGCGGAGCGTCACGGCGAGATCACCGTGACGACCGTGCACAACCAGAAACCCCACGGCTGCGGCCAGGCCCTCAACCAGGGCTTGGCCATTGCCGATGGGGACCATGTCTTCTTCGTCGACTCGGATCTGATCCTGGAGGCCGGCTGGCAGTCCGGGATGCTGCGGACTCTGAGCGACCACCCGGACGCGGGGATGACCGCCGGGACGCTGCTGTACCCGCAGACCGGCGGTGTCCAGCACTGCGGCATAGCGTTCGGCGAAACGCTCGGCCGGCACCTGTATCTGAACGCCAGGACGTCAGACCTGCCGGATTCCCCCTACACGGTGCAGTTGGCCGCCTTCGCCCTGTTCGCCATGACCCGGGAGGTCAGGGACGCGGTCGGTCTGCTGGATGAGCGGTACTTCAACGGGTACGAGGACTTCGACTACCAGATGCGGGCCAGGACGCTCGGCTACCGCACCGTCATCGACCCGCGGGTCACGTCGTACCACTGGGAACGGCGCAACGGCGTGCACCGGGCGGGCAACCGCAAGACCAACCTGGCGCGGTTCTGGAAGTCCTGGGGCGCCCACATCGAGAACGACATCACGCCCCGGCTGCTCGAAAGGCTGCGTGACCGCGCCGCTGACCTCAGCCACTACCTGCCGCTCGACCTGGCGGAGACACGCGCCGAGGCAGCGGACTTCTGGGAGGCCCTCTCCGGCGCCGGGGCGATCGACCGGAACACTTTGCTCGACTACTCGACCACGGTGGACGGCGAGCAACCCATCCTGCTGCCCCAGATCCTGTCGGCGGAACTGCTCACCGAGCCACGGCCGCTGCTGATCCTGGTCGAGAACTTCGTCCGTCTGCTGGACAACCGGATGTGGCTCGCACAGCGCCTGGAGACACAGTCGGAGGACATCGTCGTCGACCTGCACGGCAACGCCATGGGACTCGCGGAACTGAACGCGAGCTGCTGGCCGGGGGTCAAGGTCCGATGACACATGGAGGAACAGCCGCCATACCCAGGACGCCGAGCCTTGACTGGCTCGCCGAGGTCGGTGACATCATCCCGGCAGGCTGCAGCACGCTGGCCAAGACACCTCAACGACTGATGCCGGGGCGCGGCGCGATCGCCGCAGTGCGCGCCAAGGACGCCGAGTTCACCGACCTCGATGGCCGCACCTGGCTGGACTGCGAGATGGCCATGGGCACGGCGACCTGGGGCCATGCCCGTGCCGAGGTCGAGGAAGCGGTCGTCGCACAGCTCAGGCGCGGCATATCCTTCTCGGTCGCCGACCCTCTCGAACTGGACCTGGCGCAACGGCTCCTGGCCCGGTTCGGGGTCTACGAGTCCGTGAAGTTCGCCAAGAGCGGCGCAGACGCGGTGAGCGGCGCGGTGCGCATCGCCCGCGCGGCCACCGGACGGGATCTCGTCGTGGCGACCGAGTACCACGGATGGCACGACTGGGCCGCACCGTCGCACTACTCGGCGCATCACACGGAGCTCGGCATCCCGCAAGCGGTGGCGGCCCTGACACTGACCAGCCCACCCGACGACCCTGAACGGCTTGTCGACTCGCTGCGCAGGAACCCCGGGGCGGTCGCCGCGGTGGTGCTGTGCCCGAACCGGTGGTCGGCCGACCACCTGGGCACAGTCGTGGCGGAGGCCCGCTCACAGGGCGCGGTGGTGGTCTTCGACGAGGTCACGTCCGGTATGCGCACAGGCAGACGGGCCACCTGCGGCGAAGTCGACGTGTGGCCGGACCTGCTGTGCATCTCCAAGGGCATGGCCAACGGCCTCCCGCTCGCGGCGATCCTCGGTGACCGCCGACTCGTGATGCGCAGCGCGGACGTACGGATGAGCAACGCCCATTCCAGCGAGTCACTGGCCTTCGCCGCCGCCCTCGCATGCGAGGACCTGCTGGACGCGGCGCCGGTGTGGCCCTCGTGGCGTGAGCGGACCGGCACGATGATGGCCGCCCTGCGCGCCCGAATCACCGAACTGGGCCTGACCGGGCGGGTCGAGGTGCGGGGCGACCACTCCAGCTTCGCCCTGGGAACTCCTGGGGCAACGGACTTCTGGACCGACCCGTTCCGCGCACATGTGCTGGCGACCCTCGCGGACCGGCAGATCTTCACCAAGGGCTATTTCGTCTTCTCGGACCGGCACACGCCGGCCCAGCTCGACCAGGTCGAGCAGGCGATCGACGCTGCCCTGAACAGCTTCTGACACCACCATCCAACGGAGGGCGAACGATGCGAGCACTGGTTTACGCGGGTAAAGGGCTGATGGACCTCGTCGACGTCAAGGAGCCCGATCTGCGGACGTCGAACGATGTGAAGGTCAGGGTCGAGATGACCGGCATCTGCGGCACGGACCACAAGATCCTCGCGGGCAAGCTGGCCGTGGCCGAGGAAGGCACCGTGCTGGGGCACGAGGGTGTCGGCACGGTGGTCGAGGTTGGCGACGCCGTCACGCACCTCGCGGTCGGTGACCGTGTCATCATCAACCCCACGCAGTCGTGCGGCACATGCCGCAACTGCCGGCTGGGTGCGTACTGCTACTGCTTCAACTTCGACGACCACCAGGTGGGCTTCACCCTCGCGGGCACGTTCGCCGAGTACTACGTAGGCAGCGCCCAGTACCTCTACCCGATACCCGAGGGGATGAGCTGGCAGGTCGCGAGCCTGATCGAGCCGCTGGGCTGCTCGCTGAACAGCGTGCTCAAGTCGGGCCTGCAGCCGCACGAGTCCGTTCTGGTGATCGGCTCCGGCGCCATCGGCCTGCTGTGCCAGAGCATCACCCGCAGGCTGAGCCGGCTCACCGTGGCCACGGAACCGAACGCGTACCGCCGCGAGTTCGCCGCCGATGTCGCCAACTACGCGCTGCACCCCGACGAGCTCACCCCGGAGACCGTCGCGGACCTCACGGGCGGCAAGAAGTTCGACGTGGTGATCGACGCGGTGGGTAACCGGCTGGACACCGCGTTGGAGGTCGTCGCCAAGGGCGGCCGGGTGGTGCCGATGGGCTACGACGACACCTACCGGGTCGAGGTGGCGCCCACCACTCTCATCGACGACGGACTGAGCATCATCGCCGCCGTCCCGCTGCACGACGCCATCGGACCGGCCATCGACTTCGCCTCCGACATGCCGGAGCTGGCGAAGATGGTGACCACCGAAGTCGACATGGCCGACTTCCGCGACGCCTTCGAGGCGACCATGGGCGTTGACCTGGCGACCGGCCACAAGGCCGAGGTCCAGGCCGTCAAGGCGGTGATCCGTTCATGAAGCGCACGAGCTTCGTGGCGAACCTCCACCGCAACGCCCGGTACTGCATCTACACCGAGCCGTTCTGGGCGATCTTCGGCACCGCCGCGCTGTACTACGCGACGCTGTACATGGAGAGCGTCGGCCTGAGCACGGTGGCCATCGGTGCCATCGTCTCGGCCAACCTGTACGTCGCGTTCATGTTCCAGCTCGTGGCGGGCGCGGTGACCGACCGGATGGGCAGGCGCCGGGCCACCTTCTGGTTCGACGTCACTTCCTGGGTCATCCCGATGTTCGTGTGGGCGTTCAGCAACAACTTCTGGATGTTCCTCCTGGGCTACCTGCTCAACGCCTCGTCCAAGATCGTCAACGTGTCGTTCTGGCTGCTCGCGACGGAGGACAGTCCGGAGCGGGACCGACCGCGCATTTTCGCCGCCATCAAGGTGGTGATCATGTTCGCGGGCCTGCTGGTGCCGATCGTCGGGTTCTTCATGGACCGGTACGGAACGGTGCCGACGCTGCGTGTGCTGTTCTTCGTCGGCGGGCTCGCCATGCTGCTGCACAACTGCCTGCGCCACTACTACACCGTGGAGACGCAGGTCGGCGTCGAGGCCATGGATCGGCACGCCGACACGCGCATGCTGCGGAGCGTGCTCGACAGCGGGAAGCTGCTGTGGGCGGCCGGGCGGCACACCGCACTGCGCCGCCTGATCTTCATGTACATGTTGAGCTTCGTCGCTTTCCAGCTCAACATCTTCCTGGCCGTGTACCTGGCGAAGAAGCTGGACTACAGCGCCGTCGTGGTGGGCACGGTCCCGGCCGTCGGTGCCGTCACCGCGCTGTTCTCGTACGCGGTCGTCATGCCCTGGGCAGCCGGCCGGTTCTCGGACGGCGCCATGGCCCGGTGGTCGCTCGTGACCAGCTGCGTCGGCTGGGTGCTGTTCCTGGCGCTCGGACCGGACAACCTCGCACTGCTCTTCATCTGCACGGTGCTCACCTCCGCGGGCCCGTTCCTCGTGGAGTCCTACCGCGACGCCATCGTGGTGGGCTGTGTCCATCCGGACGAGCGGGCCACGTTCTTCGCAGCCGTGCAGACCTTCACCGCGGTGGTGTCCATCCCGACCGGATACCTGGCAGCGGTGATCTTCGAGTCACGACCACTGCTGTTGTTCGGTTCGATCGCCGCGCTCTACGCGGTCGCCGCGATATGCACGTTCGGCAGGCACATGTCCTACCAGGCGGACGTCCGGCTCATTCCGCAGCGGGGCCGACCGGACGCGGTGGCCACGCCGTGAGCGGGCCGGACCGGGCGCTGGTGTTCGACTTCGACGGGTTGATCGCCGACTCCGAGGTGCTGTGGCTGGCGGTACTGACGGAACTCTACAAGTCGTTCTCCCAGGAGTTGCCGCTCGACCGGTACGTCGAGACCATCGGCGGCACGCTGCACGACTTCGACCCGTTCGAGGACCTCGCCACCCGGTGCGGCACGATCGGCGCCGCGGAGCTGGAGCACCGCGGGGAGAGCCTGTTCCGGGACTGGATGGCGTATGAGGCACCGCTGCCGGGCGTACGGCGGCTGGTGGCGGACGCGAAGCGGCGTGGTCTGCCGCTCGCGGTCGCCTCCAGCTCCCGGGCCGCCTCGGTGGTGCCCCACCTCCAGCAGTTCGGGCTGCGCGACGCGTTCGACGCGGTCGTCACCAAGGAGGACGTGACCCGCACCAAGCCGGCCCCCGACCTCTATCTGCTGGCGGCGCGGCGGCTCGGAGTGGACCCGTCGGCCGTAGTGGCCTTCGAGGACTCCGGCCGGGGAGTGCGCGCGGCGAAGGCCGCCGGTGCGTTCTGTGTGGCAGTTCCGCACTCTCTGTCACGGACGCACGACTTCGCCGCCGCTGACCGTCGCCTCGACTCGTTGGCTCTGTGCGACCTGGACGACCTGTTGGACGCGTCCTCGGAGCCGGGCGTGCAGTTCGGCGGCATGAAGGCGCTGCCAGACAGGCAGTGACCGGGCCCCGGTCGGACAGACGTCTTGTGGCGCGTGGTCCGATCGGTGCTGTCTTCTCCGGCGCCGATACGTCCGGCACGCGAGCCTGGTCGCGGCTGCCTTGTATGGTTCGCGCAGCAGAGCCCGCTGGTGGATGACGTACAGGCGGAGTACGTGCGCCGCAACGGCTAGGACGACATGACTCCGCCGCACCCTTCCCACCTCCACCCGCCGCACGGCCTCTTCCTCGTCACGTACGACGGTGACAAGCCCGTGGGCGGGGGCTCGCACGCCGCATTCTGCGGGCACTGGAGGACACAGCCAGGGACGCGGGCCGCGTCCGCATGGTCCTTGAGACGGGTACGCCGCTGTCCGAGGCCATGGCTCTGTATGTCTCCAGCGGATACGAACGGACGGCCAACTTCGGGCCCTACCGCGGCTATTCCGACAGCCGCTGCTTCGGCAAGCCACTCTGACCTGCGCTGACCCAGGCCCTGACCGAACGGGCGGGAGGGGCTCGGTGGTGTAGCCCGCTACACCACCGGCTCGGGAGTCCGCTCCCTCGTGGAGCGTTGCGGCAGACGGAATCGTGATCGGCAGAGATTCCGAGAGCACCGAGCTCCCCGTCCCGAAGGAAGTCCCCCATGAGGTCCAAGTCGTTCCTGGCCCGCGTGAAGTCGCTCGTCGCCGATCTGCTCCTCTGGTCCTTCTTCGTCGCCGGCCTGGCCACCAGCGTGGGAGGGGCGGGTGCGTTCCTGGACGGCACGGAGAAGACGATCGCGACATTCGTCGGTATCGCCGTCGCGCTGGTGACGGGTTCGCGCATCACGAAGAAGCCGAAGATCAAGGCCTTCCTGTCGTCGCGGCCGGTGCTGTGGTTCCTGTTCCTGTTCAACGGCGGTGTGGCCGCGGCCTCCTACTGCACGATGGACGGCGCGAAGGGCATCGCGACCGCCGCCGGTATGGGCCTCGTCTCGCTGGGTGCCCTCGGCGGTCTCGTCTCGAACTACCGACAGGGGGCCAAGGCCGCCCGTGAGACGGCGCACGAGGCCCCGTACCAACAGCAGCCGATCCCCGGGTCCGCGAACCGGCCGATGGACGACTCGCACTGGGCGTGAACCGGGCCGGTCGCCCACGCCACCCGGGACGCCCTTCGGCGAGCGACGAACACCCGCCGGCTCGTCGATGTGTCCCCCCTCGAATTGCCTTCGGCAGAGGGCCAGTTAAGAGCCGACATGTGATCTGGGCCATGTCAGCTGACGGTCAGGAAGCTGACCGGATTACGTCAGGCCCCTCTGTTTGCATGTGCTCACCCAGGCTGATCCCGCTGATCCCGTTGATCCCCCCACGACCGAGGAGAGCCAAGCCATGGCCGACACCGTGACCGGCACAGCGCCCCAAGCGCCGCACGCCGTCCCCGAGTTCCCGATGCCCCGGCAGTCCCGCTGCCCCTTCGACCCGCCGTCCGCGCTCAAGGAACTGCAGGAGGAGGGGCCGCTCGCCAAGGTCCGCCTGTGGGACGGCAGTGAGTCGTGGCTGGTCACCCGGTACGCCGAGCAGCGCGCCCTGCTGGGCGACCCGCGTGTCAGTGCCGACACCGACCAGCCCGGCTACCCGACCAAGGCCAGCTCCGAGGCGGGCGAGGGCAAGCTCAGTTTCATCATGATGGACGATCCCGAGCATGCCCGGCTGCGACGGATGGTGACGGCGCCGTTCGCCGTCAAGAAGGTGGAGGCCATGAGGCCCGCCGTGCAGAAGATCGTCGACGACCTGATCGACGACCTGTTGGCCGGCCCGCAGCCGGTGGACCTGGTCGAGGCGTTCGCCCTGCCCATCCCGTCCCTGGTGATCTGCGAACTGCTCGGCGTCCCCTACGACGACCACGAGCTGTTCCAGGAGAACACCAAGACGATGGTGCGCAGCACCGCGACCCCGGCGGAGCGCGGCGCCGCGACCCGGGAGATGGCGGGCTACCTGGCCGGAATGATCGGCAAGCGACTCACCGACCCCAAGGACGACCTCCTGTCGAGCATCGCTGGCCGCGTCACCGCCGGGGAACTGGACCACGGGCAGGCCACCGAGATGGCGCTGCTCCTGCTGATCGCGGGCCACGAGACCACCGCGAACATGATCGCGCTCGGCACCGCCGCCCTCCTGGAGCACCCCGACCAGCTCAAGCTGCTGCGCGAGAGCGACGACCCGAAGTTCGTTGCCGGCGCCGTCGAGGAACTCCTGCGCTACCTGCACATCACCCATCTGGGCCGGCGCCGGGCGGTGACCGAGGACATCGAGATCGGCGGGCAGGTCATCAGGGCCGGCGAGGGCGTGATCATGGTCAACGAGATCGGCAACCGCGACCCCGAGGTGTTCGCCGACCCCGACCGCCTCGACCTCACCCGCGACGCCCGCCGCCACGTCGCCTTCGGCTTCGGCGTCCACCAGTGCCTGGGCCAGCCCCTGGCGCGCATGGAACTCCAGGTCGTCTACAGCACCCTCTACAAGCGCATCCCGACGCTGAAGCTGGCCTGCGCGCTGGAGGACGTGAAGTTCAAGCACGACGCCTTCATCTACGGCGTCCACGAACTGCCCGTGTCCTGGTGACAGCTCCGCAATACCCATCACCGAACCCCACCCGTGCGTGAAGACGCGCGTGAAGACGTGCGTGAGGAAGGGAAACCGATCATGAAGGTGGAGCTGGAAGCCGACAAGTGCGTCGCGTCCGGTCAGTGTGTGCTCGCCGCGATGGAGGTGTTCGACCAGGACGACGACGGCATCGCGATCCTGCTGGAGGAGCAGGTCGGCGCGGAGCAACTCGATGACGTCA
>JABFVM010000301.1 GCA_013362785.1 Streptomyces sp. | reverse complement strand
CGTCGTACTTGGGCGGTTCGGCGGGGCCCGGATCGCCGTACGCCTTGCGGTGGTTGAGGCGGGCGACCACCCGCCGGGCCTGGCGCAGCGCGTCCGGCTCGTCCACGGCGAAGTAGTCGGCGAGACCCGACACGCGCGCGTGCATCTCCGCGCCGCCCAGCGACTCGTCGTCGCTCTCCTCGCCGGTGGCCATCTTCACCAGGGGCGGTCCGCCGAGGAACACCTTGGCGCGTTCCTTGACCATGATCACGTGGTCGGACATGCCGGGGACGTAGGCGCCGCCGGCCGTCGAGTTGCCGAAGACGACCGCGACGGTGGGGATACCGGCCGCCGACAGTCGCGTCAGGTCCCGGAAGATGGCGCCGCCGGGGATGAAGATCTCCTTCTGGGAGGGGAGATCGGCGCCGCCCGACTCGACGAGGTTGATGACGGGCAGCCGGTTGGCGAGCGCGATGTCGTTCGCCCGCAGGGCCTTCTTCAGCGACCAGGGATTGCTCGCTCCCCCGCGCACGGTCGGGTCGTTGGCGGTGATCAGACACTCCACGCCCTCGACCACTCCGATGCCGGTGACCAGGGACGCGCCGACCGTGTAGTCACCGCCCCAGGCGGCCAGCGGGGACAGCTCCAGGAACGGCGTGTCCGGGTCGAGGAGCAGCTCGATGCGCTCCCGGGCGAGCAGCTTGCCGCGCTTGCGGTGCCGCTCGACGTACTTGGGGCCGCCCCCGGCGAGCGCCTTGGCGTGCTCGGCGTCGAGCTCGGCGAGCTTGCCGAGCATGGCCTCGCGGTTGGCCCGGTGGTCGGGGGCGGTGGTGTCCAGGGTGGACGGCAGGACGGTCACAGCAGCCTCTCCGGGATGTCCAGGTGACGGGAGCGCAGCCATTCGCCGAGGGCCTTGGCCTGCGGATCGAAGCGGTGCTGGGCGGCGACGCCCTCGCCGAGGATTCCCTCGACCACGAAGTTGAGGGCGCGGAGGTTGGGCAGGAGATGGCGTACGACGGTCAGGTCGGCGGTCTCCGGCAGCAACTCGCGGAAGCGGTCGACGGTCAGGGCATGCGCGAGCCACCGCCAGGCCTCGTCCGTCCGCACCCAGACACCGACGTTGGCGTTCCCTCCCTTGTCACCACTGCGGGCGCCCGCGACCAGACCGAGGGGGGCGCGTTTCGTGGGCCCGGGTGAGAGGGGCTCCGGCAAGGCATCCGGTACATCCGGCAGGGGATCCGACAGTGGCGGCTCCAGCAGAGGCCGTTCCGGCGGTCCGTCCTGTACGGCCTGTACGGCGGTGTCGTGGGCCGGCGGCACAGGTATCCGGCGTCCGTCATGGAGGACGGCCACATGGTCGACGGCGCCATGGGGGACGTACACATCCTCGAAGACCCCATAGGGGGAGCCCTTTCCGGGTGGCGCCAGCACATGGAAGCCGGGGTAGCTCGCGAGCGCCAGCTCCACGGCGGCCCCGCTCAGGGCCCGCCCGACCGCCGCCTGGTCCCGGTCGCGCACGACCAGCCTCAGCAACGCGCTCGCCGTCTCCTCACTCGGAGCGTCGGGCCGGTCGGTGCGCACGAGATCCCAGCGGACCTCGGCGGGCGGCGACTTGGCCAGCGCGTCCGTCATCTGCTCCCGCACGAGGTCGGCCTTCGCCTCGATGTCGAGGCCGGTGAGCACGAAGGCGACCTCGCCCCGGAAGCCGCCGAGTCGGTTGACGCCGACCTTGAGAGTGAGGGGCGGGGCCTCGCCGCGTACGCCGTCGACACGGACCCGGTCGGGGCCGTCCTGCGTGAGCCGTACGGTGTCCAGGCGGGCGGTGACATCCGGTCCCGCGTACCGGGCGCCGGCCGTCTCGTACAGCAGCTGGGCCGTCACCGTGCCGACGTCGACGAAGCCGCCGGTGCCGGGGTGCTTGGTGATGACGCAGCTGCCGTCCTCGTGGAGCTCGGCGAGCGGGAAGCCGGGGTGACGGAGTTTCCCGGGGTCACGGCCCCGCTCATGGAAGAAGGCGTAGTTGCCGCCGGTCGCCTGTGCCCCGCACTCCAGCAGATGTCCGGCGACGACGGCACCCGCGAGCCGGTCGTGGTCCGTCGGTGCCCAGCCGAAGTGGGCGGCGGCGGGCCCGCTGACCAGCGCCGCGTCCGTCACCCGCCCGGTGACGACGATGTCCGCGCCCTCCCGCAGACAGGCGGCGATACCGAAGCCGCCGAGGTAGGCGTGGGCGGCGAGGCTGTCCGGATACCGGTCCTGGTACCGCTCCTTGAGGTCGTCGCCCTCGACATGGGCGACGCGCACGGGGATGCCGAGCCGGTCCGCCAGTTTCCTTACGGCATCGGCGAGTCCGGCCGGGTTGAGCCCACCCGCGTTGGCGACGACGCGCACCCCCCGCTCCTGCGCGAGCCCCAGGCACTCCTCCAGCTGCCGCAGGAAGGTGCGGGCATACCCGGCGCCGGGGTCCTTCAGCCGGTCCCGGGCGAGGATCAGCATGGTCAGCTCGGCCAGGTAGTCGCCGGTGAGGACGTCCAGTTCACCGCCGGTGAGCATCTCGCGCATGGCGCCGAAGCGGTCGCCGTAGAAGCCGGAGGCGTTGCCGATCCGCAGCGGGCCGGGAGCGGGCGTCACCGCTCGGCCCCCTTCGGCTCCCGGCCCGCGCCGGGTGGCCCGGCGAAGACCTGGGCGATGTCGAACCAGCGGTCGGCGTCGGCGCCTTCGGCGCGCAGGGCGAGGTCGGAGCGGTGGGCACGCTGGGTGACCAGGAGACAGAAGTCGAGCGCCGGGCCGGTGACGCGCTGGGGTGCGTCCTCGGGGCCGTATGCCCACAGCTCACCGGAGGGCGAGATCAGTTCGACGCGGAAGTCGTCGAGCGGCGCGGGGAGCCCGTGGACACCGAAGGCGAAGTCCCTCGTCCGTACCCCGATCCACACCACATGCCGCAGCCGGTCGGTGGGTGTGCGCACCACACCCAGGGTGTCGGTGACGTCCATACCGTGGGCCCAGGTCTCCATGAGTCGGGCCGTGGCCATGGAGGCGGCGGACATGGGTGGGCCGTACCAGGGGAACCGCACGCCCTGGGGTGCCTCACGCAACGCCGTGTCGAGAGCGGCCCGCCCTTCCCGCCACCGCGCCAGCAGCTCGGCGGGCGGCAGCCCGGCCCCCTCCTCCGCACCCTCGTCGACAAAGGACCCCGGCGTCTTCAGGGCCGTCTCCACCAGCGCGTGGAACGCCTCCACGTCGGTCACCGCCAGCAGCGCCGAGTGGTCGGTCCAGGCGAGGTG
>JABFVM010000288.1 GCA_013362785.1 Streptomyces sp. | reverse complement strand
CCGCATGCTCGGCTCGTCCTTCGAGGCCGAGGACGCGGTGCAGGACACGATGGTCCGCGCCTGGCGGAGCTACGAGAAGTTCGAGGGCCGCTCCAGCCTCCGGTCATGGCTGTACCGCATCGCGACGAACGTGTGCCTGGACATGCTGACGGCCGGCAACAAGCGGGCCCGGCCGATGGACCTGACGGAGTCCACGCCGCTGGCTCAGGCGGCGCTCTCGCCCCGTCCGGACAACACCTGGCTGGAGCCGATGCCGGACAGCCGGGTGCTGCCCACGACCGAGGACCCGGCGGAGGCCGCCGTCGCCAAGGAGTCGGTGCGGCTGGCTTTCATGGCCGCCCTGCAGCAGCTGCCGCCCAAGCAGCGGGCGGTGCTGATCCTGCGCGAGGTGCTGGCCTGGAAGGCGAGCGAGGTCGCCGAGCTGCTCGGCACGACGGTCGCGTCGGTCAACAGCGCGTTGCAGCGGGCCCGGGCGACGCTCGCCGAGGGGCAGCAGCCGGGAGCCGTGGCCACCGTCTCCGACCCGCTGGACGAGGAGCAGCAGAAGCTCCTGGACCGGTATGTCGCGGCCTTCGAGGGCTATGACATGACGGCGCTCACGGCCCTGCTGCACGAGGACGCCATCATGACGATGCCGCCGTTCGACCTGTGGCTGACCGGCGTCCAGGACATCACCGGCTTCATGACCACACTCGGCGCCCCCTGCGCGGGCTCACGTCTGGTGCCGGTCCAGGTCAACGGGCTGCCGGGGTTCGCCCAGTACAAGCCGGACCCGGAGAAGGGCGGCTTCACCCCCTGGGCGGTGCAGGTGCTGGAGATCTCAGACGGCCGGATCACCGGGTTCCACTGCTTCCTCGACACTCAGCGCTGGTTCCCGCTGTTCGGGCTCCCCGTCCACCTCGAAGCGGAGGCCGACCAGGTCGAGGAGGGCGTGTAGCGCGGGGTCGGCGTCCCGCAGCCGGATCCGCCCGCCGGCCCGCCGCGCGGCCAGCTGCAGCCGGGCCAGCAGATCCACGACGCCTAGCCCCGGCGGCCCGAGCCCTCCGACATCGCACACCAGGACCGCCGCCCCACTGGCCGCCAGCCGCCCCCGCACCTCGTCACAGAGCCCCGGCACCTCGTCCCGGGTGACGGGGCCGGCCAGCACGAGTACAGCGGGTGTCATGGAGTCCACGATCGGTAGACCGGGCGGGGGCGGATAACTCATCGCGGCAGCGGACCCCCGGGGTGTCCGCCGACCGGGATCACATTGACCCGCTCCCCTCCTTCCCCAGAGAGTTCGCTGTATGCCCCATGCATCAGCGCACCCTCGAATACCCTGCCGTGTCCTCCCCGGCAAGGAGGCTCCGTGCAGGGAGTGCTGACGGGGTTCGCGGTGATCGCGGTCGTCATCGGGGTGGGCTATGCGATCGGCCGCCGCGGCTACCTCGGCGAGCACGGCCGGGAGGTCCTCACCAAGCTGGCCTTCCACGTGGCGTCCCCCGCGCTGCTGTTCACCACCCTCGCGCAGACCGACCTCTCGGTGATCTTCTCCAGCCGCCTCCTGGTCACGGCACTGAGCACGGCCGCGGCGGCCGGGGTCTTCGTCGCGGTGGGTGTCGTACGGCGCTGGGGCCTGGGCCGTACGACGATCGGCGCGCTGTGCTCCAGCTACGTCAACTCCGGGAACCTCGGCATCCCGATCGCGGTGTACGTCCTGGGCGACGCATCGCTCGTGGCGCCGGTGCTGCTCTTCCAGCTCGTCGGGGTCACCCCCGTCGCGCTGACGATCCTCGACCTGTCCGGCAAGGGCGCGAAGGGCCCTCTGTGGCGCCGTCTGCTGACCCCGCTGCGCAACCCGATCGCGGTCGGCTCACTGGCGGGCGTCGCGGTGTCGGCGGCGGGGGTGCGGGTCCCGGCGCCCGTCCTGGACCCCCTCACCCTCATCGGCGGCATGTCGGTCCCGGCGGTCCTGCTCGCCTTCGGCATCTCCCTGTGCGGCAGCACGATGCCCGGCCGTGGCCCGGACCGGCATCCGGTCCTGCTCTCGGTCGCCCTGAAGTCGGTCGGCCAGCCCGCGGCCGCCTGGGCCCTGGCGACCGGCGTGTTCGGCCTGCACGGCGCCCAACTGCTGGACGTCGTGGTCACGTCGGCGCTGCCGGCCGCGCAGAACCTCTTCACCTACGCGTCGAGCTACCGGGTGGGCGAGCGGCTGGCACGGGACTCGATCCTGCTGTCGACGGTGATCTCGGTGCCGGTGCTGGTAGTGGTCGCGGCCCTGTTGGGCTGACGGTCAGTCGATCGGGAACTCACCGGTGTCGATCGTCACGTCGAATGGCTCCGGAAGCTTGATGGGGTCTCCGAACTTCACGGCGCTCAGGACACGGTAGACATCACCCTTCGGCTCCCCATAGAGCGTCGCGGTGGGGCCTCCGGGAGCCCAGCGGTCGACCAGGAGGTAGAGCGGGATCCCGGACGTGGCATAGGCGGCGGGCTTGCTGACGCGGTCGTGGCGGGCGTTGGACTTGGAGGTCACCTCGACGACGAGTTCGGCAAGGACTGCCGGGATGTGGGATTCCGCCTCCGCGCATTCCTGCACGGGAGCGACGACCAGGTCTGGGATGAGCATGCCGAGACGTGACGGTACGGCCATCGCCAGTGTCTGGAAGATCTCCCAGTCCTCAGGGATCACGGAGTAGAGACGACGCTGAATGCGTGCCGCAATCACGTTGTGGCGGGATGCGGGAGCAGGTGACACGGTGATGATCCCCTCAATGATCTCCACCTTGCTGCCCTCGGGCCATTCCATCTCCTCCCAGTACCGGACGAGGTCGTCCCAGTTCTGGTCGGGGTCCTGGCTCACGGTGAGTGCGCTCATGGCGGTCTCCTATCGGTGCGTCACCGATCCCAGCATGCCGAACGGGACCGGCGGAGGTCCACCGATCCCGTTCACCCGAAGGGGAAACCGCCTGGTCAGGCGATACGTTCCAGCACGACGGGCGAAGCCGTGAAGTCCGTCCCCGCCGCCGCCACGTCGTACGAACCCTCCACCGCCTGCAGCGCGTACTCGAAGCGCTCCGGCGTGTCCGTGTGCAGGGTCAGCAGGGGCTGGCCCTCGGTCACCGTGTCGCCCGGCTTGGCGTGCAGCTCGATGCCCGCGCCGGCCTGTACCGGGTCCTCCTTGCGGGCGCGTCCGGCACCCAGGCGCCAGGCGGCGACGCCGATGTCGTAGGCGTCCAGCCGGGTCAGCACACCGGAGGACGGGGCCTTGATCACGTGCTGCTCGCGCGCCACCGGCAGCTCCGCGTCCGGGTCGCCGCCCTGGGCCGCGATCATGCGGCGCCAGACGTCCATCGCCGAGCCGTCGGCCAGCGCCTTCGCCGGGTCGGCGTCCTTCACTCCCGCCGCGTCCAGCATTTCCCTGGCCAGGGCGATCGTCAGCTCCACGACGTCGGCCGGGCCGCCGCCCGCGAGGACCTCCACGGACTCGCGGACCTCCAGCGCGTTGCCCGCGGTCAGGCCCAGCGGGGTCGACATGTCGGTCAGCAGGGCCACCGTCTTCACGCCGTGGTCGGTGCCGAGGCCCACCATCGTGGACGCCAGCTCACGCGCGTCCTCGATGGTCTTCATGAAGGCGCCGGTGCCGACCTTCACGTCCAGGACCAAGGAGCCCGTCCCCTCCGCGATCTTCTTCGACATGATCGAGGACGCGATCAGCGGGATCGCCTCCACCGTGCCGGTCACGTCACGCAGTGCGTACAGCTTCTTGTCCGCCGGGGCCAGGCCGTCGCCCGCCGCGCAGATCACCGCGCCGGTGCCGTCCAGCACGGACAGCATCTCCTCGTTCGAGAGGAGGGCCCGCCAGCCGGGGATCGACTCCAGCTTGTCCAGCGTGCCGCCCGTGTGGCCGAGGCCCCGGCCGGACAGCTGGGGGACGGCCGCGCCGCACGCCGCGACCAGGGGGGCCAGCGGGAGGGTGATCTTGTCGCCGACGCCGCCCGTGGAGTGCTTGTCCGCGGTCGGGCGGGACAGCGACGAGAAGTCCATCCGCTCGCCGCTCGCGATCATCGCGGCCGTCCAGCGGGCGATCTCGCGGCGGTTCATGCCGTTGAGCAGGATCGCCATGGCGAGCGCGGACATCTGCTCGTCGGCGACCTCCCCGCGGGTGTACGCGTCGATGACCCAGTCGATCTGTTCGTCGCTGAGCTCACCGCGGTCCCGCTTGGTGCGGATGACGGAGATGGCGTCCATGGCCATGGCTTGGCTTCCTTCCGAGGGTTCCAGAAGTGGTACGGCCCCGCCGAGCCGATCGCCGGATCGAACCGGATCAACTCGGAGGGGCCACAAGGGAGTTACTTGCGGAGGTGGCCCGGCCCGAAGGCCTGGGGCAGCATCTCCGACAGCGGCAGGATGCCCGCCGGGGTCTCCAGCAGGAGCTCCGGACCGCCGAACTCGAAGAGCAGCTGGCGGCAGCGGCCGCACGGCACCAGGACGTCGCCCTTGCCGTCCACGCAGGTGAAGTGCGTCAGCCGGCCGCCCCCGGTGTTGTGCAGCTCCGAGACCAGTCCGCACTCGGCGCACAGGGAGAGGCCGTACGACGCGTTCTCGACGTTGCAGCCGGTGATCGTACGGCCGTCGTCGACCAGGGCCGCGACGCCGACCGGGTAGCCGGAGTAAGGGGCGTAGGCGCGGGACATGGCGTCCCGGGCCGCCGCGCGCAGCTTGTCCCAGTCGACGTCGTGGGAGGCGGCCGGGGTCACTTGCCCTGCCCCTTCTTGTACGGCAGACCGTCGGCCTTGGGCATCCGCAGGCGTTGCGCGGACAACGTGAGGACGACGAGGGTGACGACGTACGGCGTGGCGGAGACGACCTGGTTGGGCACCTCGTTGGTGGTGGCGTACCAGGTGTACACGAGGGCACCGATGACCGCGGTGATCATCGACGAGGCGTAGTTCTTGCGGACCACCAGCCAGATCGCGCCGATGATCAGCAGCAGCGCGCCGAGCAGCAGCAGGGCGTGGACGTTCTGCGAGCCGCCGCGCAGGTTGAGGCTGTCGGTGTAGCCGAACAGACCGGCGCCGAGGGCGAGGCCGCCCGGCATCCAGTTGCCGAAGATCATCGCCGCGAGGCCGATGTAACCGCGGCCGCTGACCTGGCCCTCCAGGTAGAAGGGGTTGGCCACGATGGAGAGGAAGACACCGCCGAGACCGGCCAGGCCGCCGGAGATGATCACGGCGATGTACTTGTACTTGTAGACGTTGACGCCGAGGGATTCGGCCGCCACCGGGTTCTCACCGCAGGAGCGCAGCCGCAGACCGAAGGCGGTGCGCCACAGGATCCACCAGGTCGCCGGGATCAGCCCGACGGCGATCAGGGTCAGCCAGGAGACGTTGGTGACCAGACCGCCGAGCAGACCGGCGATGTCCGAGATGAAGAACCAGCCGTTGTTGTTCAGGTCCCGCAGGCCGTCGGAGAGGCCCGGCACGGTGAAGTGGCCGAGGGTGTCGACCGCCGGGGACTGCTTGGCGGAGCCGCCCGCGTGGCCCTCGAAGGCGAGGGGCGCGAGGTAGCGGGTGATGCCGAGGGCGAGGATGTTGATCGCCACACCGGAGACGATGTGGTTGACCCGGAAGGTGACGGTGGCGATGGCGTGCAGGATGCCGCCGATGCAGCCGCCGATGATGCCGACGACGACACCGGTCCACGGGCCCCACTGGAAGCCGGCCCAGGCACCGAACCAGGTGCCGAGGATCATCATGCCTTCGAGGCCGATGTTGACGACGCCCGCCCGCTCGGCCCACAGACCGCCGAGACCGGCGAGGCCGATCGGCACGGCGAGCTGGAGCGCGGTGGACATCTGGCTGACGTTGGTGATGCCGTCGGCGCCGGTGATGATGCGGACGATCGAGGTCAGCGCCAGGGCTCCGGCGATGACCAGCAGCAGGACCTGCCACGACAGGCGGCGGCCGGTCGGCGCCGCGGGCTGCAGCGTGGGCTGGTTGACGTCGACCGCTGAGGTCTGCGGGGTGGTCATCGGCCGGCCACCTCCTTCTTGTTGTTGTCGGCGCCGAGGACGTGACCGGCTGCCAGTTCCGCGCCGACGCGGCGCTGCTGGCGGCGCAGGCCCCATTCGCGTACGGCCTCGTAGGAGACGACGACGGAGAGCACGATCAGGCCCTGCATGATGACCGCGATCTCCTTGTCGTAGCCGTGGAAGTCCAGCTCGGGCGATGCCTTGTCGAGCCAGGCCCACAGCAGGGCGGCGAACGCGATACCGACCGGGCTGTTCCGGCCGAGCAGGGCGATGCCGATACCGAGGAAGCCGATGCCGGTGGGGAAGTTCAGGCTGTACGTGTGGGTGTCGCCGAGCAGGATCGGCAGACCGGCGAGACCCGCGAGACCGCCGGAGAGCAGCATGGCGGTGAGCACCATGCGCTTGGGGTCGACACCGCTGGCCGCGGCGGCGGACTCCGAGGCGCCGGAGGCGCGCAGGTCGAAGCCGAAGCGGGTGCGGTTGAGGACGATCCAGTAGCCGATGCCGAGCAGTACGGCGAGGAAGACCAGGCCGTAGATCTCGCCCGCGTCGCCCATGTTGATGCCGGGGACCCAGCCGGACTCGTGCATCTCGCCGGTGGTGTTGTTGTTGCCGACCTTGACGCCGAAGACGTTCGGCAGCCACAGGTAGGCGATGACCGAGGTGGCGATCGCGTTCAGCATGATCGTCGCGACGACCTCGCTGACCCCGCGGGTGACCTTGAGGACACCGGCGATGCCGGCCCAGAAGGCGCCGGTGCAGATCGCGGTGAGGAGCAGCAGCGGGACCTGCAGAGCCGCCGGCAGGTTGGCGTGGGCGCCGACGACGGCGGCCATCATGGCGGCGAGCTGGTACTGGCCGTCGACACCGATGTTGAACAGGTTCATCCGGAAGCCGATGGCCACCGCGAGGGCCGCGATGTAGTACATCGAGGCCTGGTTGATGATCAGGACCTGGATGTCGGAGAACGAGGCCTGCTCGAACATCAGGGTGTACGGCTCGACGGGGCTCTTGCCCGAGGCGATCAGCACGATCGCGCTGAGCACGAAGGCCACGGCGAGCGCGATGACCGGTCCGGCCACCGCGAGGAGCACGCGCTCCTTGTCGAACTTCTTCATCAGCGGGCCTCGTCTTCCGGAGCCTCGGGAGACTTACGGATCTCGGGGGTGTCTGCCTGCGGCTCGGCGGTCTCGTCGTGTTCCAGGTGGCCGGTCGCGGCACCGGTCATCGCCGAACCGAGCTCCTCCGGGGTGACGGTGGCCGGGTCGGCGTCCGCGACCAGCTTGCCGTTGTAGATCACCCGGAGCGTGTCGGACAGGCCGATCAGCTCGTCCAGGTCGGCGGAGATCAGCAGCACGGCCAGGCCCTCGCGGCGGGCCTCGCGGATGTGGTCCCAGATCGCGGCCTGCGCGCCGACGTCCACACCGCGGGTGGGGTGCGCGGCGATCAGGAAGCGCGGGGTGTGGCTCATCTCGCGGCCGACGATCAGCTTCTGCTGGTTGCCGCCGGACAGGGAGGCGGCGGTGACGTCGATGCCGGGCGTGCGGACGTCGTACGCCTCGACGATGCGGCGCGTGTCCGCCTGCGCGGCCTTCGGGTCCAGCCAGATGCCCTTGGCGTTGGGCTTCTCGGTGACGTGGCCGAGGATGCGGTTCTCCCAGAGGGGGGCCTCCAGGAGCAGGCCGTGGCGGTGGCGGTCCTCGGGGATGTAGCCGATGCCCTGCTCGCGGCGCTTGCGGGTGGTCCAGCCGGTGATCTCCTCGTCGATGAGGGTGATCGTGCCGGAGTCGGCGCCCTTGAGGCCGATGAGCGCGTCGACCAGCTCGGTCTGGCCGTTGCCCTCGACGCCGGCGATGCCCAGGATCTCGCCCGCGTGGATGGTGAAGGTGATGTCGTCCAGGAGGGCCTTGCCGCCCACCGCCTCCAGGCGCAGCTTGTCGACGGTGATGACCGGGCGGTCGGTGACCGTGGACTCGGCGGTCTCCGGCGTGGGCAGCTCGCTGCCGACCATCATCTCGGCCAGCTGCTTCGAGGTGGTCTCGGCGGGGACGGCCGTGCCGACGGTCGTACCGCGGCGGATGACGGTGATCTCGTCGGCGACGGAGAGCACCTCGCCCAGCTTGTGGGAGATGAAGATGACCGACAGGCCCTCGGCCTTCAGCTCGCGCAGGTTGTCGAAGAGCGCGTCGACCTCCTGCGGCACGAGGACGGCCGTCGGCTCGTCGAGGATGAGGGTGGTGGCGCCGCGGTAGAGGACCTTGAGGATCTCCACGCGCTGGCGGGCGGCGACGCCGAGCTCCTCGACCAGACGGTCGGGCTCCACGCCGAGGCCGTAGCGCTCGGAGAGCTCCTTGATCTTGCGGCGGGCCTTGCCGCCGATGCCGTACAGCTTCTCGCTGCCCAGCACGACGTTCTCAAGGACGGTGAGGTTGTCGGCGAGCATGAAGTGCTGGTGCACCATGCCGATGCCGCGGACGATGGCGTCGGCGGGCGACGAGAAGGTGACCTGCCGGCCGTCGATCGCGATGGTGCCCTCGTCCGGCTTCTGCATGCCGTAGAGGATCTTCATCAGGGTCGACTTGCCGGCGCCGTTCTCGCCGACGAGGGCGTGGACGGTGCCCTTGCGGACGGTGAGGTGGATGTCGTGGTTGGCCACGACGCCCGGGAATCGCTTGGTGATCCCGGCGAGTTCGACGGCGGTCACCTGACCGTTGACCGCCGCGCCGGCCGGAGGGCTGCTGGACGCGTTGATGGCGCACTCTCCTGGGGACGGGGGTCGTCTACGCGCGTAGCGCCCCTATGGCCTGAAAGGGGTCGACGCACCGCGAACAACGGGGTACGGGGAAAGCCTCGGAAGACCTCCCCGTACCCCGTCGAGCGGACGTAACCCCGGGGTTACCGCTGCTCAGGGTGTTACTGCAATCAGCTGGACTTGACCTTGATCTCGCCGCTGATGATCTTCTCCTTGGCCGTCTTGATGGCTTCCTGGACCTCGGCGTTGTCCGCGAACTTCGGGTTGGAGTTCGACAGGCTCACCTGGCCGGTCTTCAGATCGCCACGAACGATACCGGTCGCGGGCTTGCCGTCCTCGACCGACTTCGCCAGCGTGTAGACCGCCTTGGCGACGTCCTTCATCGCCGACGTCAGGATCGAGTCCTTGTACTTGGCGAGGGCCGCCTGGCTGTACTGGTCGGAGTCGACACCGATGGCCCACACCTTGTTGGCGGCGGCGGCCTCGATGACGCCCTGGCCGGACAGACCGGCGGCGGCGTAGACGACGTCGGCCTTCTTCTCGATCTGGCCCTCGGCGGCCGACTTGCCCTTGTCGGGGCTGGCGAAGCCGCCCTCCTCGGCGGTCTGCGTCAGGTACTGCGACAGGACCTTGACCTTGGGGTTCGTGTCCTTGACGCCCTGCTCGAAGCCGGCCTGGAACTTGTGGATCAGCGGGATGTCCACACCGCCCACGAAGCCGACCGTGTTCGTCTTGGTGTTCTTGGCGGCGGCGACACCGGCCAGGTACGAGGCCTCCTCCTCGGAGAAGACCAGGTCGGCCACGTTCTTCGACTCGACCGTGGAGTCGTCCACGATGCCGAAGGTGGTCTTCGGGAACTTCTCCGCGGCGCCCTTCACGGCGGCGGCGTACGCGTAGCCGACACCGACGACCGGGTTGTAGCCCTGCTTGGCCAGCGACACCAGTCGCTGCTCCTTGTCGGCGTCCGTCTCGCCCTCGGTGGGCTCGACGTCCTGCGTGTCGTACCCGAACTCCTTCTTCGCCTTCTCCAGGCCCGCGAACGCGGCGTCGTTGAAGGACTGGTCGCCCTTGCCGCCGACGTCGTACGCGATGGCGAGGCCCTTGTCGCCGCCCTTCGACTCCGAGGAGGCCTCGGTGGAGGTGCCGCCGCAGGCGGAGAGCGCGAGGGCCAGAGAGGCGGTCGCTGCGCCTGCGACCGTGATCCGGGAAATCCGGCGCATGTGGGGTGACTCCTGTCGGTACAAGCGCCGGACGGTACAGCCCGGGGCGGCTTCACAGCTACGGCGCTGGCTTTCGCCGCAGATTAACGCGCGTAGACAAGCCTGAAAACCCCTTCTGTCCACCTTGTTATCCGGCCGTGGCCAAGTCCACGCATGGCCTTGACCTAGGGCTTGCCGACAGCAAAGGGAAGGTGGCAGAGGGTGATCCACGCCGAGCTGGGAAAAGAGGAGCGGGCGGGCACCCCCCGGATGCCCGCCCGCTCTGCGTGAGTACGACCGCCGCCACTGCGACCGTTCTGCTCGGTTACTCGGTCTTGACCTTGATGGAGCCGTCGATGATGCCCGCCTTGGCCTTCGCCACGGCGTCGGACAGGCCCGCGATCTTCGCGAACTCGGGGTTGGACTCGGACAGGCCGACGCCGTTGACCTTCAGGTCGAACGTCTGAGTACCGGTCAGCGGCTTGTCGTCCTCGACGGACTTGGCCAGCGTGTAGACCGCGCCGCCGACGTCCTTGAGGGCGGAGGTCAGGATGGAGTTCTTGTAGTTGGCGAGCGCCGCCTGCTTGTACTGGTCGGAGTCGACACCGATCGCCCAGACCTTGGCCTTCGAGGCGGCCTCGATCACGCCCTGGCCGGACAGACCGGCGGCGGCGTACTCGACGTCGGAGCCCTTCTCGATCTGGCCCTCGGCGGCGGCCTTGCCCTTGTCCGGGCTGGAGAAGCCACCCTCCTCCGCGGTCTGCGTCAGGTACTGCGACAGGACCTTGACCTTGGGGTTGGTGTCCTGGACGCCCTGCTTGTAGCCGGCCTCGAACTTGTGGATCAGCGGAACGTCCACGCCGCCGACGAAGCCGACGATGTTGCTCTTGGTGGCCTTGGCGGCCGCGACACCGGCGAGGTAGGAGGCCTCCTGCTCGGCGAAGACGAGGGAGGCGACGTTCTCGCCCTCGACCACGGAGTCGACGATGCCGAAGGTGGTCTTCGGGTACTTCTTGGCCACGGCCTCCATCGCGGGACCGTAGGCGAAGCCGACGCCGATCACCGGGTTGTAGCCCTGCTTGGCCAGGGAGGACAGCCGCTGTTCCTTGTCGGCGTCCGTCTCACCCTCGGTGGGCTCGACGTCGGCGGTCTTGTAGCCGAACTCCTTCTGAGCCTTCTGCAGACCGGCGTACGCGGCGTCGTTGAAGGACTGGTCGCCCTTGCCGCCGATGTCGTACGCGATGGCGAGACCCTTGGTGTCGCCGCTGCCGTCGCTGTCGTTGCCGCTGTCGCTGCTGGTGCCACCGCACGCCGTGGCAGCGAGCGCGATCGACGCGACCCCCACCGCGACACGGGTCAGTTTGGATGTCCGAAGCATCGTGAAGTCCCCATTCTCCAAGCCCCGCAGTGGGTGCTGAGTTCGGCGCACATTAACGCGCGTAGACACTCCTGGGAACGGGGTTTCGCCGTGCCGTTATCCATTCGTGCCGATGGCTGGTTACGGCCTTGTGAACCACCGGATCGAAAGGCACGCATGGGGCGAGTGCACCATGGGTGCCTTCACCGTGGTGGCGCTCAGGACCGCCTGACATGGGGCCAGACTCTCCCCGCTTTGCACCGCCCGCAACCGGAACACCCCGGGGGCGCGACAGCCACCCAGCCGCACCCCCTACCGCGATCCGGCGATCCGGCGATCGAGCTAGACCGCGGCGTCGAGAATCGCGGCCGCCGTGAACAGCTCCACGCCCAC
Source organism: Streptomyces sp. (assembly GCA_013362785.1). Taxonomy (GTDB): domain Bacteria; phylum Actinomycetota; class Actinomycetes; order Streptomycetales; family Streptomycetaceae; genus Streptomyces. Next base: position 2,082 of record JABFVM010000288.1, on the reverse strand, counting down.
CGCGATGGCGGACTCGTCCACATCGAAGTCACCCTGATGGAGATCACGCCCGACCCGGTCCCCCGGCACCCGCACCCCCAGCCGGGCCATGGCGCCGGGCACATGCTCCAGGTACCAGGAGAAGTCCTCGCCACCGAGGCTCTGCTCGGTGCTCTCGACGGAGTCGGCGCCGCGGCGGGCGGTCATGGCCTCGCGCATCAGCTCCGTCGAGGCGGGGTCGTTGACGACGGGCGGGACGCCGCGGATGTAGTTGATCTCCGACTTGGCGCGGTGCAGGTTGGCGACCTCGTCGATGGCGGCGACGACGAGGTCGGGAGCCTGCCGCCAGGTGTCGAGGTCCAGGCAGCGGACGGTCCCGGAGAGCTCGGCGTGCTGCGGGATGACGTTCGGCGCATGGCCGGACTCGACACGCCCCCAGGTCACGGCGAGCCCGCTGCGGGCGTCGGTGCGCCGGGCGACAAGGGCGGGTACGTCGGTGACGACGCGGGCGGCGGCGGTGACCAGGTCGGTCGTGAGGTGGGGACGGGCGGTGTGCCCGCCGGGCCCGTCGAGGGCGATTTCCAGCCGGTCGCAGGCGGACGTGATGGCGCCCTGCCGCAGCCCGATCTTCCCCGCGTCCACCTTGGGGTCGCAGTGCACGGCGAGCATCTGGCCCACACCCTCCAGCACCCCGCACTCGACGACATCGGCGGCGCCCCCGGGGAGCACCTCCTCGGCGGGCTGGAAGAGCAGCCGGACGGGCCGGGGCAGCTGGCCGCGCTTGTGCAGCTCGGCCAGTGCGAGCCCGGCGCCCAGCACCACAGCCGTGTGCACGTCATGCCCACATGCATGCGCCCGGTCCGGCACGGTCGAGCGATAGGGGCACTCACTCTTCGTGTCCGGGATCGGCAGGCCGTCGATGTCGGCGCGCAGGGCGAGCATGGGCCGCTTGCCGTCCCACTCCCCGATGTCACAGATGAGTCCGGTTCCGATGGCGAGCACGCGGGGCTTCAGGCCGGCCTTCTCCAGCCGGGCCTTGATCGCGGCGGTCGTACGGAACTCCTGGTTGCCGAGCTCCGGGTGCATGTGCAAGTCACGCCGGAACTCCACGAGTTCCGCACGGAGCGCTTCCGGCAGGGTGCCGGGCAGTGCGGCTTCCCCGGGCTGATCGACCTCGGACTCTGGGGACATCAGTTGCATCACCCTCTAGAGGGTAGGACGCCGGGGTGGCCAACTCCCCCTCGATCAACAAAACTTCAACCCGTTAGGGGAAGAAAATCTGGCCGCTCGACGCATGGGCGGGGATTGAGATGGGTAGGTACATCTTTTCTCTACGCATACCACGTCCTGCACTGTCTCGGCGGTTCTGTCCACCCGGCGGAATCACACGGCGGGGGAAAGTGGCTCGGATCCCTCGCGTCGTCATCTCCGCGCGACACTTCCGTCACGCTGCGTATACGACGGCCCCGGGGAGGGGAGGCGGAGGAACGCGCCCCCTCCCTCAGCCCGGATCGACGCCTCCCCCGACACCGATCAAGAAGCGGGCGGCTCCACGGCCAGCCCTAGGCCGCAGCCAACTCACACCACACGTACTTGCCCCGGTTGCCGTTCCGGGTCAACGGCTGCCACCCCCACAGATCGGCACACGCCCGCACCATCGCCAGCCCCCGCCCTTCCTCGGCCTCCCCCAGCTGCGCCAAGTCCCGTGGCGGCTCCGGCGGTTCGGGGTTGGCGTCCCACGCCCCGATCCGCAGCACCCCGCCCGACCAGCGCACCCGCAGCGCGGCGGGCCCCTTGGCATGGCGTACGGCGTTGCCGACCAGCTCGGATGCGAGCAGCTCGGCGGTGTCGGCGAGGGTGACGGGGCCGTGCATGGTGAGGATGAGCCGGAGGGTGCGGCGGGAGACGGTGACCGCTCGGACGTCGTTCGGGATGTAGAGCGTGTACTCCCAGGGTTCGATTTCGGGCATGCGACAGCTCCAGTTCTGGTCGTGGGGATCTCGGCGATCTACGGGTGGCGGGCGGTGGCAGTGCCGCAGCCGTCATGGCAGGACGGGGCGGTGCGCTTCCGGGGATCCGGCGTTCCGCAGAGTGTGCGTCGCA
>JABFVM010000006.1 GCA_013362785.1 Streptomyces sp. | reverse complement strand
GGCCCGCACGGCGGCTCGTACGACAGCCGGGGCAGGTACTCGTGCCACTTCTCCCGGGTCAGCACGTCCTGCGTGGTCGAGCAGACGCGGCGTACGGCCGCCTCGACGTCCAGGTTCCACAGCCGGATGGTGTCCGTGCCGCTGGAGACGCCGAGCATGTGGCTCGCCGGGCTGAACGACAGGAAGTTGCCGGTCCTGGCGTTGGGGCTCATCGCCTGACCGATGGCGGAGACGTCGGACGGGTCGGAGACGTTCCACAGCCGGACCGTGTTGTCGTCGCCACCGCTGGCCAGGGTGTGGCCGTCCTCGCTGAACGTCAGCGACACGACCGCCTCGGAGTGGCCGGTGAGGGGCGAGCCCTGCGCGGTCGCGGCGCGGGGGTCGGTGACGTCCCAGAGCCGTACGGTGTCGTCGTCGCTGCCGCTGGCGAGGGTCTCGCCGTCCGGGCTGTAGAGCAGCGAGTTGACGGGGCCCGCATGCCCCTTGAGGGGCTCGCCGAGGCGGGTGACGTGCCGGGGGTCGGACACGTTCCACAGCCGAATGGTGCTGTCCGCGCCGCCGCTGGCGAGCACGGAGCCGTCGGGGCTGAAGACGAGGGCGTTGACGTAGCCCTTGTGAGCGGTCAGAGGGGCGCCCAGCGGAACGGGCCGGGACGGGTCGCGGACGTCCCACAACTGGATGGTGCGGTCGTCGTAGGCGGTCGCCAGGGTGTCGCCGTCCGGGCTGTAGGCCAGTGAGTCGGCGCCGGCGAACCGGGTGTGCAGGGTGAGGGGCGACCCGGCCAGGGCCGGGCGGGCCGGGTCGGTGACGTTCCACAGGTACAGCTCGTGGTGTCCGGTCCGTACGGCGAGGGTGCGGCCGTCGGGGGAGAACGCCATCGAACGCTGGTAGCCGTCGGCGGGCATGAACGGCTTGCCCATGGGCACGGGCCGGTCGGGCGCCGACACGTTCCACAGCCGGACCCTGCCGTCGCGCGCGGCCGTGGCGAGGACCTTCCCGTCCGGGCGGAACGCACCGCTGCGGCCGGTCATGTCCAGCGTGGGTACCGACCACAGGCGGACCTTGCTGTCACCGCTGCCGGTGGCGAGGGTACGGCCGTCGGGGCTGAACCCCAGGGCGAACATCTCCCCGCTGCTGCCCGCGAGCGGTTCGCCGACCTGGGAGGGCGACGCCGGATCGGAGACGTTCCACAGGCTGGCGGTGCTGTCCGCGCTGGCCGCGGCGAGCCGGTCGCCGTCGGGGCTGAAGGCCACGGACCAGATGGGGCCTGTGTGGCCGGTCAGCGCGGAGCCGATGGGTTTCGCCCGCGCCGGATCGGAGACGTTCCACAGCCGGATCGTGCCGTCCGCGCTGCCGCTGGCGAGAGTGCGGCCGTCGGGGCGGAAGGCCACCGAGTGCACGAGGTCCGTGTGCCCGGTCAGCGCCGTGCCGACCGGCTCCGGGTGACGGGGATCGGCCGTGTTCCACAGCCGGATCGTGTCGTCGTCGCCGCCCGCGGCCAGCGTGCGCCCGTCGGGGCTGAACGCCACCGACCGCACGGCGGCGGTGTGCCCGGTGAGCGCGCCGAGCGCCTTCGGCCGGGCCGGGTCGCCCACGTTCCACAGGCGTACGGTGCCGTCGTCGCCGGCGGAGGCCAGGGTTCGGCCGTCCGGACTGAACGCGACCAGGTAGATCGTGCCGTCGTGGCCGGTCAGAGGCGCCCCGATGCGCGACGGGTGCGCGGGGTCGCTCACATCCCACAGCCGGATCGTGCCGTCGTCGCCGGCGCTGGCCAGGGTGCGGCCGTCGGGACTGAAGACGGCGCTGCTCACCCAGCTGGTGTGGCCGCCGAGGGGGCCGCCCAGGGGCTTGGGGTGGGAGCGGTCGCTCACGTCCCACAGGCGTACGGTCCGGTCGTAGCTGGCGGTGGCCAGGACATGGCCGTTCGGGCTGAACGTGGTCAGGTAGACGGCGCCCGAGTGGCCGAGCAGCGGGGTGGCCAGGGGCGCGTTGACGATCGAGATCAGCCGGCTGCTCGCGCCCTCGTCGCCCGGGCGCAGCCGGTGGGCCACGAGGTCGAGCTGGGCGGACAGTGACGGATCGGTGTCCTGGACGCGGTCGGCCTCGGCGAGCACCTGCGCGAACACGGCGTCGTCCCGCTGCTGCCAGGCGACCACCGCCGCCCCGACGGCCACCATCACCAGCGCGACCAGCGCCGCCACCGCGCTCCGCATGAGCCACACGGTGCGCCTGCGCAGCCGCACGGAGGCGGCCAGGAACTCCACGGCACTGCGGGTCAGGAAGATGTCCCCGGCGGAACGGGCCCACCCGTGGGCCTGCTCCAGCCGCGACCCCCGATACAGAAGGGACGTATCCCTTTCGGACTCCTCCCAGGCCCGGCCGTCCTCCTCCAGCCGCTGACGCAGCAGATTGCCCTGCCGGTCGTCGTCGATCCAGTCCCGCAGCCGGGGCCAGGCATGCAGCAGCGCCTCGTGCGTGATCTCCACGGTCTCCGCGTCCAGCGTCACCAGCCGGGCCCGCACCAGCGCTTCGAGCGACTCCTCGGTCTTGCCGGGATCCGTCGACTCCGACGCCAGCTGCCGCCGGGTCCCGCGCCGCCGGGTGGCCTGCGTGTCCTCGCCGAGCCGGACCAGCCGGAGCAGCAGCAGCCGCGCTGCCGTACGCGCCGCCGGATCGAGCCCGGACCAGGCACGCTCGGCGGTCGCCGCCACCGCCCCCTGGATCCCGCCGGCGGCGCGATACCCGGCCAGCGTCAGCCGCCCCGCCTTGCGCCGCTGCCAGGTGGCGAGCAGCGCGTGCGACAGCAGCGGCAGCACCCCGGCGTCATGCGTCCCGCGCGGCCCGTCCGCACTCACCTCCCGCACGATCAGCTCCGCCAGCCCCGGCTCCAGCTCCAGCCCCACCGCCTTGGCGGGCCCGTTCACCGCTTCCCGCAGCTCCGAGGTGGTGAGCGGCCCGAGCACCATGTGCCGGTGCTGCAACGCGTCGGCCAGCTCCGGGTGCGCCAGACACTGCTCGTAGAAGTCGGCACGGATACCGAGGACGACGAGCACGGGGGCGGGATCGCCGGGTTCGGGGGGCGTGCAGGCGGCGCTGAGGACCTGGATGAAGGTACGGCGAGCGGCCTCGTCCGGGCAGAGGGTGAAGGTCTCCTCGAACTGGTCGACGATCACCACGGGAGGAGCGCCCCCGGTGCCCTCACGCCGGGCCCAGGCGCGGACGGCGTCTTGGGTGGCTTGGACGAGGTCGATGGGTTCGGAGGAAGTAGC
>JABFVM010000391.1 GCA_013362785.1 Streptomyces sp. | reverse complement strand
CGAACAGTTCCAGCCATTGTGGATCTTCGTCGGCGTGCACCATCCGCGTCGCCCCCGTCGCCGGGTCCACGGCCAGGAACAACTGGCTGCGCTGATCGCGCGCCTGTACGAGCAGCAGCGGCGCACCCGCCGCCGACCAGTGCACTCGTGCCAGATAGGGGTACCTGGCGCGGTCCCACGCGACCTCGGTGCGGACCCCGTCCAGGCCGATCACGAACAGCCGTACCTCCGCGTTCCCGGTCCCCGCCGCCGGATACGCCACGCGCTGCGGCTCGGCCTCCGGACGCGCCGGATCGGAGATCCACCACCGGCGCACCGGCGTGTCGTCCGCGCGCGCCACGAGCAACCGGTCCGACTCCGGGCCCCACCAAAAGCCCCGATAGCGCCCCATCTCCTCGGCCGCGACGAACTCGGCCAGTCCATAGGTGACCCCGTCCGACTCCGGCTCGGCGAGCGCACGATCGCCCTCGCCCTCGGCGCCCACCACCCGCAGGGCGCCCTGAGCGACGTACGCGACGTGCCGCCCGTCGGGGGACGGACGCGGGTCGATCACCGGCCCCGGCACCGGGAGTTCACGTGCCGTCCCGGCCCGTAGCTCGGCCGTGAAAAGCCGCCCTGACAAGGCGAAAGACGCCAACTCGACGGCGTTGTCGGTGGCGTGGGCGACGATGCCGGCCCCGGCCTCACGGATGCGCTCGCGGCGGGCCCGCTCCTCGGGCGGGAGGTCCTCCGAGGTGCCGCCCAGCAGGGCGCGCGGGTCGGCCGCCACGCGCTCCCCGCCGTCCGCCGTGTCCAGCACCCAGAGCGAGTTCGCCGGGTCCGTACCCGAGGACGAGCGCAGGAACACGACACGGCTGCCGTCGGGCGCCACCGTGAACGCGCGCGGCGCGCCGAGCGTGAACCTCTGGGTGCGGGCGTGCCGGCGTGGGAAGGAGACAGGCTCGGTCGTCATGCCCCGACCATATTGGCCAGTGCGCCCCCTTGTGCGGCTGTGCGCCGATCGATGCGCACGTACGGATAGTTATGATCACAACCGCATAGTGGGTATGAACCTGCTGGCTGTTGCATGGATTTATCTGCCCCCATAGTCCGTTCCCCCCGCGCTTGGGATTCTTGGAGGTGAGCCGCCGTGGCACTCTCGATTTCGGCGGTTGTGCTACTGGCGATCATCGTCTTCCTGCTGATCAAGAAGTCAGGACTGAAGGCGGCTCATGCGGTCGTCTGCATGCTGCTCGGGTTCTACCTGGCGTCCTCGACCGTCGCCCCCACCATCAGTGAGCTGACGACGAACATCGCCGGCATGATCGGCAGCATCAAGTTCTGAGCCGCGTGGTCTCCTCGTAGGGTGGGGGCATGACGGACCTGCCCGCCCGACGTCTGCTCCTGGTGCACGCGCACCCGGACGACGAGTCGATCAACAACGGCGCGACCATGGCCAAGTACGCGGCCGAGGGTGCCCATGTGACCCTGGTCACCTGCACCCTCGGTGAGCACGGCGAGGTCATTCCCCCCGAGCTTCAGCACCTGACCGGCACCGGCCTCGGCGAACACCGCCTGGCCGAGCTCGCCGCCGCGATGCGCGAGCTGGGCGTCGAGGACTTCCGTCTCCTCGGCGCACCGGGCCGCTACGAGGACTCGGGGATGATGGGCCTCGCCGACAACGACGACCCGGCCAGCCTCTGGCAGGCGGACGTCGACGACGCGGCCCGGGCGCTGGTCGAGGTGATCCTGGAGGTGCGCCCCCAGGTCCTCGTCACCTATGACCCCGACGGCGGATACGGCCACCCCGACCACATCCAGGCCCACCGCATCGCCATGCGCGCGGCCGAGCTGGCCGACGAGGCGGGCCTGCGGATCCCCAGGATCTACTGGAACCGCGTCCCGCGCACCGTCGCCGACGAGGCCTTCGCCCGGCTTCAGGCCGATCTGCCCGGACTGCCCTTCGACAAGTCCGCCTCCGTCGACGACGTGCCGGGCGTGGTCGACGACGAGCGCATCACCACCGTGATCGACGGCACCGCCCACGCCGCCGCCAAGGCCGCCGCGATGCGCGCCCACGCCACGCAGATCGAGGTCGCGCCCGACGGACGGTACTTCGCGCTCTCCAACGAACTCGCGCAACCCCTCTTCACCACCGAGTACTACGAGTTGGTCCGCGGAGAGAGCGGGGAGCGCGGGGCGGGGACAGAGTCCGACCTGTTCGCCGGGATCGAGGAGGCGTCATGAGCTCGATGCTCGCCCAGCCGCTGAAGCGGCCCTCCGGCCCACGGGTCCTCGCCTGCATCGGGCTCTTCGTGCTCGGCGCCGTGGTCGGGGTGGCCGGGGCACTGGTCCAGCCCGCGTGGTTCCCGGGCGGCCTGCTGCTCGCGCTCGCGGGCGAGGCCGGGCTCTGTCTCGGCGGCGCCCGGGCGACCGGCAGCCGGGCCGGGGCCGTCGCACCCGCCGGCGGCTGGATGATCGCCGTCATCCTGCTCACCGCCAGCCGCCCGGAGGGCGACTTCGTCTTCGGCACAGGGACCGCTTCCTATCTCTTCCTGCTCGGCGGCATGGCTGTGGCTGTGATCTGCGCCACCCTCGCCCCGGTGCGGCAACCGGACGGCGACGGCGTCCGACTTGCCAAGTGACGTACCACTTCTCCACCACGTACTCGTGCGAGTCCCGTGTGGGTTTCCCAGGCGGTCGTGGGATGCGGGCCAGACGTGGCCAGTATGGTGGTGCGCGCCGCCGAGCCGCCCGCAGCAATGAGGTCGAATCGGGCGGTGGAGCCAACCGGGAGAACCTGCCTTGAGTCGTGAAACTGACACTCCGTCCTCCGGGCCCAACGGGCGCGGCGGAGCCGCATACCCCTCGGGCACGCCGCCGTACGGGACCCCCATGGCTTCCGACGGCAGTGCGGACGCGGGCCGTTCGGCCTCGCAGCCGGAGGAACGCAAGACCGAGACCACGCTGACGACCCGGATCCGGATCAACATCCCCGGGTCGCGGCCCATTCCGCCGGTCGTCGTGCGCAAGCCCGTCGCCGAGGCCGAGTCCTCCGGCGGCAGCCCGGACCCCGAGCCGCCGGCACCGTCCGCTCCCACGTCCACGTCCATGGGCACCGTCGAGCCCCCGGCCGAGCCCGGGGCGCAGACGGAGGAGAAGACGAGCGACTGGTTCGCGCCCCGCAAGTCCTCGGGACCGAAGGGCGGTCAGAGCGGTCCGGCCACCAACGGCGCCGGTCTGCCCGGCGGTTCGGGCCCCGGCGGCCCGAGCGGTCCCGGCGGCCCGGGCACCCCGCCCACCGGTCCCGGTGCC
>JABFVM010000134.1 GCA_013362785.1 Streptomyces sp. | reverse complement strand
GCCGTCAACTTCGTGCCGCAGGGCATCGGCGCCGACCTCATCGCCACCATCGAGGGCTTCTCCCGCCGGGACGTCGACGAGTACGCGGCGCTCTCGCAGGAGCGTGCGGCGACCGCCTGGAAGGAGGGCCGCTTCGACCGCTCCGTCGTCCCGGTCAAGGACCGCAGCGGCCTGGTCGTCCTCGACCACGACGAGCACATGCGCCCCGGCACCACCGCCGACTCCCTCGGCAAGCTCAAGCCGTCCTTCGCGGACATCGGCGACCTGGGCGGCTTCGACGCCGTGGCGCTGCAGAAGTACCACTGGGTCGAGAAGATCGACCACGTCCACCACGCGGGCAACTCCTCCGGCATCGTGGACGGCGCCTCCCTGGTCGCCATCGGCTCCAAGGAGGTCGGCGACCGCTACGGCCTCACGCCCCGCGCGCGGATCGTCTCCGCCGCCGTCTCCGGTTCCGAGCCCACGATCATGCTCACCGGCCCCGCGCCCGCCACCCGCAAGGCGCTCGCCAAGGCCGGGCTGACCATCGACGACATCGACCTCGTGGAGATCAACGAGGCGTTCGCGGCGGTCGTCCTGCGCTTCGTGCGGGACATGGGCCTGTCCCTGGACAAGGTCAACGTCAACGGCGGCGCGATCGCCCTCGGCCACCCCCTCGGCGCGACCGGCGCGATGATCCTCGGCTCGCTCGTGGACGAACTGGAGCGCCAGGACAAGCGCTACGGCCTCGCGACCCTCTGCGTCGGCGGCGGCATGGGCATCGCCACCGTCGTCGAGCGCATCTGAAACCCCGGCGGAACCAAGAGACTTCAGAGACTTCTACGGAGACCCCCGTCATGACTCAGAGCACCACCATCCGCTGGGAACAGGACCGCACCGGCGTCGTCACCCTCGTCCTGGACGACCCCAACCAGTCCGCGAACACCATGAACCAGGCGTTCCGCGACTCCCTCGCCGTGATCACGGACCGGCTGGAGGCCGAGAAGGACACCATCCGCGGTGTCATCATCACCTCCGCCAAGAAGACCTTCTTCGCCGGCGGCGACCTGCGCGACCTGATCCGGGTCACCCCCGACACCGCGCAGGACCTGCTGGACGGCGGCATGGCCATCAAGCGCAACCTGCGCCGTATCGAGACGCTGGGCAAGCCGGTCGTCGCCGCGATGAACGGCGCGGCCCTCGGCGGCGGTTACGAGATCGCCCTCGCCTGCCACCACCGCATCGCCCTCGACGCGCCCGGCTCCAAGATCGGCTGCCCCGAGGTCACCCTCGGCCTGCTGCCCGGCGGAGGCGGCGTCGTCCGCACCGTCCGCCTCCTCGGCATCGCCGACGCCCTGCTGAAGGTCCTCCTCCAGGGCACCCAGTACAACCCGCAGCGCGCCCTGCAGAACGGCCTGGTCGACGACGTCGCCGCCACCCAGGACGAACTGCTCGCCAAGGCCCGCGCCTTCATCGAGGCCCACCCCGAGTCGCAGCAGCCCTGGGACAGGCCGGGCTACCGGATCCCCGGCGGCACCCCGGCCAACCCCAAGTTCGCGGCGAACCTGCCCGCCTTCCCGGCCAACCTGCGCAAGCAGACGAACGGCGCCCCCTACCCGGCCCCGCGCAACATCCTCGCGGCCGCCGTCGAGGGCGCCCAGGTCGACTTCGAGACGGCCCAGCTCATCGAGGCCCGCTACTTCGTGGAGCTGGCGGCGGGCCAGACCTCCAAGAACATGATCCAGGCGTTCTTCTTCGACCTCCAGGCCGTCAACTCCGGCGCCAACCGCCCCAAGGGCATCGAGGCGGGCAAGGTCCGCAAGGTCGCCGTGCTGGGCGCCGGGATGATGGGCGCGGGCATCGCCTACTCGTGCGCCCGCGCCGGCATCGAGGTGGTCCTCAAGGACGTGTCGACGCAGGCCGCGGCCAAGGGCAAGGGCTACTCGGAGAAGCTGTGCGCCAAGGCGGTCTCCCGGGGCCGTACGACGCAGGAGAAGGCCGACGCGCTGCTCGCCCGGATCACGCCCACGGGCGACCCGCAGGACGTGGCGGGCTGCGACGCGGTGATCGAGGCCGTCTTCGAGAACCCCGAGCTCAAGCACAAGGTGTTCCAGGAGATCGAGCACATCGTGGCGCCGGACGCGCTGCTGTGCTCCAACACCTCGACGCTGCCGATCACCGCCCTCGCCGAGGGCGTGGAGCGCCAGGCCGACTTCATCGGACTGCACTTCTTCTCGCCCGTCGACAAGATGCCGCTCGTCGAGATCATCAAGGGCGAGCGCACCGGGGACGAGGCGCTGGCCCGGGCGTTCGACCTGGTCCGGCAGATCAACAAGACGCCGATCGTCGTCAACGACTCGCGCGGCTTCTTCACCTCCCGGGTCATCGGCCACTTCATCAACGAGGGCGTGGCGATGGTCGGCGAGGGCATCGAGCCCGCGTCGGTCGAGCAGGCGGCGGCCCAGGCGGGCTACCCGGCCAAGGTGCTGTCCCTGATGGACGAACTGACGCTGACGCTCCCGCGCAAGATCCGCAACGAGTCCAAGCGCGCCGTCGAGGAGGCGGGCGGCACCTGGCCGGGACACCCCGCCGAGGCCGTCATCGACCGCATGGTCGACGAGTTCGACCGCACCGGCCGCAGCGGCGGCGCGGGCTTCTACGAGTACGGCGAGGACGGCAAGCGGGCCGGTCTGTGGCCGGGACTGCGCGAGCACTTCACGCGTGCGGACGCGGAGATCCCCTTCCGGGACATGCAGGAACGCATGCTGTTCTCCGAGGCCCTGGACACGGTCCGGCTCCTGGAGGAAGGCGTCCTGACCTCGGTCGCCGACGCCAACATCGGCTCCATCTTCGGCATCGGCTTCCCGGGCTGGACCGGCGGCGTCCTCCAGTACATCAACGGATACGAAGGCGGCCTCCCCGGCTTCGTGGCACGCGCGCGTGAGCTGGCCGAGGGCTACGGCGAGCGGTTCACCCCGCCGGCGCTGCTGGTGGAGAAGGCGGACAAGGGGGAGACCTTCACCGACGCCCGCTGACCGCGACGACGCGGCCCACGTGCCGCTCAGCTGTGTCCCTCACCGTGCCCTCACCCGTGTCGTTCAGCGACACGGCGGTCTTGCCCCTCGGGGCAGGGACCTGGACGCTGACCGGGCGACCCTTCGCCCGGTTACCGTCCCCACGGTCCCCGCCCCACGAGGAGCCCCCATGGGATACCGTCCCGCCCTCGCCCTGCTGAACATCCTGCGCGGCGAGGGCGTGGACCGCGTCTTCGGCAACCCCGGCACCACCGAACTGCCCTTCCTGGCCGCGCTGTCGGAGGCCG
>JABFVM010000595.1 GCA_013362785.1 Streptomyces sp. | reverse complement strand
GCCGTTGACACCGGTCCGGCGGACCAGCTCCCCGGCGTCCGCCGTCCCGGAACCCGCCACCCAGTGGCACCGCGTGCTGACCCTCCTACTCCCACGCGAGCCTGCTGCTGGCGGCGGGTCTGCTCGCGGTGTTCGTGGTGTTCGTACGGCGGCTGGGGCCGGCGGCCACCGTCCTGCCGTGGTGCGCGTTCTTCGTGGCGACGCGTTCCCAGGACGGCTACTACCTGCTGATGACGCGGCTGTGGCTGGCGGCGGCGGTCACCGCCCCGGCGTCGGAGTTCGCCACCGCCTGGCAGCCGCGCCCACGCCCGCTGTACCGGCGCCCGGCACGGCTCGCCGCGGCCGCTCTGCTGCTCACCCCGGCCCTGGCGGGCGCGGCCTGGGCGGCGACGGGGACGCCTCCGTTGGGCATGCGGGTGGCGTCGGCGCGGTGGGCGACGCCGACTGCCGTGTCCCGGCTGGAGGTCGAGGTCACCAACACCGGCGCCGTCGCCCTCACGCCCCATTTCACGCTCACCACGGGGCAGGGCATGAACCAGTACTGGACGGTCGTACGGGGCCCGGCCGCGCTGCCCGCCCACACGACGGCGCGCTATGAACTCCGGCCGCCCGCGGGCAGGTTCCGACTTCCCCGTCCGGGCGTACGGATCCGGCTGCGGGCCTTCACGGCCGTACCGCAGACGCTGTCGAGCGCCGACGTCAGGCTGCCGCGGTCCGGGTGAAGCGGAGGGTGCCGGCGACCGTGGTGAGGCCGCGCATCATGCCGAGCTGGTTCCAGCCCATGGCGAACTGCTCGCGGTCCACGGTGAACTCGGTGTCCAGGGTGAGCGAGCGGTCGTCCGCGCCGACGAGGCGGGCGGTGACGGACTGGGGCCGGCTGATGCCCCGGACCGTGAGCTGACCGACGACGTGCACCTCGTCGCCGTCGCGCAGTTCGGCGCCGCGGACCGAGAAGGTGATCTCGGGGTGGTTGGCGGCGTCGAAGAAGTCGGCGGATCGAAGGTGTTCGTCGCGCTTGGCGTTGCGGGTGTCCAGGGAGCCGGCGTCCAGGGTGATCGTGCCTACGGCGGAGCCGTCGGGCCGCACCTCGCCGTTGCCGTTGACGGCGGTGAAGGCGCCCTTCACGGTGACCAGGCCCCAGAACGTCCTGTGCCGGACGGCGACGGTGGAGGCGGCGGTGTCGAGCTGCCAGGTTCCGGTTTCGACGGCGACGGTCATGATCTTTCACTCCTGCACTCTGTAATCCAAATTTGGACGACTCCACGCTAGCCGATACTCCAATTTTGAACAACAGCTACACTGGAATTCATGGCCGACCACTCCGACTGCCCCACCGTCTCCGGCGACGGACTCCTGCCCGTCGAGCTGCACGCCTGGATGCTGATGCTGGCCGCGACCGGAGCCGTCGAGCAGGAGCTGCGCACCGTCGTCAAGGAGCGGCTGGACGTCTCGCACGACGAGTTCCTGGTCCTGTGCCTGCTCGCCGCGGACCCCGGCGAGGCGCTGCGGATGACACGGATCGCCGAGCTGCTCGGCCGCCCCAAGACGCGCCTCACCTACCAGATCGCCTGCCTCCAGCACGCCGGCCTGGTCACCCGCAAGTCGGTCTGCGGGGACAAGCGGGGCGTCGAGGTCGCCCTCACCGAGAAGGCCCGCGGCCTGCTCAAGGAGGCCTCCGAGGTCCTTGCCGAGACGGTCAAGGAGGCCCTCGGCCGGTTCATGGGGCCGACCCAGCGCCAGGCGATGGGCGCGCTGATTCCCGACGTCGTGGCGGAGCCGGCACCGGAGTAGTCCCCGGCGCGGTCGCGGGTACCCGGGCGGGGCTCCCACCGACACCGAGGAGGCGTTCATGGGCATCACGGACCTGCCCGCCCCCGTCGTACGCCGCGAGACGGCATCCCCATCCGACCCGGCCGCCCTTGAGTCGGCCCTGCGCGAGCGCGTCGACGGCGAGGTCCGTTTCGACGCCGGGAGCCGGGCCGCGTACTCCACCGACGCCTCGAACTTCCGCCAGACGCCGATCGGCGTGGTCGTACCGCACACGCCCGAGGCGGCCGTGGAGGCGGTGGCCGTGGCCCGGGAGTACGACGCGCCCGTGCTGTCGCGGGGCGGCGGGACCAGCCTGGCCGGGCAGTGCGCCAACACGGCCGTGGTGATCGACTGGTCGAAGTACTGCACGGGCCTGGAGTCGGTCGACGTCCAGGCCCGCACCTGTGTCGTGCAGCCGGGGATCGTCCTGGACGAGCTCAACCGCCGGCTCGCCCCGACCGGGCTGCGCTTCGGCCCCGAGCCCGCGACCCACGCCAACTGCACGATCGGCGGCATGATCGGCAACAACTCGTGCGGCGCCACCGCCCAGGCGACCGGCAAGGTCGTCGACAACGTCGCCCGCCTGGAGGTGCTCCTCTACGACGGCACCCGCTTCTGGTGCGGGGAGACCAGCGACGAGGAGTACGCCGAGATCGAGCGGCACGGTGATCTGCGGGCCGCGCTGTACCGGCGGTTGCGCGCCCTGCGCGACGCCTGCGCCGACGACATCCGGCGCCGCTTCCCCGGGATCCCCCGCCGGGTCTCCGGCTACAACCTGGACTCGCTGCTCCCCGAGCACGGCTTCGACGTCGCCGGGCTGCTGGTCGGCAGCGAGTCGACGCTCGTCACCGTGCTCCGGGCGGAGCTGAAGCTGGTCCCTGTGGTGAAGGAACGCTCGCTGGTGGTGCTGGGGTTCCCGGACATCGCGGTCGCCGCGGACGCCGTACCGGAGATCCTGCCGTACGAGCCGATCGCGCTGGAGGGCGTCGATCACCACCTCGTCCACGACGAACGGCTCAAGCACCTCAACCCGCGGGCCATCGCCCAACTGCCCGAAGGCAAAGCCTTCTTGATGGTGCAGTTCGGCGGCGAGACCGTCGACGAGGCCGACGAACTGGCCCACCGGATGCTGGACGGGCTGCACGAGTCCGAGCACGACCCCGAGGTCGCCTTCCTGGACGACCCCGCCCACGAGGAGCAGCTCTGGCAGGTCCGCGAGGCCGGTCTCGGCGCCACCGCGCACATCCCCGGCCACCCGGACACCTGGGAGGGCTGGGAGGACTCGGCGGTGGCGCCGGAGCGGCTCGGCGACTATCTGCGGCGGCTGCACGGTCTGTTCGAGGAGTTCGGGTATCTGAGCGACGCCGGGCCCAGCCTCTACGGCCACTTCGGGCAGGGCTGCGTGCACACGCGGATCCCCTTCGATCTGTACAGCGCTCAGGGAGTGGCGGACTACCGGCGGTTCATGGAGCGGGCGGCCGATCTCGTGGTCGAGTTCGGCGGGTCCCTGTCCGGTGAGCACGGGGACGGGCAGAGCCGGGGCGAGCTGCTGCCGCGGATGTTCGGGGAGGAGCTGGTGGCGGCGTTCGGGCGGCTCAAGGCCGTCTTCGACCCGGGCGACCGGATGAACCCCGGGAAGGTCGTGGCGCCGTACGGGCTCGACGAGCACCTCCGCCTCGGCGGCGACTGGGCGCCGGACGACCCACGTGACCTGCATTTCCGCTTCCCGCATGACGGCGGGTCGTTCGCGCAGGCCGCCAACCGGTGTGTGGGCGTGGGCAAATGCCGGCGCACGGACACCGAGGGCGGCGCGGTGATGTGCCCGTCCTACCAGGTCACGCGGGAGGAGGAGCACTCCACGCGGGGCCGGGCGCGGCTGCTGTTCGAGATGCTCGACGGGCACGGCGACAGCGCGATCCGCGACGGCTGGCGTTCGCGGGCGGTGAAGGACGCCCTCGATCTGTGTCTGGCCTGCAAGGGGTGCAAGAGCGACTGCCCGGCCGATGTCGACATGGCGACCTACAAGGCGGAGTTCCTGTCGCACCACTACGCGGGGCGCCCCTGGCGCAGGCCGCGCTCGGACCTGTCGATGGGATGGCTGCCGGTCGTCGCCCAGGCCGTGGTGCGGGGCGGGCTCGGGCCGGTGGTCAACGCGTTCACCCACACGCCGCCGTTGTCGCGGCTGGCGGTCGCGGTGGCCGGGGTCGCGGACCGGGAGGTGCCGCGGTTCGCCCGGCAGTCGCTGCAGAGCTGGTTCGCCCGCCGTGACGGCTCCGTCGCCGGGGCGCGGGGGACGGTGCTGCTGTGGCCGGACACGTTCACCAACTTCTTCCACCCGGACGTCGGGCAGGCCGCGGTGAAGCTGCTGGAGCATGCCGGCTGGCGTGTGACGATGCCGAGCGAACCGCTGTGCTGTGGCCTGACCTGGATCTCCACCGGTCAACTCGGCATCGCCGAACGCGTCCTGACGCGGACCGTCCGCCACCTGGGCCGTCATCTGCGGGAGGGCGGGCTGGTGGTCGGCCTGGAACCGAGCTGCACCGCCGTGTTCCGGTCGGACGCAGGGGAGCTGTTCCCCGGCGACCGGGATGTGCGCAGGCTGGCGGAACAGACGGTGACCCTGGCCGAGTTGCTCACCGAGCACAGCCCGGGATACGAGCCCCCGCAGGTGCCCGAGCGCGCCTCCCGCGCGGTGGCGCAGGTGCACTGCCATCAGCACGCCGTACTGGGCTGGGAGGCCGACGCGAAGCTGCTGCGCCGCGCCGGGGCCGACACCGAGCGGCTCGACTCGGGCTGCTGCGGGCTGGCCGGCAACTTCGGCTTCGAGCGGGGCCACTCGGAGGTCAGCCGGGCCTGCGCGGAACGCGTCCTGCTGCCCCGGCTGCGGGAGGAGGACGCCGGCACGGTCGTGCTCGCCGACGGCTTCAGCTGCCGTACGCAGATCCATGAACTCGACAGCGGCGGGCACGAGGCCGTCCACCTGGCGCAACTGCTGGCGTCGGCGCTGCCCGGTGAGAGGGGAGGGGGGCGATGACCGGCCGCCCCCAACAGCGGCCGGTCATCCCCTCGTCAGGCGGAGGGCGCCCCGGTGAGGACCTCCACCCGGCCGGTGTCGAGCGAGTAGTAGGCGCTGACGACGGCCAGGTCGCCCTTCTTCACGAGCGGAGCGAGATCGGCGTTGCTCCGCAGATCGGCGGCGGTCTGCTTGACGTGGACGCGGGTCATGGCGTCGACCGGGTCCGCGTGCTTCTGCTGGGAGATCGCCTCGTACGCCGGGCGGAGGGCCTCGGCGATGGACTGCAGGGTGCCCGGCAGCGGCTTGTTGTCCTTCAGGGCCTTGTACGAAGCCTTGACCGCGCCGCAGCGCTGGTGCCCGAGGACGACGATCAGCGGGGTCCCCGAGGTCATGGGTCCGTACTCGACGGAACCGGTGACCACCGGTGCCACGACCTGCCCTCCGGTGCGCAGCACGAACAAGTCGCCGAGCCCGGTGTCGAAGAGGAGCTCCGGCGGCACCCGGGAGTCGATGCAGGAGAGGATCACGCCGTACGGGTCCTGCTCCGGGGCGACGAACGCACGCCGGTCGAGATCCCGGTTGGGGTGCTGGAGCTTCCCGTCCACCCAGCGCTTGTTGCCCTCCATGAGCCGCGCGAACGCCCCCCAGGGGGAGTCCGGGGGTGGTGCGCTCGGGGAGGGTGAGGGGGTCGACGCCGCTCCGGCGGCCGCCGTCCTGTCCGCTGCCGTGCCGGTGTCCGTCTTCGACGAACAGCCGGTCATCACGGCCGCGGTGGCGAGTATCCCTCCGGTGAGAAAGGCTCTCCGCTGCGGTTGCGAGACACTGCCCATGGCGCGCTTCCCTTCTGGTGTTTCCCCTGGTGACGTGGGTGGTTCCACTGTGTCGAAACGGCGGTTAGCGTCCGTGCAGCGCTGATACAGCGCATGGGAAGGGCCCGTCCAAATCACGGAGAGTGGCGCGGTGACCGCACGGTTCGGGAAGGGCGGCCGAACGTCGCCGGGGCGACCGGCGTCATAGCGGTAGCCGTCTCGAAGGGACTTCCGCCGTGACCGCCGTATCTCTCACCTCCCGCACCGCCCGTGCCGTGTCCGGGGCCGTGCTGCTCGGAGGGCTGCTCTGCGGGGTCGCCGCCTGTGGCACCGGGACGAAGGGCGTGGGCACTCAGAGCCGGGCCCCGTGGCAGGAGCCCGACTCGTACACCTACACGCTCCAGTCCAGCGCCGGGGAACGGACGTTGCTCGGCACCTTCCGGATCACGGTCCGCGACGGAGCCGTGGCCGAGGCGGTGGGCCTCGACGAGAGCGCCCGCCGGATCGTCAAGGACGTCCCCGACGCGGTGCCCACCATCGGGGAGCTCCTCGACGAGCTGGAACAGGCGCGGCGCGACGACGCGGACAAGGCCGAGGCGCGGTACGCGGCCGACGGGCACCCGGTGCGGATCTCCGTGGACTGGATGGAGAACGCGATCGACGACGAGGCGCTCTACGTCATCAGCGCCTACGAGCCCGTGGACTGACGGCCAGGGGCGAGCGCGGCGGCCTGCTCGGCGGTGAGGGGACGGGTGGGGTGGCCGTGGAGGAGGAAGAACAGCCTGGCCGTTTCCTCCAGTTCCTCGGCCGCGTCGGCCGCCTGACGGAGGGTGGGGGCGGCGATCACGGGGCCGTGGTTGGCGAGCAGGACGGCGTGATGGGTGCGGGCCGTGCGCTCGGCGAGGGGTTCCAGGGCCGGGTCGCCGGGGGCGTGGTAGGGCAGCAGGGGCAGGGTGCCGATGCGCATCGCGTAGTAGGCGGTCAGGGGCGGCAGTACGTCGTCGGGGTTCAGGTCGGCGCGGACGGACAGGGCGGCGGCGTGGGTGGAGTGCAGGTGGACGACGGCGTGCGCGCAGGGGCGGGCACGGTAGAAGGCGGCGTGCAGGAACGCCTCTTTGGTGGGCCTCGGACCACCGAGATACCGGCCGTGCACATCCGTGCGGGACAGTTCCGCCGCCGTGACGGTGCCGAGGGCGGCGCCGGTCGGAGTGAGCAGGAGGGTGCCGTCGGCGAGGCGGACGGAGAGGTTGCCGGTCGAGCCGTGGGTGAGGCCACGGTCGAAGAGGGAGCGGGCGGTGGCCACGATGGCGTCGCGCGCGGCCGACTCGTCGGCGTGGACGGTCACCTGGGCTCCGCCGGGGTGTGCAGGGCCCGGACGAAGAGGTCAGGGGTGCCGAAGTTGCCGGACTTGAGCATCAGCGCGAGATCGCCCGCCTCGGTGGTGGCGTGGGTCCAGGGGACGCCGGGGTCGGCTTCGTCGCCGACCAGAACGCTGCGGATGCTCAGGGCGGTGGTGACGGCGCCGGACGTCTCCCCACCGGCGCCGAGCAGACGCCGTACGCCGCGCTCGACCAGGCGGGAGGCGAGGGCGCCGAGGAGAGTCGTCGGCGATGCAGCCGATGCGCAGGGGCATGGTCGGGGTCTCTCCTCGGGCTGTGCGTCGTACGGCTCATCAGGTCGGGGGCAAGGTGGCGTGGTGGCGTGGTGGGCCCATCCGGACGACCGAGGGCTGCTACTGGCCGGTGCCTGCGCCGATCGCCTTGATGACGGCGGCGGTGAACTCGCTGGTGGAGGCCGAGCCGCCCAGGTCGCGGGTGGAAACGCCCCTCTCGATGGTGGCGGCCACGGCGGTGTCGATGATCTTCGCGGCGCGTACGACGGCCGTGTCGCCGCGCTTGGCGCCGAGCCACTCGAACAGCATCGCGCCGGAGAGGATCATGGCGACCGGGTTGGCGATGTCCTGCCCTGCGATGTCGGGCGCGGAGCCGTGCGACGCCTGGGCCATGGCGGTGTCGGCGGAGGCGTTGATGGAGGGCGCGGTGCCCAGTGAGCCGCTGATCTCGCCGGCGAGGTCGGAGAGGATGTCGCCGAACATGTTCTCGGTGACGATGACGTCGAAGTCCTGGGCGCGGCGCACCAGATGGACGGTCATGGCGTCGATGTGGAAGTCGTCGACGGCCACGTCCGGATACTCCTGGGCGACCTCCTGGCACACCGTGCGGAACAGTCCCGTGGTCAGCTTCAGCACATTCGCCTTGTGGACGATGGTCAGCTTCCCGCGACGCGAGCGCGCCAGGTCGAAGGCGACGCGGGCGACGCGCTCGGTGGCGGCGCGGGTGATGATGCCCATCGCGATGGCGACGCCCTCGACGGGGCTGAACTCACCGGTTCCGGCGTAGGTGTTGCGGTCGGCGTAGAAGCCCTCGGTGTTCTCGCGGACGATGACGAGGTCGGCGTTGCCGCAGACGGCCTTCGCGCCGGGGAAGCTCTTGGCGGGGCGGATGTTGGCGAACAGCTGGAAGTGCTTGCGCAGGGTGCCCGAGGGGTTGAGGGCGGACTTGTGCGG
The DNA here is from genome assembly GCA_013362785.1 of Streptomyces sp. GTDB lineage: Bacteria > Actinomycetota > Actinomycetes > Streptomycetales > Streptomycetaceae > Streptomyces. Next base: position 5,728 of record JABFVM010000595.1, on the reverse strand, counting down.
TTCGGGGTACGACACGGAGTCGTGCGGGCCGAGGAACCAGCCGTCCAGTTCGGCGAGGGTCTGCCTGGTCCCGTCCGGTACGGGCGTGCCGTGGGTCTCGATGGCGGTGGCGCCCAGCGGGAGGGGGACCCAGTCCACCGAGACGCCGGCGGCCCGCGCGGCGGCGGTGGCGATCCGCACGGCGGAGGGGACGATCTCGGGGCCGATGCCGTCGCCGTCCAGGACGCCGAGACGGTAGGTGGTGCTCATGATGCGGGTTCCTCTTCCGGTCGGGTGCGGTCGGGTCTGCGCGGCGGGGCGTGGAGGCCGTCACGACACCGTCGCCGGATGCGGTGAGGTCTCCCCCAGGAGCAGTGCGCGCAGTTCGCGGGCTGCGGTGCCGGCCCCGTCCAGTACGGGCACGCCCATCAGGTCGGCGAGGGTGTCGCGGGCCGGGGCCAGGGAGTACTGGGCCAGCAGCACCGCCTGGGCGCTGTCCGCGCCGCCCGCGCGCAGGGCGTCCGCGAGGTGGGCGGCGGTGGCTTCGGGGCTGTCGGCCGCGACCGCGGCCTCGCTGAGCACGGCGCTGATCTCCACCGGCCTGCCGCCGCCCCGTACCGACGGCACGAGCGCCTCCAGTTGAGCGACGGCCGCCTGGACGGCGGGCGGGACGGAGGCCGCCACGGCGATCCGGTCGTACGGACCGGCGAGCGCGGCCCGGAACATCGCCTCGTCCGACTTCAGGATCGGCGCGCCCCAGAGCGAACGGGCGCCCTCCACCACCTCGCCGTACGAGGAGCAGGTCAGCAGCAGTCCCTGTACGTCCCCCGCGTCCATGACGTGGCCGATCAGCCGGTGCATACGGCGACGCAGGGGCTCGGTCAGGCCGTCGGCGGCGAGCGCGTCGTCGAGGAGACGGTCGTCGAGGACGTTCCACCGCCGGGCCTCGGGGAACTCACGGGCGAACGCCTCCTGGGCGATGCGCGCGCCGGACGGAACGGCATGGATCAGGGCGACCAGCGGTCGGGGCTCGGACACCGGGTTCTCCCCTTTCCGGTAGGCAGGCTCGTTTCTGCCGCGCCGCCACTGTAGGGAGCTTCGGTAAACCGGTCAACCGGTTGCTCTTATACGTCGGCGCGGGACATCGCAGCCCTGCGCAGAGCCGGGCCGTTCGAGCCGGTTCGAGCCCGTCGGACGAAGCCCGGCCAGACGATGCCGTTCAGACCTGGCCCGGTCAGACGAAGCCCGGTCAGACGTAGCCCGGTCAGGCGTCCCCGCGCCGCTCCAGCGCCTCCTTCAGGCGCCGAGTCGCGCCCTCCATGTGGGCGGCCATCGCGGCCCGCGCCGCCTCGGCGTCACCCCGCTCGACCGCCTCGAAGATCGGCACATGGTCGGCGTACGCGACCTCGCGGGAGCGGACCTCGCCGGTGCGCTCGACCCAGCCGCGCTGGATCATCGCGCGCATCCCCTTGAGCATGTCCCGCAGCACGGTGTTGCCGGCCAGTTCGCCCAGTGCCGCGTGGAAGGCGGTGTCGGCGTCGGGGAACTCCTCGTCGGGACAGTCGCGCATCGCGGTCAGGCGGGTGCGCAGCAGTTCCACGCCGGCCTCGTCGCGCGCCCGCGCGGCCAGCCCCGCGACCACCACCTCCATCTCCGCGCGGGCCTCCAGCATGTCGTTCGCGCCGCGCTCGCCGAGGATGAGCCCGAGTTCGAAGAGGCGGTAGAGGACGTCGGACTCGGTGCCGCGGAAGTAGGTGCCGCTGGACTGGCGGATCTCCAGCAGACCGAGGAAGCCCAGCGACTTGATCGCCTCGCGGACGGTGGGCCGGTTCACGCCGAGCATCTCGGTCAGCTGCCGCTCGGAGGGGATCCGGTCGCCGGGCTGCACCTCGCCCGACATCAGGTACTCGATCAGCCGCCGGGAGACCTCGGAGGCCAACGGCTCCCGCGGCTCGACCTTGATCCTCGCGAGCTCGGCCATGGACTTCCTCACTTCGACAGGGACGGGACGGCCGGATTCTAGTTACTCACCGCCCCACCGGTGAACCAGTGAGCCGGACGGCCAGGCGCAGGCTCTCGGCGACGGCGTGGGGGATGTCGACGACGGGGAACAGCGCATGCCGTACGGTCCGTTCGGCGTCGACCACCAGGATCAGGCGTTTGTGCCGCAGTCGGCCCGCGCCCCGGAAGGTCGGCAGCCGCAGGGCGGCGGCGAGCCGGTGGGCGGCGTCGGAGAGGAGGGGGTACGGGACCTCCTCGGCGCTCCCGAACTGCCTCTGCTCGTACGTGAGTTGGGTGCTGACTCCCCGTACGTCCACTCCCGCCTCCCGGAACTCGGGCCAGGCGTCACGGAAGAGCCGGTTCTCCAGCGTGCAGCCGTCGGCGCCGGGGATGTCCTCGCCCCAGACGACCCCGGTGCCGGGATAGGTGAACAGCACGGTCGCGGCGGCATCCGGGGAGACGAGGGGCAGGTCGGCGCCCTGCGTACCGGACGGGTCGGCGCCCCGCGTGCCGGGCAGTTCGAGGCCGTCGGGCAGTCGGGTGCCGGTCAGGGCGTGCACCCGGGCGTGCTCGGCGCTCTCGGTCTCGGCCGTCCCCGTGAGCCTGCCGTCCCCCAGGACCCACCGGTCGCCCCAGTCCTGCATCGCGACGAGCAGCGGCAGCAGCGCGGTCCCGGCGTCGGTGAGCAGGTACTCGTAGCGCACCGGACGCCGCTGGTAGAGGCTGCGGCGCAGCACCCCGCTCGCGACGAGCCGGCCGAGCCGCTCGGTGAGGACCTTGCGGGACAGGCCGATCTCGGCGGCCAGCGCGTCGAAGCGGACGTGTCCGCGGGCCACCTCGCGCAGCACCAGAACATTCCACCAGTCGCCCAGAACCGTGGCGGCCTGGGCGATACCGCAGGTCTCGTCGGCGTTGTGCATCCTCATGCGCCCATAGTAGGTTCCTTTTCGGAACTCACTTTGTTCCCTGCTGGAACTTAGCCCCGTCGTCATCCGCGACGGACCGAACGTGAGGAGCTGCAGCGTGCCCGTGGTCATCAGCCGGGTCGTCGGACGCGAGATCATCGACAGCCGGGGCAACCCCACCGTCGAGGTCGACGTGGAGCTCTCGGACGGATCGCTCGGCCGTGCGGCCGTCCCGTCCGGCGCCTCCACCGGAGCCCGCGAGGCGGTGGAGCTGCGCGACGGCGACCCCGACCGCTTCCACGGCAAGGGGGTGCGGCGGGCCGTCGACGCCGTCAACGACACCATCTCCGACGCCGTGGTCGGACTCTCCGCCGACGACCAGGCGACCGTCGACGCGGCACTGATCGACCTGGACGGCACGGCCGACAAGGCGCGGCTCGGCGCGAACGCGATCCTGGGTGTGTCCCTGGCCGCCGCCAAGGCCGCCGCGGCCTCCCACCGGCTGCCGCTGTACCGCTACGTCGGCGGGGTCGACGCCCGGGTGCTGCCGGTGCCGATGATGAACATCGTCAACGGCGGTGCCCACGCCGACAATCCGCTGGACTTCCAGGAGTTCATGATCGCGCCCATCGGCGCGGCCACCTTCGCCGAGGCGGTCCGGATGGGCTCGGAGGTCTTCCACACCCTGCGCGGCAACCTGATCGCCGCCGGGCACAGCGTGAACGTCGGCGACGAGGGCGGGTTCGCACCCGACCTGCGCACCGCGGAGGAGGCGCTGGACTTCGTCGTACGCGCCATCGAGCAGACCGGTTACAAGCCGGGTGCCGACATCACCCTGGTGATGGACCCGGCCACGTCGGAGTTCTTCCGCGACGGTGTCTACGACTACGCGGGCGAGGGCGTCCGCCGGACCCCCGCCGAGCACGCCGACTATCTCGCGGCGCTGGTCGACGCCTACCCCGTCGCCTCCGTCGAGGACCCGATGGCCGAGGACGACCACGAGGGCTGGCGCGCGCTGACCGCGCGGCTCGGCGACCGCTGCCAGCTCACCGGTGACGACGTGTTCTGCACCAACGAGGCGCTGCTGCGCGCCGGGATCCGGGACGGTATCGCCAACTCGATCCTGGTGAAGGTCAATCAGATCGGCACCCTCACCGAGACGCTGGCCACCGTCGGCACCGCGCATCGCGCCGGGTACACCGTCGTGATGTCCCACCGTTCCGGCGAGACGGAGGACACCACCATCGCCGACCTCGCCGTCGCCACCGGCTGCGGCCAGATCAAGACGGGTTCGCTGTCGCGCTCCGACCGCACCGCCAAGTACAACCAACTCGTCCGTATCGAGGAGGAGTTGGGGACGCAGGCGCGGTACGCGGGGCGGGCGGCGCTGGGGTTGCGCCGCTGATCCACGCGACAGACCGGGCAGGGGCGCGATCCAGGGTCATGGATCGGGCCCCTGCCCGGTTTCCGAGGGGCAGTCAACCCGGCGGCATCCGTATCGTCCTGCGGCCGGTCGATGCGGCTCACGGGACGCCGGTGCGCTGCCGTCAGCGGGACCCCATGGACCGTGTGCCACGGCCCTTACTCCACCGGCAGGTCCCGCCTTTGGGGCACCGGTCCGCGCCGAGAGGCCCCATTCCAGCACGCACCTCAGAAGGCGCTGCTGCTGCACCCCATGTCGGAGCCCAGGTGGGTGCCGGCCTGACCACCGGCGTTGCCCTCACCGTTGAGCGCGTTGCCCAGCGCGCCGTTGAGGACGCCGACCTGGCCGAGAACGTCGACGTTCAGGTCGTGCGACTTGCAGCTGGAGCTCTGCAGGACGCTGACCTGGTCCCCGCCTTTGCCGCCGCCGTCGAGACCCTGGGCGTTGGCCGTGCCGGCGCCCAGCAGTCCAACACTGCCGAGGGCGACGGCCAGGACGGCAGCCTTGCGAAGCTTGTGCATGTCTTTCTCCGATGGAGTGAGGTGGGTGCGATCCGTGCGGGATCGGCTTCGTTCAGTGATGAGAGGGTAATGAGAAAAGTCGCAATATATCCCCCTGCCACGCCGACGGCTCGCGATCTTGCTCCACTCAGATGAACGGCCGGGCCGACCCGACGGTGGCCGCCTCTGCGAGCAACTGCCCCCGCGCTCCGACATGGTGGTACCCGAGGGCCACGGACCCGGGTGCCGAGCAGCGCCAACTACGCACCGGACACCCCCTCCACCCGACCCCGGCAGAAGGATGAGCCAGATGACCAGCCGCGTCACCTTCGTCTCCCCCGCGATGAACCCCTCGCTGCGTCGGCCCCGTTTCGACGACGGAACGACCTCGCTCGACGACATCGGCAGGGCGCACGCACGCGCGGCGGCCGGGGTGCTGCCGCCCGCCGCCCTGGTGGTCAGGTCCCCCGGCGCGCGCTGCCGGGAGACCGCCGAGGCGCTGGAACTCGGTGCGGGCGAGCCGAGTGTGGAGCTCGCCGGGCTGGACGTGGGCCGTTGGCGGGGCCTTTCTCTTGACGAGGTCGGCGGCGCCGAGCCGGCGGCGGTCGGCCAGTGGCTCGCCGACCCCGCGTCCGCGCCGCACGGCGGGGAGTCGGTGCGGGACCTGTGCCTGCGGGTCGGGCGGTGGCTGGACGGCGCGGCACGGACGGAGGGCCGTACGGTCGCAGTGGTGGAACCCGATGTCGTACGGGCCGTGGTGGTGCATGTGTTGGACGCGCCGGCAGCTGCCTTCTGGCGGGTCGACGTGCCGCCGTTGACGGCCACGGCGATCAGCGGGCGGTCCGGCCGCTGGAACCTCGGCCTGGGACAGCCGTTGCACCCACGGGCAACCGACGACGTCGGGTGAGGGCGGGAAAGCG
>JABFVM010000139.1 GCA_013362785.1 Streptomyces sp. | reverse complement strand
AGCCGCGAACCGGACGGCGCGCGCAGCGGCTGGGCCAGCTCGGCCAGGGCCCGCTCCAGGCCGTGCAGATGCGCCAGCGCGGGGTCCGTGGCCGTCGGCTGCGCGGTGGGGGCGGTGACGTCCGTGCCGCCGGTCAGGGCCTCGACCGCGGCCTCGACGCGCCAGCAGGCGGCGGCCAGGCGGGCGTCGTGCGAGGCCTCCGGGTCGGCGGCGACGGCGGCCAGGCCGCGGATCTCCCGGGCGCAGTCGTCGAGCAGGGCCAGGACGCGGCGGGCGCGGCGCTTGCGGGCCGGCACGGGGTTCAGCGGGTGCACGAGCGGGGCGACCGAGAGCCGTACCCGGCCGAGCAGCTGCTCCAGTTCGGCCAGCCGTGAGGCCGGGTCGGCGGTCTCGTCCCCGGCGAGCCGGGCGGCGGCCTCGGCGGTGGCCGCGTGGACGCAGCGCAGGGCGCGCTGGATCCAGGTGTCGGTGACGGCGTGCGTGGTGACGGGCAGGACGAGCAGCACGGCCAGCACGGCGCCGACCGCCCCGACGCCGGTCTCGGCGAGCCGCAGCGCCAGCAGGGCGGGGTCGAGGACGCCCAGGAGGCCGTAGAGGAGCTCGGCCAGGACCGTGACGCAGAGCATCATCCAGGTGTAGGAGACGGCGGCCGTGTAGAAGATGCCGAAGACGCAGAGGGCGAGGAGCAGGGCCGTCGGCAGGCCCGCGCCCTCCAGCGGTACGGCGACGAGCAGGCCGAGGCCGATGCCGATCACCGTGCCGAGGACCCGGCGGAAGCCGCGGACCAGGGTCTCGCCGCGCGAGGCGGTGTTGACGAAGATCCACCAGGTGGCGCCGACGGCCCAGTACCAGCGCTGCCCGGACACCAGCTGACCCACGACCAGGGCGAAGCCCGCGCCCGCGGTGGCCTGGATCGCCTGGCGCGTGGTCACCCGGGCCAGGCCGGTCCCGCCCGGCGGTGCCGGTACGGGCGCCGGGGGCATCCGGCGCTCGTAGCACCACACTCCGAAGCGCACGACGGCCGCGATGAGCAGGGACAGCAGTACGGCGGCGTAGAGCTCGGGGAGCTGGCGCGGGGTGGCCCGCAGGAACTGCGCCACGAAGAAGGTCATGAACGCGAAGACGCCGAGGCTGTGGCCGCGCGACCCCCAGCGGCGGGCGTACACCCCGGCGCCGACCACGGCGAGGAAGGTGAGGTCGCGGGCGACCGGGTGGTCGTGCAGCTCGGCCGCCGCCGCGAGGACGGGGAGGCCGACGAGGGGCAGCAGCGCGGTGGTGACCGCCTGTCCGCGGACGGTGGAGTCGGTGACGGTGAACAGGGCGAGCAGCGCGGCGAGCCCGCCGGTGACGGCCCCGACGAGGGAGTGTCCGGCCAGTCCGCAGACCATGACCGCGAGCCCGATGCCGAGGACGGCCCGCACGGCGAAGCGCAGCCGCGCCCGCCCCGGGTCCGGCGCCAGGAACACCCTCTTCAGCACTGAAACCGCCCTTCGAACCGGCATGAAAAAGGCGCCGCGGAGGTCCGCAGCGCCATCGACCGCTCCATTGCAGCATCACCGGGGCGACTGGCTCAAGTGCCCTCGCATATGCTGAGCCATTGGCGCAGACATATCGGTCCTCGACCGTCCATCGGCGAGCCAACGGACCACGCGCGACGGACCACGCACGAAGGAAGGCCGGAACACCATGCCCGTCGACGAGCTCGACACCCGCATCCTGCGACTGCTCCTGGAGCAGCCCCGCACCAGCGTGCGCGAGTACGCCCGCGTCCTCGGCGTCGCGCGCGGCACGCTGCAGGCCCGGCTCGACCGGCTGGAGCGGGACGGCGTGGTCACCGGCACGGGGCCGACGCTCTCCCCCGCCGCCCTCGGCCATCCGGTGCTGGCGTTCGTGCACATCGAGGTCACCCAGGGCCATCTCGACGACGTGGGCGACGCGCTCGCCGCCGTACCGGAGATCGTGGAGGCCTTCTCGATCACCGGCGGCGGCGATCTGCTGACCCGTGTCGTGGCCCGCGACAACGCCCACCTGGAGGATGTGATCCAGAAGCTGATCAGCCTCCCCGGCGTCGTCCGCACCCGCTCCGAGGTGGCCCTGCGCGAGCGTGTCCCACACCGGCTGCTGCCGTTGGTGGAGTCGATCGGGCGGGCGGCGGCCCGCAAATGACCTTGCCCATGGCCTTTGACATCCTGGGGCCATGAGCGGTCTCAGCGGCATTTCGGTCATCTTCGATCTCGACGGAACGCTCGTGGACAGCGAGCCGAACTACTACGAGGCCGGGCGCCAGCTCCTCGCCGAGCACGGCATCCCCGACTTCACCTGGGCGGATCACGAGCGGTACGTCGGCATCAGCACGCTGGAGACGGTCACGCTCTGGAAGCGGGAGTACGGCCTCCACGCCTCCGTCGAGGACCTGCTCGCCGCCAAGAACCGCCGCTATCTGGAACTCGCCCGCACCGCCACGCGCGCGTACCCCGAGATGCGCAAGTTCGTGGAGCTACTGGCGGCCGAGGGCGTACCGATGGCCGTGGCCTCGGGCTCGTCCCCCGAGGCCATCACCGCGATCCTGGCCGGCACCGGCCTGGACGCCCATCTGCGCACCGTCGTCTCGGCCGACGAGGTCGAGCACGGCAAGCCGGCCCCGGACGTCTTCCTCGAAGCGGCCCGCAGGCTCGGCGTCGCACCGGGCGACTGTGTCGTCATGGAGGACGCGGCCCCCGGCGCCGCCGCGGCACACGCCGCCGGAATGCGGTGCGTCGCGATCCCGTACGTGGCCGCACAGGCCGACGCCCCGGAGTTCGCCACGGCCGGTCTGCTACTGCGGGGCGGACAGCGGGAGTTCACGGCGCGGGCGGCGTACGACTGGCTCCGGGACTGACCGGAATCAAAACGCCGCAGACCCGTTGACCCCCACCCGTCTCCTCCCTATCGTCTGGTCGACTATTCGCACATCGTCCGTAATACCGAACAATCGACACCGGACAAGCGACCCCCCACTCGGAGGAGCACACATGGCACCGCCCCTCTCCAGACGATCCCTTCTCCAGGCCGCCGCCCTCGCCGCCGCGACCCCGGCGGTCACCTACGCGGCAACTGGCCGCGCCACAGCCGCCGTTGATGCTCCACAGGCCGCGGCCGCGGCAGCCGCCCCGGCTGCCTGGTCCGTCCAGCCCTTCGCCCTCGACGACGTGGCGCTCCGCCCCGGACTCTTCGCCGACAAGCGGCAGTTGATGCTGGACCACGCCCGCGGCTACGACGTCAACCGGCTGCTCCAGGTCTTCCGCGCCAACGCCGGGCTCGCCACCGGCGGCGCCGTCGCACCCGGCGGCTGGGAGGGGCTGGACGGTGAGGCGAACGGCAATCTGCGCGGTCACTACACCGGGCACTTCCTGACCATGCTGTCGCAGGCCTACGCCGGCACCGGTGAGCAGGTCTTCATCGACAGGATCCGCACGATGGTCGGGGCACTGACCGAGGTACGCGCGGCGCTGCGCAAGGCTCCGGCCGTGCTGAGCGTGGCAGGGAAGTTCGGTACCGCCGTGGAGAACGTCCGCGGTTCGTATCAGTACGTCGACCTGCCCGCGGCCGTCCTCGGCGGTGCCACCGCCGTCACCCTGTCGGCCTGGGTGAAGCCCACCCACAACGGCAACTGGGCGCGGGTCTTCGACTTCGGCGACAACAACACCCGGTACATGTACCTGGCCGGACGCAACGCCGACGGAGTGCCGCGCTTCGCCATCACCACGAGCGGGCCGGGCGGCGAGCAGGGCATCAACGGCACCGCCGCGCTGCCCCTCAACCAGTGGAGCCACCTCGCCGTCACCATCGCGGGCGGCACCGGGACGCTGTACGTCAACGGCAGCGCGGTGGCCCGGAACACGGCGATGTCACTCACTCCGGCCGCGCTCGGCACCCTCGCCAACAACTGGCTAGGCCGCTCCAACTTCGACACCGACCCCGTCTTCCCGGGCGCCTTCGACGAGTTCAACGTCTGGTCGCGTGCCCTGACCGCCGCCGAGATCACCGAGCTGCAGAGCAGGCGGGCCGCCGACACCGCGGCCGGTCGCGGCAACCTGGCGTCGTACGCCTTCGACGAGACCTCCGGCGGCACGCTCGCCGACGCCTCCGGCCGCGGTCTCACCGCCACCCTGCGCCGCACCTGGGGCGGGCCCAGCCACCCCGGGTTCCTGGCGGCCTACCCGGAGACGCAGTTCATCGACCTGGAGTCCCGGACGACCAGCGACTACACCAAGGTGTGGGCGCCGTACTACACCGCGCACAAGATCCTCAAGGGCGTCCTGGACGCCTACCTCGCCACCGCCGACGCCCGGGCCCTCGATCTCGCGTCCGGCATGTGCGACTGGATGTACGCACGGCTGTCCAAGCTGCCCGAGGCCACCCTGCAGCGCATGTGGGGGCTGTTCTCCAGCGGCGAGTTCGGCGGCATCGTCGAGGCGATCTGCGAGCTGCACACGATCACCGGCAAGGCCGAACACCTCGCGCTGGCCAAGCTGTTCGACCTGGACCGGCTCATCGACAACTGCGCCGCGAACACCGACATCCTCGACGGACTGCACGCCAACCAGCACATACCGATCTTCACCGGGTACCTGCGGCTGTACGACGCGACCGGCGAGCAGCGCTATCTGGACGCCGCCCGCAACTTCTGGGGCATGGTCGTGCCGCACCGCATGTACGGCATCGGCGGCACCAGCACCGGCGAGTTCTGGAAGGCGCGGGACGTGATCGCGGGCACGATCAGCGACACGAACGCCGAGACGTGCTGTGCGTACAACATGCTGAAGCTGAGCCGGACCCTGTTCTTCCACGAGCAGCAGCCGAAGTACATGGACTACTACGAGCGGGCCCTCTACAACCAGGTCCTCGGCTCCAAGCAGGACAAGGCGGACGCCGAGAAGCCGCTGGTCACGTACTTCATCGGGCTGACGCCGGGTCATGTGCGGGACTACACGCCCAAGCAGGGCACGACCTGCTGCGAGGGCACCGGCATGGAGAGCGCCACCAAGTACCAGGACTCGGTGTACTTCAAGGCCGCCGACGGCAAGTCGCTGTACGTCAATCTGTACAGCCCGTCCCAACTGACCTGGTCCGAAATGGGTGTGACGGTCACTCAGGCCACCTCCTTCCCCCGGGAGCAGGGCACCACGCTCACCATCGGCGGCGGCAGCGCGGCCTTCGCACTGCGGCTGCGGGTGCCGTCGTGGGCGACCGCCGGGTTCCGGGTGACGGTCAACGGGAGCGCGGTCGGCGGTACTCCGACGCCGGGCAGCTACTTCAGCGTGTCGCGGACCTGGCGGAGCGGGGACACCGTGCGTGTCTCGATGCCCTTCCGGCTGCGGGTGGAGAAGGCGATCGACGACCCCTCGCTGCAGACGCTCCAGTACGGGCCGATCAACCTCGTCGGCCGCAGCTCCTCCACCAGCCACCTGCAGCTGGGCCTGTACCGCAACGCCGGTCTCTCCGGCGACCTGCTGCCCACACTCACCCCGGTGAGCGGCAAGCCGCTGCACTTCACGCTCAGCGGCACCGAGTTCGCCCCGTTCTTCGAGGGCACCGAGAACCCGACCCACGCCTACTTCCGGCGCTCCGAACCCCGGGTGGCCTTCGGCAACACCGACTCCGGCATCGCCAACCCCGCCAAGTCCGACGGCACCACGCTGCTGGACGAGATCTGGGCCGGGGCTCCGTTCGGCGACAAGAACGCGCTGGTCGCCCGCGTCCGATCCACCGTGAACGCCTGGGTGGGCGCCGGTCTGCTCAGCCAGGCCGACGGGCAGACGGTCGTGCGTACGGCCGAAGGGGCGACGTACGCCCCCTGATCCGCCGACCCGGATCCCCGCGCCGCGCGCCCGCCGCCCGGCGCGGGGATCCTGGAGTCGGCAGCGGGCGCCTTCGACCACGAGGTGGGGCCATGACGATCGACGTGTCGGCGGAGCGGGTGATCCCGCTCCCTCCCGAGCAGGTGGCCGAGTACGCCATGGACTGGCGCCATGACGCCGACTGGACCCAGGGCATCCGGAGGGCGGAGCTGACCCGCGAGGCCGACGGGGGCGGTTTCGACGTCGGTGCCGAGGTCACCCGGACCGCGTACTTCCTCGGCCGGCGCATCGACTATGTGCTGCGCGTGGCGTCGTACGACTTCCCCCGGCTGCTCGACATGGTGTCCGTGGCCGGGCCGATGCCGATGCACGTCACCTACGCCTTCGACCCGTACCCGGACGGCGACACCCTCGCCCGTATCCGCGTCCGCGGCGGCCCCGGAGGCCTGGCACGCCTGATCGCACCGCTCATGGCCCACCAGGTCCGCACCAACATCGGCAAGGACCTGCGCGACCTGGAGCGCAGGCTGACACAGCACAGCGAGTGAGGGGCTCTCATGGCTTACGACGAGGGGCTCGCCCAGCGGATCCGGGAGCGGCTCGGCGCGGAGACGGGCGTCAGCGAGAAGAAGATGTTCGGCGGCATCGCCTTCCTGCTGCAGGGCAACATGGCCGTCGGTGTGAGCGGCGACGACCTCATGGTCCGCGTCGGCCCGGACGGCACCGACGCGGCCCTGGCCAGGCCGGGCACCCGGATCTTCGACATGACCGGGCGGCCGATGCGGGGCTGGATCCTGGTCGCCGGGGACTCACTCACGGACGACGCGGTGCTCGGCGCGTGGATCGACGAGGGCTGCGCCTTCGCGGCGGGCTTGCCGCCGAAGTGAGTCCGGTGAGTCCAGTGAGTACTTGAGTCCGTTACGACCGGCGACGGGGCTTGCCGCGCCGCGCGCCCTTGGTTCCCTTGGATCCCTGGGCTCCCCGGGATCCCTGACCCCCCTTGGATCCCTGGGCTGCCCTGCCGCTCCTGGCGGCCGGCCGCTTGCGCTTCGGCTGCTCCGTGGCGGGCGGGGTCTTGGACGTCGTACGGCCCCTGGTGCTGTTGATCGTGCGGCCGCGGACGACGCCGATGAAGTCCTCGACCAGGTCGGTCGTCGCCTCCTCCGGCCAGGACAGGGCGATGCTCGACTGGGGGGCGTCCACGAGCGGCCGGTAGGTGAGGTCCTTGCGGTGGTGGAGGCGGGCCAGCGACTGGGGTACGACGAGCAGGCCGACGCCCGCCGCCACCAGCTCGACGGCGTCCGCGGTGGTCGCGGGGCGCTCGAAGGCCGGCTGTCCCGGGGGCCGCTCCCAGTCCAGGACGTCGTCGAGGGGGTGGAAGACGACGTCGTCGGCCAGGTCCTCGGCGGTCACCTCGTCGACCGCGGCGACCACGTGGTCCTTGGGGACGACGACGACCGTGGTCTCGGTGTAGAGGGGGATCGCGCTGAAGAACGTACGGTCGACCGGGAGCCGTACGAAACCGGCGTCGGCGTCGCCGTCCCGGAGCAGCTCGGGCGCCTCGGCCGCGGTCGCGGCGTGCAGGGTCAGGGGGATGTCGGGGAAGCGCTCCTGCCAGATCCGCACCCACTTCGAGGGGGTCACTCCGGGGACGTACGCGAGCCGGAACGACGGCGAGGTCTCCGGGGAGGGCGGGGGTACTTCCGAGCCTGTCACCCGGCCAGGTTACCGGCCGTGGCCGACGGCGCCGGTCGGCGGGCGTGGTCGGCCGTCGGCGGGCGTGGTCGGCGGTCGTTCACCCAGTCGATACCCTGGGGAGCATGACGTCGCACCAAAACACCCAGACCATGAAGCCCGCGACCGCGGCGAAGAAGCTGGGTGTGTACCTCGAAGCCACCCCCGCCGAGTTCCAGGAGGGTGTCGTCACGCGCGCGGAGCTGAACGCGCTGCAGGCCGACCCGCCCCAGTGGCTGCGCGAACTGCGACTGAACGGCCCGCACCCGCGCCCCGTCGTCGCGCAGAAGCTGGGCATCTCCATCGCCGGACTCGCCCGCGGCGGTGTCACCGAGCCGCTCACCACCGAGCAGATCGAGGCGCTGAAGCAGGAGGAGCCCGAGTGGCTGCTCAAGGAGCGCGCCACCCAGGCCGAGGTCCGCAAGGAGACGGCCCGGATCAAGAAGCGGGACGCCGAGCGCTCGGCTCAGCAGTCCTGACCCCGCCCGGGCCGCCCTGCCCGGTTCAGTCCGTGTCGGCCCCTTCCTCGATCGCTTCCAGGAAGGTGGCCGAGGGGATGAAGAAGAGGGTTCCGGTGACGGCCTGGGAGTAGTCCAGGATCGGGTCGGGGCCGGATTCGGGGCCGCCCAGGAACATCTTGCGCAGCATGGCCTCCGGGATCTCGGGGGTGCGGGCGTAGGCGATGAAGTACGTGCCGAACTCGCCGTGCCCGGGCCTGCCGAACGGCATGGCGCCGCGCAGTATCTCCAGATCCTCCCCGTCCGGGCCGGTGACCGTGTTCACGTCGATGTGGGAACCGGGGACGTCGAGTTCGATGTTGGTCAGCTTGGAGCGGCCGATCACCTTCTCCTGGGCCTCGACCGCCAGGGCCTCCCAGGCGTCCACGTCGTGCAGGTACTTCTGGACCATCGCGTAGCTCCCGCCGCTGAACGCGGCGTCCTCGTCACCGACGATCGCCGCCTCGGCCGCCGCCTGGCCCACCGGGTTCTCGGTGCCGTCGACGAAGCCGAGGACGTTGCGCGAGTCGAAGTAGGCGAAGGCCTGGACCTCGTCCTGGACGGTGACCGCGTCGCGCAGCCGCTTCATGATCTCGGCGACCAGGGCGAAGCAGAGGTCCGTGCGGGCGGCGCGGATATGGAAGAGCAGATCGCCCGGGGTGGCCACGGCCCGGTGCCGGGAGCCGTCCAGTTCCCTGAAGGGATGCAGTTCGCGGGGGCGCGGCCCGCCGAAGAGCCGATCCCACGCGGAGGAGCCGACTCCGGCGACGCAGCACAGGCCGCCGTCGGGACTCGGGAACCCGACGGCCCGGACGAGGCCGGCGAGCCCGGCGAGCAGTTCGCGTACCTCCGGTTCACGCCCGGGCCTGATCGTGACCACCAGGAAGACGGCTACGGGCGCCGGCGGGCTGAGCACCGGCTGTGGCTGTGCACCGGCCCACCGTATAGATGACGACGGCATGGTTCCCCTCTCACCCTCAAACCCCGCCAACTAACGATGCCCGGCCGAACGGCGAACGATACCCGGCGAATTTCCGCACATCCGGCCGGTGCGACGGGTGCGGAAAAGGGCTCGTCCGGGGCGAAAACCCGCATGCGAACGCACGTGTGGGTCTGGGACCATCCCGGAATGGTCCACCGTCTCGAACCCCTGGTCATCCGGCACGTCCACCGTCTCCCCTCCCCCGCGGGCCCCGCCGGGGAAGGCGCCGTCGCGGCACGGCAGTTCGACGCCGCGTTGATGTCCGTGGGCTTCAAGCTCTCGGCGGAGCTGCTGAAGCGACTGTCGGGGCTCGACGAGGCCGCCGTGGTCGACACCGCCGTGCGGACGCTGGGCACAGTGCGCGCGATGGTCGGCGCCCATGTGCGGCACAACGTCTACTTCATCGACTTCCCGGCCAATGTGCCGGACACGTACGACTTCTGGATGCGCTGCGTCGCCGAGGCACTCGCCGACGACGCGGCGCGCCCGAGCGTTCTGGAGCAGCTGAGCGAGGGCGTCGTCAATCTGCTGACCCTGCCGTCGTACGGCCGCTACCAGCACACGTACGCCGAGATGCTCGGCCACCACGAGGAGCTGATCGCGGCGGCGGGCGACCGGATGACGGTGCTGCACGAGGGTGCCGACGCGGACGCCGAAGTCACCGCCCTGTACCTGGCGTTGGCGGGCAGCACCACCCCGCTGGGAGAGGACACCCTGCGGGATCTGGAGGTCCTTGCCGAGGCCTGTGTCGGCGGGCCGCAGCCCGAGGTGATCCCGGTCCGGGAGAACCGTGCGGTGATCAACCGGGCCCGGCTGCGGGCCGGTTCGGAGCCGCTGCTGGACACGGTCACCGATGTGCTGCGGCTGGCCTGCGCGTTGGCGGGCGGTGATGTGACGCTGCTGGAGCCGACGCGACTGCGTGGGCTGTCCCGTCCGGTGCGGCGCGCTCTGCTGGCGGGCCTGGACGCGGTGGTCGCCGCCGCTCCGGCCAAGCTCGCGGACGTCGCCGCGCACCGCGAGCAGTGGAAGCGGCTCGGCGAGCGGCTGCACCCGCACGAGCACCCGCAGTGGCCGCACGCCGCCGACGTGTTCGCGGTCGCCCGGGGCGAGAAGCAGGCGCGGTCCTTCGACAGCCTGGTCGAGGAACTGCTCGGCATGCACGACGTCATGGGCGCGGTGAAGCTGCTGAAGTCCGCGCCGGGCAAGCTGTTCCGCGCGCTGGACCGGCTGCTGCGCATGGCGCTCACGCAGGAGGAGCGGGACGCGGTCGTGGCCGCCGCCGAGGAGGTCGCTCCGCAGGTCGCGGGGCGGGTCGTGCTGTCGGTGCGCGAGCATCTGCACAACCGGGCCGGGGACACCGGCGAGCGCCGGGTCTTCGTCAACCGTCTCGGCGGCGCCTGGGTCACCGAGGACAGCCGCCCGCCGGTGCTGCCGGCCGAGCGGGAACGCCTGATCACCGCGCTCGACGCGGAGTTGCGGCGCCGGCTGCCGGCGCCGGGACATCTGCTGATCGACCCGGACGTCCTGGACGTCGCGCTGCCGCTCAGCGGCAAGGCGGTCTCGTCCGGGCTCGGTGTGCTGCCGCGCGGCTCGGTGTCGCCGGTCGACGGCGAGCTGCTGCGTTTCTTCGTGTACTGGAAGCAGAAGAACCGGGACACCGACTACGACCTGTCGGCGCTGATGCTGGACGCCGACTACCAGACCGTGTCCTGGCTGTCGTACACCAACCTCGGTGAGGTGGAGGGTGAGCACTCCGGCGACATCACCGAAGCGCCCGAGGGGGCCTCGGAGTTCATCAACCTGCGGTTGGGCGCGGTGCGCGGCATCTTCGTGGTGCCGCAGGTGAACCTGTACTCCGGGGAGGGCTTCGAGGACGTCGAGGAGTCGTTCTTCGGGTTCATGCTGCGTGAGGGCGAGCAGCGGGGGCGTCCGTTCGAGGCGCGCACCGTGCGGATGAAGTCGGAGCTGCGCGGTCCCGGCCGGGTGGCGCTACCGCTGGCCTTCCGGCGCGGTGCCGACGGGCGGTGGAGTGCCAAGTGGCTGCACCTGTACCTGAAGGGCAGCCCGACCGCCAACCAGGTCGAGGGGAACCAGGTGTCGGTGGCGACGCTGCTGCGCGGCATCATGGAGCGTGAGCAGCTGACGGTCCGGTACCTCGCCGGTCTGATGGACGCCACGACGACGGCCCTGTGGGACGGCGGGACGGTCCCCGAGGGGCCCGTGACCTACATCGGTCTGCAGCGCCCCGAGGGACTGCACCCGGACTCGCGGATCGTGACTCCCGAAAATATGCGCGACCTGATCCCGGCGTGACTGATAGCGTCTGACGTGGCGAGGCCATGAAGGGGCTTCCTTCTCACAAACTCCTTGAATTAGCCCTTTCGCTTTCCTCGCCACTCATCTTCTTTCCGCTTCTTGCCGCTGCTCTCCGTCGGGTCAGCTGTCGTAGTCCACCGTCAGCGTCTCCGACACCGGGTACGACTGGCAGGTCAGGACGTAACCCGCGTCCACCTCGGCCGGCTCCAGTGCGAAGTTGCGCCGCATGTCCGCCTTGCCGTCGGTGACCAGGGCCCGGCAGGTGCCGCAGACGCCGCCCTTGCAGGCGAACGGCAGGTCGGGGCGGGTGCGTTGGGCGCCGTCGAGGACGGTCCGCTCCCTCGGCAGGGCCGCGGTCGTGGAACGTCCGTCGAGGGTGATGGTGACCTGGCTGACGGGCCCCTGCGGGCCGCCCTCCTCGTGGTGCACCTCGCGCACGGGCTCGTCGTCGGCGTAGAACAGCTCCTGGTGGACCCGCTCGTCCGGAACCCCGAGCCCCGCCAGCACCCCCTGCGCGTCCCGGACCATGCCGTGCGGCCCGCACAGCCACCAGTGGTCGGCACCGCGTACGTCGACCAGCGCCTCGATGAGCGTCGCGAGCCGTTCGGCGTCGATCCGGCCGGAGAGCACCTCGGCCTCGCGGGGTTCCCGGGAGAGCACGTGGGCGAGCTGGAACCGGGTCGGGTAGAGGTCCTTCAGGTCGGCGAGCTCGTCGGCGAACATCACCGTGTCGCTGCGGCGGTTGCCGTAGAGGAGGGTGACCGTCGAGCGGGAGTCGGCGGCCAGGACGGACTCGGCGATGGACATCATCGGGGTGATGCCGGAGCCCGCGGCGATCAGCACATGGTGGCCCGGCGTGGTGAGGTCGGGGGTGAAGGCGCCGGTGGGGGCCATCACCTCGACGGTGTCGCCGGGGCGTACGTCGTTCACCAGCCACGACGAGAACAGACCGCCGGGCACGACCCGTACGCCGATCCGCGGGCTCGTCCCGACCGGCGAGCAGATCGAGTACGACCGCCGCTCGTCGCGCCCCTCCAACTCGCGCCGCACCGTCAGCGACTGCCCCGGCTCGAAGGCGAACTCCTCGGCCAGCTCGGCCGGGATGTCGAAACTCACGGCGGCAGCGTCCGAGCACAGCGGCTGTACGGCGGCGACGCGCAGGGTGTGGAAGGCCGGACGGCGGCGGGTGCGCGGGCGTACCGCGGCGGCCGTCTGTGCTTCGGTGAGGCCTTCCATTCAGATCTCCTTGACGTACTCGAACGGCTCACGGCAGGCGCGGCAACGCCACAGCGCCTTGCAGGAGGTGGCGGCGAAGCGGGAGGTCTCCTCGGTGTGCGCCGAGCCGCAGCGCGGGCAGTTCACCGCGTGCCGGGTGGGTGACAGCACCAGTGCGACGGGGCCGCCGCGCGGTGCGGGGCCGGGCGGGGCGATGCCGTGCTCGGCGAGCCTGCGGCGGCCGGCCGGGGTGATCCAGTCGCTGGTCCAGGGGGGATCGAGGACGGTACGTATCTCCACGCGCGCGTACCCGGCGTCCCTCAGTCGCGCCGCGACGTCCGCGCGCATCTCCGCCATCGCCGGACAGCCCGAGTACGTCGGTGTCAGGCTCGCGACCACCGTGCCGTCCTCGGTGAGTTCGACACCCCGCAGGACGCCCAGGTCGGCCAGGGTGAGCATGGGCAGCTCGGGGTCCGGCACGGTCGCGGCGATGTGCCGGGCGCGCCGGGCGTCGAGCAGGGTGGTCACCATGTCGCCTCCGGGTGGGCGCGGGCCACGCCCTGCAACTCGGCCAGCAGCGGGGCGAGATGCTCGGTGTGCTCGCGGTCGCGGCCGGAGCCGGGGATCGGCCGGTACACCGGCATGGGCAGTCCGGCCGCCTCGGTGACCTGGCGCAGGACGGCGACGACCTCGTCGCGTACGTCGAACGCGGTGAACAACTCGCCCAGATACGGCGCCACTTGCTCCTGCGCCCGGCGCATCCTGCGGTGCGACTCCTGTGTGCCGTCGCCCAGGCGCACCACCCACTCCGCCGCGTACTGGCGGTGGTAGGCCAGCTCCTTGACGCCCTTCGTGGCGATCGCCGCGAGCACCGGGTCCGGGTGCGACGCCAGCCGCTCGAAGTGCGCGAGGCGCCAGCTGGAGAGCACCAGGAGCCGCACGATCGAGAACGCGAAGTCGCCGTTCGGCAGTTCGGCCAGGCGTACGTTGCGGAAGTCGCCGGCGTCGCGGAAGTAGGCGTAGGCGTCCTCGTCACGTCCGGTGCCGTCGGCCTGGCCGGCCCGGGAGTAGAGCAGGCGGGCCTGGCCGAGCAGGTCGAGGCCGATGTTGGCCAGCGCCACCTCCTCCTCCAGCTCGGGGGCGCGGGTGACCCACTCGCCCAGGCGCTGGGCCGAGACCAGGGCGTCGTCGGCCAACGCGACGCAGAGGGTGGCCAGTTCGGCGGCGTCGACGCCCTCGGGCACGGTCGTGTCCACGCCGTGCAGCGGGTCCTCGAAGCCGGTGCCGTAGGCCCAGCGGGAGTCGTCCTCATGTCCCTCGGCGAGGGTCAGATAGACGTGGTCGTCACTCATGCCCTCTCCTTCAGATGTGCGGGACGTCGTCGGGGATGTCGTAGAA
>JABFVM010000255.1 GCA_013362785.1 Streptomyces sp. | reverse complement strand
TATGCACCCACAAGGTGACATGCAGCAACGCCGGGAGAAACCTTGAGCGTTCCGTACGAGACGGCAGCGTACGAACCACCCGAGTCGCCGGAGTCTCCGGAGGAGCACCTCGCGCGACTCCTCGGCCGCGCCCTGAACTCCTTCGAGTTGCCCGACGAGGCGATACGACGGCTCGACTGCGCGCTGGCTCACGACAGCTCGCTGCACTCCGCGCACCACAGCGCGGGGCTGCACCGCGAGACGTACCGGCACACCTGGCTGCTCGCCGACGGCTCGGCGCTCACACTGTGGGAGCTCGTCCACAACACGGCGCGGGGCGGGACGCCGCAGCACGAGGTGTACGCCGACGAGGAGGAGCTGCGCGCCGCGACCGCGCGGCTGCCCCTGCCGCCGGACGCGCCGGACTTCGAACTGCCGGTGACGGTGCAGCTGTCACCGATCCCCGCGCCCCGGCACGCGTATGTGCCGGACGACTCGGCGGACCACGCGCGCCGGCTGCTGCGCCGGGCGGAGAACGCCGACCGGCCGGACACGGAGACGGCCGAGTTACTCGCCACGGCGTTCGCGCACCAGATCACCCAGGCGTTCGGACGCCCGTGCCGTGCGGGACGCGCCGGGCTGTGCTTCTCGCTCTACGAGCACGCCTTCCTGCTGCGCGACGGCAGGGAGGTCTCCCTGTGGGAGGTCGAGCACACGGCGACACCGGACGGGCGGCACATGTGCGAGGTGTACGTCGACGAGGACATGGCGCGCGATGCGATGGAGCGCC
This sequence comes from Streptomyces sp., assembly GCA_013362785.1. GTDB lineage: Bacteria > Actinomycetota > Actinomycetes > Streptomycetales > Streptomycetaceae > Streptomyces. Next base: position 2,556 of record JABFVM010000255.1, on the reverse strand, counting down.
GGGCGGCGCAGGTGTCGTAGCGCAGGTGTCGTGAACGCCAATAGCGCCGGACGCCGATGGCACCAAACGCCGGTGGCGCCGCTCAGCGGCCGCCGTTGAGCTGTCGTACGAGTCCCGCGAACGCGTCCCGTTCCGCCGGGGTGAGTTCGACGGCCTCCAGGTCGGGGGCCGGCTGCCGCTGGTGCGGGAGGGCCGAGAGGGCCTCGCCCCGCTGCCGCGACGGCTGTTCGGCGCGGAAGGCGCGCAGGACTCGGGCCAGGCCGATCACCCAGAGCACGGCCGCCAGGGCGAGGACGGACGCGCCCAGCATCTGGAGGAACGAGACGTGCTCAGGCATGGGCCCCAGTAGACACCACGGTCCGGGCCTTTGAGCCCGGACCGTGACGTATCTCGCAGGTACGCCGTGAACAACTCACAGCGCCCCAAAGGGACAAGCGGGTACTCGTGCCGCGTCCCCTGCCGGCTTACGCCGCCACCGGCTGCTTCGTCTGCGCGGCCTCGGCGGTCGGGGACTCGGCGAGCGGGGTGCCCTCCGGTGTCGTCCCGCGCATGCCCTTCAGGACGATGACCAGGCCGGCCGTGACCGCCGTACCGACCGCGATGGCCAGCAGGTAGAGGAACGGCTTGCCGATCAGGAAGGTGACCCAGACGCCGCCGTGCGGGGCGCGCAGGGTCGAGCCGAAGGCCATGGTCAGCGCACCGGTCACCGCGCCGCCCGCCATGGAGGCGGGGATGACGCGCAGCGGGTCGGCGGCGGCGAACGGGATCGCGCCCTCGGAGATGAAGGAGGCGCCCAGCACCCAGGCCGCCTTGCCGTTCTCGCGTTCGGCGGTGGTGAACAGCTTCTTGCGGACGGTGGTGGCCAGGGCCATGCCCAGCGGCGGGACCATGCCCGCGGCCATCACGGCGGCCATGATCTTCATCGCGGAGTCGCTGGGCGCCGCGACCGAGATGCCGGCCGTCGCGAAGGTGTAGGCCACCTTGTTGACCGGGCCGCCGAGGTCGAAGCACATCATCAGGCCGAGCAGGACGCCGAGCAGGATGGCGTTGGTGCCGGAGAGGCTGTTCAGCCAGTCGGTCAGGCCCTTCTGCGCCTCGGAGATCGGCTTGCCGATCACCACGAACATCAGGAAGCCGACCACCGCCGAGGAGACCAGCGGGATCACCACCACCGGCATGATGCCGCGCAGCACCGGCGGGATGTTGATCCGCTGGATGCCGAGGACCACACCACCGGCGATCAGACCGGCGACCAGACCGCCGAGGAACCCGGCGCCGATCGTGACCGAGATCGCGCCGCCGACGAAGCCGGGCACGAGTCCTGGCCGGTCGGCCATGCCGTAGGCGATGTATCCGGCGAGGACCGGGACGAGGAAGCCGAAGGCCGCCGCGCCGATCTGGAACAGCAGCGCGCCCCAGCTGTCGAGCTGGCCCCAGTCGAAGTGCTCGGTGACCGACTTGGCCTCGTTGATCTGGTAGCCGCCGATCGCGAAGCCCAGCGCGATCAGCAGACCGCCGGCCGCGACGAACGGGACCATGTAACTCACGCCGGACATCAGCCACTTGCGCAGCTTGGAGCCGTAGCCCTCGCCGGGCTCGCCGGCCCGCTCGACCGGGGTCCCCGGCCGGGCCGCCGCCGTGGCCTCGCCGCGGGCCGCCTTCTCGCGGACCTCGGTGATGAGGGCGGCGGGGCGGTTGATGCCCGCCTTCACACCGACGTCCACGGTCGGCTTGCCGGCGAACCGGTCCTTCTCGCGTACGGCCACGTCGTGGGCGAAGATCACGCCGTCCGCCGCCTCGATCACGGCCGGGTCGAGCCGGGTGAAGCCGGCCGAACCCTGTGTCTCGACGACGAGTTCGACGCCCGCCTCGCGGCCCGCGTTCTCCAGGGACTCGGCCGCCATGTACGTGTGGGCGATGCCGGTCGGGCAGGAGGTGACGGCGACGATACGGAACGGGCGCTCGCCGGACGTCTCGGTCGGGGGCTCGGCGGGAGCCTCGGAGGTGGTGCCCGTGGCGTCGTCGGCGGAGGCCGCCACCGACGACGCCACGGAGTCTGGGGATGCGGACGTGCCGGCCGCGTCGGCCGCCGGGGGCTCCTCGCCCCGGATCAGCGCCGCCGCCGACGCCGCATCGCCCGCCGCCCGCAGCGCGTCCGTGAACTCGGCGTTCATCAGCTGCCGGGCCAGCGACGACAGGATCGTCAGATGGGCGTCGTCCGCGCCGGCCGGGGCGGCGATCAGGAAGATCAGGTCCGCGGGACCGTCCGCCGCGCCGAAGTCGATGCCGGCGGCGCTGCGCCCGAAGGCGAGCGTCGGCTCGGTGACGTGCGCGCTGCGGCAGTGCGGGATGCCGATGCCGCCGTCGAGGCCGGTCGGCATCTGTGCCTCACGGGCGGCCACGTCGGCGAGGAAGCCCTCCAGGTCGGTCACCCGGCCCAGGGCGACCATGCGCGCTGCGAGGGCGCGCGCCGCCGCTTCCTTGGTATCGGCGGACAGGTCGAGATCGACCAGGTCCGCGGTGATCATGTCGCTCATCGCGGGCTCCTTCGCACGC
>JABFVM010000029.1 GCA_013362785.1 Streptomyces sp. | reverse complement strand
GCCCCCTCACGGTCGTATAGCGTGAAGTCATGCCCGACCGGCCGATCGATCTGGATCTGCGCAAGCTGCGCTACTTCGTGGCCGTGGCCGAGCGCCGGCATTTCGGGCAGGCGGCGCTCGCGCTGCATGTCACGCAGCCGGCGCTGTCCCGGCAGGTGCGGCAGTTGGAGCACGAGCTGCGGGTGGAGCTGTTCACCCGCAGTACCCGCGAGGTCGCGCTCACCCCGGCCGGGGAACAGTTCCTGCGCGACGCCAAGGCGCTGCTCGCCGCAGCCGAGGCCGCCCAGGAGCGGGCCCGCCGGATCAGTGCCGGGGACGACGCGCTGGTCGTGGGGTTCATGCTCGGCACGGACGTCAGCCTCGCGCTGAACGCCTTCTCCGGGCAGCATCCGCATGTGTCCATCGAGCTGGTCCGGCTTCGCTGGTGGAGTCAGGCGCGGGTCCTGCTGGACGGCGGCGTCGACGTCGGGTTCGTACGTCCGCCCGTCGAGGCCGACGGGGTGGATCTGCTGCCCCTGTACCCCGAGCACCTCACCGCCGTACTGCCCGTCGAGCACGCCCGGGCGGGCGACGCCAAGGTCGCCCTCACCGCCCTGGCCGACGACCCCGTCCTGGAGTACGCCGAGGCGACCGAGGCCTGGTCGGCCGTATGGAACGCCGATCCACGCCCCGACGGCAGCCGCCCCGGCCACGGCCCCGCCTTCCACGACATGGAGGAGCTGCTGGGCTACGTCCGGGGCGGGCGCGGCATCGCCTTCGTGCCGAACTCCGTCGCGGCCGCGTTCCCCCGGTCCGACATCGCCTACGTCCCGGTCGCCGACGCACCGCCCGGGCAGGTGGCCCTGGCGTGGAACGCCGCGCGCCCCTCACCGCTCGTCGCGAGCTTCGTAGAGGCGGTCCGTGCGGCCGTACGGGCGACAGGGACGGCGTAGACCTGCGCCGATGCCGACTCGGCATCAATCGCACGGGAAGAGGCATTGGACGGGACCGGACAGGCCCCCAAGACTCGGAAGCACGGAAGTACCGAAGTACCAGAACTTCCCGACGTCCCCCTAGCCTCCTCAGCCGCCCTAGCCCCCTGGAGCCCGCGATGCGTGCTGCCGTCGCCACCGGCGCGAACCTCCCCCTCACCCTCGACACCCTCGACGTCCCCCAGCCCGCCGCCGGCGAGGTCCTGGTCAAGGTCACCGCCTGCGGAGTCTGCTTCTCCGACCTGAACCTGCTGCGCGGCCACTACCCCTTCGCCCGGTACCCCGTCGTCCCCGGCCACGAGATCACCGGAGTCGTGACCGCCGTCGGCGAGGGCGTGACCTTCCCCGAGGTCGGCACGGTGGTGGGCGCCCAGTTCCTGTACGACTCCTGCCGCCACTGCGACTACTGCGTGCGCGGCGACCAGATCCTCTGCCCCCGCAAGCGGATCACCGGCATCGTGGCCGACGGCGGCTACGCCGAGTACGCCCTGCTCAAGGCCGACTTCGTCACCCCGCTGCCGGACGGCCTCGACCCCGTCGCCGCGGCGCCGCTGATGTGCGCGGGCCTGACCGCCTTCAACGGCCTGCGACAGGGCAGCGCGAAGGCCGGTTCCCGGGTCGCCGTCGTCGGACTGGGCGGAGTGGGCGCGCTGGCCGTGCGCTACGCCGTCGCCATGGGCGCCCGCGTCGCCGTGGTGGGCCGCTCGCGGCGCGGCGAGGACCAGGCCAAGACCCTGGGCGCCGAACTGTTCGTCGCCACCGACGAGTCCGACCCGGCCGAGGCCCTCAAGGCCTGGGACGGCGGCGCCGACCTGGTCCTCAACGCCGCCCCCTCCACCGCCGCGGCCACCGCCACCCTGGGCGGCATCGCCCCCGACGGCACCCTCCTGCTCCTCGGCTACGGCTCCGAGCCGCTCACGCTGCCCACCCAGCCCATGATCCTCAACCGGCTGCACGTGGCCGCGTCCCCCTCCGGCTCACCCCACGACCTGCGCGACACCCTCGCCTTCTCGGCGGCCCACGGCATCCTGCCCGAGGTCACGCCCATCGGCCTGGACGAGGCCCCCGCCACCCTCGACGCCATGGCCGACGGCACCGCCCACGGCCGCAGCGTCATCACCTTCGCCTGACGTTCCACCAGGAGTCTCGCCATGCCCTACGTCGCCCTCGTCACCGGTGCCTCCAGCGGCTTCGGCGCCCTGACCGCCCGCGCCATCGCCGACGCCGGACACACCGTCTACGCCGGCATACGGCAGACCACCGGCCGCAACGCCCCCGCCGTCGCCGACGCCCTGTCCCACGCCGACCGGCACGGCGTCGCGCTGCGCACCGTCGAACTCGACGTCTCCAGCCAGGAGTCCGTGGACGCCGGGGTCGCCCGGGTCGTCGCCGAGGCGGGCCGGATCGACGTCGTCGTGCACAACGCCGGGCACATGGTGCTCGGCCCGACGGAATCGTTCACCCCCGAGCAGATCGCCGAGATCTACGACACCAACGTGCTGTCCACCCAGCGCGTCAACCGGGCCGTGCTGCCGCAGATGCGGGCCCGCCGCGACGGCCTGCTGCTGTGGGTCGGGTCGTCCAGCACGTACGGCGGCACCCCGCCCTACCTCGGCCCGTACTTCGGCGCCAAGGCGGCCATGGACCACCTCGCCAAGAGCTACGCCGTCGAGCTGAGCCGCTTCGGCATCGACACGGCCCTTGTCGTCCCCGGCTCCTTCACCTCGGGCACCAACCACTTCGCCCACGCCATGCACCCCGCCGACACGGTCACGGCAGAGGCGTACGACGCCTTCTACGCCGGTCTGATGGACGACGTCGGCAAGGCGCTGGCCGCCCTGGCACCGGCTGACGCCGACGTCCGGGAAGTCGCCGACGCCATCGTGCGCATCGTGGACACCCCGAAGGGCGAGCGCCCCTTCCGCACCACCATCGACCCGGCGAACGACGGCTCGGAGCGGGTCAGCGACCTCGCCGATGCCGTCCGCGCCGACTTCTACGAGCGCATCGGCATGCCGGATCTCCTGACACCCCGCGAGATCCTCCGCGAGACGCCCCGCACCTGACGCTCACCGCTCCAGCAGCATCCGCTGCAACTCCCGCGCCGCCCGCGGCGGAGCCACGTCGCTGCGGTGGGCCAGCGCGATCGTCCGGTGCAGCCCGGGCCGGGCCAGCGGGGTCACCCGCAGTCCCCGGCCCGACCGCGCCGCCACCATGCGCGGTACGACGGCCACGCCCAGCCCGGCTCGCACGAACCCCAGCACCGCGTCCATCTCCCCGCCCTCGACCGCGAAGTCCGGCTCGAAGCCCTCGGCGCGGCATGCGGCCACCGTCAGTTCCCGCAGGTCATAGCCGTGCCGGAACATCACCAGACGTTCGCCCTCCAGGTCGGCGATGCGCACGGTGCGCCGGCCGCCGCCGGGACGGGGAGCCTCGGGGGAGGAGACGACCACCAGGTCCTCGCGGAGCAGCTCCACCGTGGTCAGCGCCGGGGACGGGGTCGGCAGGGGCAGTACGACCAGGGCCAGATCGAGGGCGCCGCGCGCCAGCTCCCGTACCAGGTCGTGCGAGCCGCCCTCCTCGATGAGCAGCTGGATGCCGGGATAGCGGTCGTGGAAGGCGCGCAGCACGTCCGGGAGCAGGCCCGTGCACAGGCTCGGCGTCGCACCGAGGCGGACCCGGCCCCGACGCAGCTGCACCAGCTCCTGCACCTCGTGCCGCGCCGTGTCCGTGTCGGCCAGAATGCGCCGGGCCAGCGGCAGCAGGGCCTCCCCGGCGTCCGTCAGCGTGATGTTGCCGCGGGCCCGCAGGAACAGGTCCGCGCCCAACTCCCGCTCCAGCGCCTTGATCTGCTGCGACAGCGAGGGCTGCGCGACATGCACCAGGTCGGCGGCCCGGGTGAAGTGCCGGGTCTCGGCGACCGCCACGAAGTACTGGAGCTGCTGGAACTGCATCCAGCCATCATAGGCACCGGCTATCGAAACGAGCTGGACCATGTCTTGGACCGATGGGGCCGTTCGGCCCTAGCGTCCTGTTCATGGCTCTGGCAACGCGGACGGACCGACGGCCGTCCATGGCACGCACCGTGTGGGACTCCACCGTCGGCAAGAAGACCGTGATGGCGGTCAGCGGGCTGATCATGCTGGCGTACCTGGTCGCCCACATGATCGGCAACCTGAAGATCTACTTCGGCGCGGGCGAGTTCAACGCCTACGGCCACTGGCTGCGCACCGTCGGCGAGCCGTTCATGCACTACGAGTGGACGCTCTGGCTGATCCGCGTCGTGCTGGTCGCGGCCGTCGTCGCCCACGCGGTCTCGGCGTACCAGCTCAGCCGCCGCGACATCAGGGCGCGGCCCAGCAAGTACGTGCACAAGAAGCCGCGGGCCAGCTACGCCACGCGCACCATGCGCTGGGGCGGCATCATCCTCGGCCTGTTCATCGTCTGGCACGTCCTCGACCTGACGACCGGCACCGTGCACTCCGGCGGCTTCCAGGAGGGCCACCCGTACCAGAACGTCGTGGACACCTTCTCCACCTGGTACGGCAACGTCATCTACATCGTCGCGATGCTCGCCCTCGGCCTGCACATCCGGCACGGCTTCTGGAGCGCCGCCCAGACCCTCGGCGCCGGCAGCCGCACCCGCGACCGCGCCCTCAAATCCGTCGCAGGCGTCCTCGCGCTGCTGCTCACGGCCGGGTTCATCGCCGTACCCGTGGGCGTCATGACCGGAGTGGTGAGCTGAACATGACCGCTGAATACGCCGACTACGCGACCGGTGAACCGGTCGTCGACTCCAAAGCCCCCTCAGGACCCGTGGGCGAGCGCTGGGACAAACGCCGCTTCGAGGCCAAGCTCGTCAACCCCGCCAACCGGCGCAAACACACGGTGATCGTGGTCGGCACGGGCCTGGCCGGCGGCTCCGCCGGGGCCACGCTCGCCGAACAGGGCTACCACGTCGTCCAGTTCTGCTACCAGGACTCCCCGCGCCGCGCCCACTCCATCGCCGCGCAGGGCGGCATCAACGCGGCGAAGAACTACCGCAACGACGGGGACTCGGTCCATCGGCTGTTCTACGACACCGTCAAGGGCGGCGACTTCCGGGCGCGGGAGTCCAATGTGCACCGGCTCGCGCAGATCTCCGTCGAGATCATCGACCAGTGCGTGGCACAGGGCGTGCCGTTCGCCCGCGAGTACGGCGGGCTGCTCGACACCCGGTCCTTCGGCGGCGTCCAGGTGTCCCGGACGTTCTACGCCCGTGGCCAGACGGGCCAGCAGCTGCTGCTCGGCGCGTATCAGGCGCTGAGCAGGCAGATCGCCGCGGGCAACGTCGAGATGCACCCGCGGACCGAGATGCTCGACCTGATCGTCATCGACGGGAAGGCGCGCGGCATCGTGGCGCGCGACCTGATCACCGGCCGCATCGACACGTACTTCGCGGACGCCGTCGTCCTGGCGAGTGGTGGTTACGGCAACGTCTTCTACCTGTCGACCAACGCCATGAACTCCAACGCCACCGCCGTCTGGCGGGCGCACCGGCGCGGCGCCTACTTCGCCAACCCCTGCTTCACCCAGATCCACCCCACCTGCATCCCGCGCACCGGCGACCACCAGTCCAAGCTGACGCTGATGAGCGAGTCGCTGCGCAACGACGGCCGGATCTGGGTGCCGAAGGCCAAGGGCGACGACCGGCCCGCGAACAAGATCCCCGAGGACGAGCGCGACTACTACCTGGAGCGCATCTACCCGTCCTTCGGCAACCTGGTGCCCCGCGACATCGCCTCCCGCGCCGCGAAGAACGTCTGCGACGAGGGCAGGGGAGTGGGGCCCGGCGGACAGGGCGTGTACCTCGACTTCGCCGATGCCATCAGGCGGATGGGCCGGGGGGCCGTCGAGGCCAAGTACGGCAACCTCTTCGACATGTACCAGCGGATCACCGACGAGGATCCGTACGAGGTGCCGATGCGGATCTACCCGGCCGTGCACTACACGATGGGCGGCCTGTGGGTCGACTACGACCTCCAGACCACCGTCCCCGGCCTGTTCGCCATCGGCGAGGCCAACTTCTCCGACCACGGCGCGAACCGGCTCGGCGCGTCGGCCCTGATGCAGGGCCTGGCCGACGGCTACTTCGTCCTCCCGGCCACCATCAACGACTACCTCGCCCGCAACCCGCACCACGAGAAGGTCACCGACGACCACCCGGTCGTCCAGGAGGTGCTGGCAGAGACCCAGGACCGGCTCAACCTGATGCTGGCCGTGGACGGCGACCGTACGCCGGACTCCTTCCACCGTGAACTCGGCGAGCTGATGTGGGAGTTCTGCGGGATGGCCCGCACGGACTCCGGGCTGCGCAAGGCACTGGAGCGCATCCCGCAGATCCGCGAGGAGTTCTGGCGCCGCATCAAGGTCCCGGGCACCGGCGAGGAGTTCAACCAGTCGCTGGAGAAGGCCAATCGCATCGTCGACTACCTGGAGCTCGCCGAGCTCATGTGCCTCGACGCGCTGCACCGCAGTGAGTCCTGCGGCGGCCACTTCCGCGAGGAGTCGCAGACGCCGGACGGCGAGGCGGCCCGCAAGGACGACGAGTTCACCTACGCGGCGGCCTGGGAGTTCACCGACACCGGCGCCGCTCCCGTCCTGCACAAGGAAGACCTGGTCTTCGAGTACGTCCACCCCACCCAGCGGAGCTACGCATGAAGCTCACCCTGCGCGTCTGGCGGCAGAAGAACGCCGACGCCGACGGCGCCATGTCCACGTACGAGGTGGACGGGATCTCCTCCGACATGTCGTTCCTGGAGATGCTCGACACCCTCAACGAGGAGCTCATCCTCAGGGGCGAGGACCCGGTCGCCTTCGACCACGACTGCCGTGAGGGCATCTGCGGTGCCTGTTCGCTCGTCATCAACGGCGATGCGCACGGGCCCGAGCGGACGACGACCTGCCAGTTGCACATGCGGTCGTTCAAGGACGGCGACACGATCGACATCGAGCCGTGGCGGGCGTCGGCGTTCCCGGTCATCAAGGACCTGGTCGTGGACCGGTCCGCGTTCGACCGGATCATCCAGGCCGGCGGATACATCACGGCGCCGACGGGCGCGGCCCCCGAGGCACACGCCACGCCGGTCCCGAAACCGGACGCCGACCTCGCCTTCGAGCACGCGGAATGCATCGGCTGCGGGGCGTGCGTGGCGGCCTGCCCCAACGGCGCGGCGATGCTGTTCACCTCCGCCAAGGTCAATCACCTGAACGTGCTGCCGCAGGGCGCGCCCGAGCGGGAGACCCGCGTCCTGGACATGGTGGCGCAGATGGACGACGAGGGCTTCGGCGGCTGCACGCTGACCGGCGAGTGCGCGACGGCCTGCCCGAAGGGCATCCCGCTGATGTCCATCACGAGCATGAACAAGGAGTGGCTGCGGGCCACGCGGAAGGTGAAGCGGTAGCGCCGTAACGAGCGGGAATGTGTGGCGGCTGCGGCTGCGGCTGCGGCTGCGTCGTGGCTTGTCGCGCAGTTCCCCGCGCCCCTGGGGCGTTGAAGTGAACGTTCGCCGAAAGGTGCGGACGGGCGGGGTCGGGAGTGGTGCTCCCCGGCCCCGTCTCGCGTTTTTGAGCCTGCCGAGCGAAGCGTTCAACCTCCGCACATCCGCTCTCCTGGCACAGGTCACACGTACGCCAACCGGCATCGGAAGAACAGGGGCGGCACCACGCACCGCTCGCAACTGCCCTTCGCTCGCCGTCCCCGGCCCGTGACCAGGAGTAAGCCATGACCGGCGTACTGACCGTCGACCGTCCCCCGCAGCCCACGGCACCCACCCGGTACACCGTCGGCCTCGCCCGCAACGAGGAGGACGTGCGCGCCGCCCAGCGGCTGCGGCACGACGTCTTCGCCGGGGAAATGGGCGCCCTGCTGACCACCCCGCAGCCGGGTCACGACATCGACGCCTTCGACGCGTACTGCGACCACCTGCTCGTCCGCGAGGAGGTGTCCGGACAGGTCGTCGGCACCTACCGGCTGCTGCCCCCGGAGCGGGCCGCGGTCGCGGGCCGACTGTACTCGGAGGGCGAGTTCGACCTCAGCCGGATCGACTCCCTGCGGCCGAATCTGGTCGAGGTCGGCCGCTCCTGCGTCCACCCCGACCACCGCGACGGCGCCGTGATCAGCCTGATCTGGGCCGGCATCGCCCGCTACATGGTCGACCACGGCCACGAGTGGCTGGCCGGCTGCTGCTCGATCCCGCTCGCCGACGGCGGCACGCTCGCGGCGGGGACCTGGGACCGGGTGCAGGCCAAGCACCTGGCCCCGGAGGAGTACCGGGTACGACCGCTGCGCCCCTGGCAGCCGACGGCGCCCGTGCCCGCCGAGCGCGTCGAACTGCCCGCCCTGCTGCGCGGCTACGTCCGCCTCGGCGCCTGGGTGTGCGGCGAGCCCGCGCACGACCCGGAGTTCGGGGTCGCCGACCTGTATGTGCTGCTGTCGATGCGCCGGATCAACGCGCGCTATCTGCGGCACTTCCTCTCCCTCGTCCCGGCGTGACGGACGGGGCGGCCATGAGCACCTCCTCCTTCGCCGCCGTGGGTGTCCCCACGGCGACCGCACCCTCGGCCGGGACGACCGGCGCCCCGGCCACGTGGGCCCACGCCGTCGAGGTGGCGACCCTGTGGCGGCCCAGCGCGCCCTGCACCCCGCTGACGTGCGTGGACGCGACGGGACCGGCCAGAGCCGTGCCCCTGGCCGCCCTGCGGCTCGTGGCGGTCCTGTGCCTGCTGATCGTCGGCTGCCTGGCCATGCCGCTCGGCGGACGGATACCGGCGGGACTGGTCCGGCGCTGGTGCCGCTGGGTCGTACGGGCCTCGGGGGTGCGGGTACGGATCGACGGCGGCGCCGCGCCCGACGGCGGGCTGCTGCTCGTCGCCAACCACGTCTCCTGGCTGGACATCCCGTTGCTCGCCGCCGTGCGCCCGGCGCGGATGCTCGCCAAGTCGGAGATCCGGGACTGGCCCGTGGCAGGGTGGCTGACCGCCCGCAGCGGCGCCCTGTTCATCGACCGCGACCGCATCCGCGCACTGCCCGAGACGGTGGCCCGGATCGCCCAGGCACTGCGCGCGGGCGGGGCGGTGGCCGTCTTCCCCGAGGGCAGCACCTGGTGCGGCCGCGCCCAGGGCCACTTCCGCCGCGCCGCCTTCCAGGCCGCCCTGGACGCGGGCGTCCCCGTACAGCCGGTGCGGCTGCGCTACCGGGCGACCGGAGGCACCCCCGGCACGGCGGCGGCCTTCGTCGGTGACGACTCGCTCCTCACCTCGGTGTGGCGGGTGACGCGCTCCCGTGACCTGGTCGCCGAGGCCGAGGTGCGGGAGCCGATTGCGGCTGGCAGCCATGCCGACCGTCGCAGCCTGGCCCGGGCCGCCGAGCGGTCAGCGCTGGCGCGGACGCATCAGCCGGAGATCATCACCCCAGGCGTCCAGCACCGCCCCGTGGCCGTCCCGGCGGGCGAGGGCCTCCACCCGGGCGAACAGCCGCCGCTGGACCGCCACATCGCCGCTCCCGGAGATACGGTCCACGTCCCGCAGCAGGGCCTCGCCGTCCCAGTCCGGCAGCGGATGGCGGGCAAGTTCCCAGCGTAGGTACTTGTTGTACGGGCGAGGGCGCCGGTCCAGGGCGAAGAGCAGCTCCAGGAGGTGCCCCACACTGTCGGTGGCGTCGAGCCGGGCGGCGAGCGGCTCGCCGTCACGGTCGTTCTTGACCGAGCGGTACAGGGAGTTGGCGTACGCGTCGAGCCAGCCGCCGGCGGCGCGGGACGCCTCGTCGGCGCCGAGCCGCGCCTTGGCGGCGAGGAGGTCCCCGATCCCGCCGTCCAGCCGGTCGAGCACGATCCGCGCCCGGGCGAGGGCATAGCGCTCGTGGCCCGGCATTCCGGCGGCCCGGAACTCGCTGAGGGAGACGACCACCAGATCCAGCCGCGCTGTGCGGTGTCCGGCGAGCCGACGGAGTCCGGTCGCCGCACCGTCCGCGAGCACGACGTACAAGTCGTGGTCGGAGTGCTCGGTGGCCATGCCGTCGTGGGCCCGCGAGCCCTTGAGGACGAGGCCGACCACGGCCGGATCGGCGGCGGCGAGTTCGAGGAACGAGTCGTAGGTGAGGGACTGCTGTGCGGTCATGCGTGATCTCCGAGGGGACGGCGACGGGAATGCCTACCGGGGCGGCCACGGAACATCCGGGCGCCCGCTTGGTCCGCGACGGCACGCGCCGCCGCACGGAGGATCAACACACGCGAGCGATTCTATGAGGCCCAAGTGCCGCTTCCCCAAGGGGTTTTCAGGGCATTACCCGGGCCAGATACGGCGCCGTGGCACTCCCCTCCGTACGCGCCACCTCCGCCGGGCGACCGGCCGCCACGATCCGCCCGCCCGCGTCACCGCCGCCCGGCCCCAGGTCGATCACCCAGTCCGCGCCCGCGACGACGGACATGTCGTGCTCCACGACGATGACGGTGTGCCCCACGTCCACCAGCCCGTGCAGCTGGCGCATCAGCACCTCGACGTCGGCCGGGTGGAGTCCGGTCGTCGGCTCGTCGAGGAGGTAGAGGGTGTGGCCGCGACGGCCGCGCTGCAGTTCGCTCGCCAGCTTGATGCGCTGCGCCTCGCCGCCGGACAGCTCGGTGGCGGGCTGCCCGAGCCGCAGATAGCCGAGGCCGACGTCGAGCAGGGTGCCGAGGCTGCGGGCCACGGCCGGCGTGTCCGCGAAGAACTCCGCCGCCGCCTCGACCGTGAGGTCCAGCACCTGCGCGATGTTCCGCCCCCGGTACGCCACTTGGAGCGTCTCGGGGTTGTAGCGCGCCCCGCCGCAGTCCGGGCACGGCGCGTACGTGCTCGGCAGGAACAGCAGCTCCACGCTGACGAACCCCTCGCCCTGACAGGTCTCGCAGCGCCCTCCCGCGACATTGAAGGAGAAACGCCCGACGCCGTAGCCACGGGCCCGCGCCTCGTCGGTGGCCGCGAACACCTTGCGTACGACGTCGAAGAGGCCGGTGTAGGTGGCGAGGTTGGAGCGCGGGGTGCGGCCGATCGGCTTCTGGTCGACCGAGACCAGGCGCCCCACGCCCGCCACCTCCTCCGTGATCTCTCCGATGAGCGTGGACTTGCCCGACCCCGAGACGCCGGTGACGGCCGTGAACACGCCGAGCGGGAACTCGGCGGTCACCCCGCGCAGGTTGTGCCGGGTGACCGGGCCGATCTTCAACTGGCCGTGCGGAGCGCGCACTTGGCGTACGGCGGCGGGGGAGTCGTCGAACAGGAAGCGGGCTGTCGCCGACTCGGCGACCGACGCCAGCTCGGCCACCGGACCGCTGTGCAGCACCTGCCCGCCGTGCTCGCCCGCCTGCGGCCCGACGTCGACCAGCCAGTCGGCGCCGCGCACGACATCGAGGTGGTGCTCGACCACGAACACCGTGTTCCCGGCGGCCTTCAGCCGTGCCAGCACCCTCAGCAGCGCCTCCGTGTCGGCCGGGTGCAGTCCGGCGGACGGCTCGTCCAGGACGTACACGACACCGAACAGCCCGGACCGCAGCTGGGTCGCCAGCCGCAGGCGCTGCAGTTCGCCCGCCGAGAGGGTGGGCGTGGCCCGGTCCAGGCTGAGATAGCCGAGGCCGAGCTCGACCACCGGGGCGATACGGGACTTGAGGTCCTCGGTGAGGACACGGGCCGTCTCCGACGAAGGCTCCACGTCCAGCAGGCCCGCCAGCTCCGTCAGCGGCAGCGCGGCCAGCTCGGCGATCGTGCGGCCCCCGAAGGTCACCGCCAACGCCTCCGGCCGCAGCCTGCTGCCGCCGCACGCCGGACAGGGCGCGGAGGTGAGGTACCGCTCCGCCCTGGCCCTGAGGGCCGGGCTCTTGGAGTCGGAGAACGTCTTCATCACATACCGTCGGGCGCTCATATAGGTGCCCTGGTACGGCCGTTGGATGCGGTCGGCGTCGCGCACCGGGTGAACGGTGACGACCGGCTGCTCGTCGGTGAACAGGATCCACTGCCGCTGCTCGGCGGGCAGGTCACGCCAGGGCCGGTCCACGTCGTACCCGAGCGCGTCCAGGATGTCGCGCAGGTTCTTGCCCTGCCAGGCACCCGGCCAGGCCGCGATCGCGCCCTCCCGGATCGACAGCGCCGGGTCGGGGACCAGCGACTCCTCGGTCGTACGGTGCACCCGGCCGAGCCCATGGCACTGCGGGCACGCACCGGCCGCCGTGTTCGGCGAGAAGGAGTCCGAGTCGAGCCGCTCGGCGCCGGGCGGGTAGTCGCCGGCGCGGGAGTACAGCATCCGCAGGGAGTTGGAGAGGTTGGTGACCGTGCCGACGGAGGAGCGGGACGTCGGCGCCGAGCGGCGCTGCTGGAGGGACACGGCGGGCGGAAGCCCGCTGATCTCGCCGACCTTGGGCGCGCCGACCTGGTGGATCAGCCTGCGCGCGTACGGCGCGACCGACTCGAAGTAGCGGCGCTGCGCCTCGGCGTAGATCGTGCCGAACGCCAGCGACGACTTCCCCGACCCCGACACACCCGTGAACACGGTCAGCATGTCCCGCGGAATGTCGACGTCCACTCCCTTGAGGTTGTGCTCACGGGCACCGCGGACGCGGACGTATGGGTCGTGCGGGGAGTACATAAGGCCCAGATTGTAGGCGAACCAGGCGCACACCTGTCCGAGCCACCTGATGTTCACGGAGCCGTCGGCTCACCCACACCGGCCGCCCATACCGTCTCGCCAGTCTCTCTTCCTACCGAGGAGCATCGTGAGCGCTTCCGCTCTGAGCACTCTCACCGCCGCGCTGCTGATGGTCACGGGCGCCTCCGCCCCGCAGCCGGTCTCCGTCTCCGCCCGCGTCGAGACACCCGCCGTGTACGACGACGAGGCGGGCGGCAACGCCGACGCCGACGACCCGGCCGTCTGGGTCGACCCCCGCGACGCCGGCCGCAGCCTCGTCATCGGCACCCTCAAGGAGGCCGGCCTCGACGTCTACGGTCTCGACGGCAAGCGGCTCCAGCACATGGCCGCACCCGCCGCACCGGGCGAGGACGCCGCGCCCGGCCGCTTCAACAACGTCGACGTCGTCTACGGCTTCGACCTGGGCGGCAGGAAGACCGACCTGGCCCTGGTCAGCGACCGCGGCCGGGACCGGGTCCGGGCCTACGCCATCGACCCGGCGGCCGTGGCGGCGGGCCGGCCCCCGTTGAAGGACGTCACGGCGGCCGACGCCGCGCCGGTCTTCTCCGCGAGCGAGTCCGAGGTCGACGACCAGCGCACCGCCTACGGCCTGGCCGCCTTCAGCGACGACGACAACGCCTACGCCGTGGTGTCGCGCCGCTCGGAGACCCGGGTCCGGCTGCTGCAGCTGGAGGACCGCGACGGCCGCGTCGGCTACCGGACCGAGGACACCCTCGACCTGCCCGACTCCTTCACCCTGCCGAACGGCAAGGACTGGACGCCGTGCGCCGACCCGGGTGACCACGCGCAGGTCGAGGGCATGGTCGTCGACCAGGAGAAGCACGTCCTGTACGCCGCCCAGGAAGACGTCGGGCTGTGGCGCGTCGACCTCGACGACGAGGAGTTCGAGCGGCCCGAGCTGATCGACCGGGTACGGGAGTACGGCACGCCGTGGACGTACGACGCCGAGGAAGAGGAGTGCGTCCTCGACACCGCGCACGACCCCGGCTACGGCGGCGAGCACCTCAGCGCCGACGCCGAGGGCGCCGCGATCTACCACGCCGCCGACGGCAAGGGCTACCTCCTCGCCTCCAGCCAGGGCGACAACACCTTCGCCGTGTACGAGCGCCAGGGCCGTAACGCCTACCTCGGCTCCTTCGCCGTCACCGACGGCGCCGCCACCGACGGGGTGCAGCACTCCGACGGCGCCACCGTCGTCAACGTCCCGCTGGGCCGGTCCTTCCCGAAGGGCCTGCTGGTCACCCATGACGGCGAGGCCACGCCCGCGGACGGGGAGCGGGAGGGCACCGACTTCAAGTTCACCGGCTGGGAGTCGGTGGCCACCGCGTTCCCGAAGCCGCTGACGATCGACACCAAGTCGTTCGACCCGCGCGACACGGACTGAGCGAC
>JABFVM010000441.1 GCA_013362785.1 Streptomyces sp. | reverse complement strand
GCGGCCCCCCGACCGCACCTCGGTCGTGCGCTTGGTCATCGCGCCCCTCCGCCTGCCTCGCTCGTGCCCTCTGACCACGGCGGCCCCTCGCCCGCCCCCCCCATCACGCCCCTCCCCGTCCGCGAACACCGCCCGGTACTCCGGCATCTCCCACAGCTCCGCATGCCGCCCCCCCCATCACGCCCCCTCCCCGTCCGCGAACACCGCCCGGTACTCCGGGATCTCCCACAGCTCCGCATGCCGTCCCACCGCCCGTACTCGCCCCCCGTCCAGCCAGGCCACCGTGTCCGCGCGGGCGGCTGTGGTGGCGCGGTGGGCGATGAGGAGGCGGGTGCCGTCGTGTTTGCCGGCGTTGACGAGGGTCGCGGTGATGCGGGCCTCGGTGACCGTGTCGAGGCTGGAGAGGGCGTCGTCCAGGATCAGCAGTCGGCCGCCGTGGGCGAACGCCCGGGCGAGGCCGAGGCGTTGGGACTCGCCGCCGGAGTGCGGGGCGTCGGCGACGGGGGTGGCGTACCCCTGGGGCAGACGACGCACGAAGTCGTCGGCGTGGGCCGTGCGTGCCGCCTCCCGGACGCGGGCGGGGGAGGGGGACGGCAGGGCGAGGGCGATCTCCTCCTCGACCGTGCCGCCCAGCAGTGCGGGGCGTTCGAAGGCGTGGCCGACGGCACGGCGCAGGGCGTCGTGGGTGAGTTCGGGCAAGGGCACCCCGTCGAGCAACACATCCCCCGCGTCCGGGTCGGCCAGGCGTCCGGCGATCGCGGCGAGCAGCGACTTGCCGGCGCCGGACCGGCCCACGACGGCAAGTGTGGTCCCGCCGGGCACCACCAGGTCGACTCCGTCGAGTACCGCGCGCTCACCGCGCCGGGCGGTCACCCCGCGCAACTCCAGTCGGCCCGGCCCCGGCGGCAGTGCGCGTTCGCCGTAGCCGGGGGCGGGTTCCGCGAGGACCTCGTGCAGGCGCCCCGTGGCCGCGCGGGCCCGGGCCAGCCCGGCGAGGTGGGCGACCAGTACGCCGACTCCGGTGGCGAGGACCGCGTACCGGGAGGCCGCGAGGACCTCGCCCACGCTCAGCCGGTGCCGGGCCAGCAGCACCCCGGCCACGGCGACGACGCCGAGCTGGAGCAGGGGCGCCACGGCCACCGATCGGCCCGCGGCCAGCCCCTGCACCTGCCACATCCGGTGCCCGGCCGCGGACAGTTCGGGCAGCGGTCGCAGGATCCGTGCCGTCTCCCGGTCCGCCGTACCCGCCGCCTCGATGGTGCGATGCCCGCGGACGGCCTCCGAGAGCGCCTGCGCGATCCGCCCCTGCGCCCGCTGGTAGCGGGTCACGCAGTCCCTGGTGTCGCGGGCGAACGCCCTCAGCAGCAGGGCCAGCACCGGTGCTCCGGCCAGCAGTACGGCCGCGAGCCATGGGTCGATCAGCGCGAGGGCGACGATGCCGCCGACCGGTCCGGCGAGGGCGGCGAGCAGGGCCGCGCGGGCGGTGGGAGCCGTGCCGGCCTGGGCGGCGTTGCCGACGAGGCGGGCTACGAGATCGCCGGGTCCGAAGCGGGCGGCGGCACGCGGGCCGACGGCCAGGACATGCCCGGTCAGGCGTCCGCGCAGCCAGGCGGTGGTGCGGGCGTCGACCGTGCCGCCCAGCACCGTCTCGCACGCGTCGAGCAGGGCGAGCAGCACGACGATCGCGGCGCAGTACAGCACCCAGCGGGTCGCCGGGGCGTGCGTCAGCAGCAGGTCCAGGGTGTGGCCGAGCGCGGCGGGCAGCAGCAGACCGGCGCCGGTCGCGGCCGTGCTCACCAGGCACAGGGCCAGGGTGCGAGCGGGCGCGGGGCCGAACGGTCCGGGCAGTGTCCTGATGGCTTCCGTCATACGGCTGCCGCCTCCAGTGCTGTGCAGGACCCCGGGCGGCCCCTCCCTCGGGGGAGTGGACCGCCCGGAGTCATGGGCGCACGGTGCTGGTCAGAGACAGAGCGTCAGGCTGGCCGCGCTGACGCAGGACAGCAGGCTGAGGGTGCTGGGGCCGCCGCCTTCGGTGCGCTCTTCGGACTCCATCGCCTGCAGGTCGAGAAGTGCCATCTCGGTTTCCTTCCTTCGGTGTCGTCCACCCGTGGGGACGGGGTTGGATCACGGCTCCGTCAGGTCGCGGAACCGTGCTGTGGGGGCCGCCCGAGCGGCGGCAGGAACGGCAGATGAGCGGTGGTCCGGTCGCCGGGGGGCGTGTGCGCCGCGCCGAGCGCGAGCAGGCACCCTGCCGTTCCGGTGGCCAGGTCCATGGAGAGCCGCATCATCTGGTGTCCCGGGAAGGCCAGTTGGCCCTGGTAGTCCATCGCGAACCAGCCGAGTCCGGCGATCTGCCCGTCCAGCCGCTCGCGGGTCGCCCCGGGCGTGTCGGTGCGGGCGAGGTGCAGGATCATCCCGGCGCGGCCCTGGAACAGGCCCGGCTGGACGTAGAAGCGGCTGGTGGCGGCGGTCAGGATTCCGGCACGGGCCCGCTCGAACTCCCCGTCGGGGTCGTCGGCATGGCCGAGATAGTCGTCCAGGACCATCCCGACGCCCGCACTCCCGTCACCGAGGTACGGCAGCGTCCGCCAGCCCTCGTCCACCTCCAGCGAGCCGCCCGGATGCGTCACGCAGCACTCCAGGTCCCGCCTCAGCGCGACCCCGGCCGCCTTCAACAGCCGCTCATCACCGGTCCGTTCGTACTGCCGCAGCAGGAACAGCGCGGGTCCGCTCGCACCCCGCAGCAGCCCCGCCCGACGCCGTGTCGGGGTGTCCGGAAGCGGCTGCGCGAGTCGCCGTACGAGGATGTCGGCGGCCTCGGCGGCACGGTCCCGCAGCTCCGGCTCGCCGGTCGTGTCCGCCAACCCGGCCAGGACCAGGCCGAGTCCGGCCAGTCCGCCGTGCAGGTCGGAGGAGAGGTTCTGCCAGCGCTCCTGGAGGATCCCGTCGACCAGGTCGAGGGCGCGCCCGCGGTGGCCGAGCCGGTCCAGGACATGGGCGACGCCCGCGAGACCGTCGTACAGGCCGAGCGGTGTGCCCGTCGGGGGCGGTGCGGTGCGGGCCAGCAGCCAGCGCTCGCCCTCCTCGTAGCGCTCGGCGCCGACCGCGTCCAGCGCGTACAGCACACCCGCCGCGCCGTGCGCCAGGCCGAGGCCGCCGCCGTCGGAGAACTGTGTGATGTCGCCGGGGAAGAGCCGGTCGTTGCGCTCCGGGGTGGCCGAGGCGAGCAGCGCCTTGACCATGGAGTCGCGGCTGTACGGCCAGTCCCCGGGCGTCACGAAGGACGCCGCGCGCACCGGCATGCCGCGCGTGATCTCCGCGACCGCCTCGTCCAGGAACTCCTGGGGCACGTCCGGGAATTCACGGGAGATCACCTCGGCCAGGTGGGCCGCCTTGCCCCGGTCGACCACGAACAGCGTGGTGACCGGCAGGAACAGGGCGAGCCGCAGACAGGCCAGCGCATAGCGGTCGACGTCGGCGCCGGTGCGGTCCGGCGGGGCGAAGAAGCCGGGGTGGGCGACCACCTGCCGGCCCTGCTCGGAGATCGGCGCCGCCGCCTCGAAGTCGAGCAGGGACACCGACTCCTCGTCGGGGCCGACCATGATGTTGAAGACATGCAGGTCGTTGAAGGCGATCCCGCGCGCGTGCACCGCCTCCACCGCCCGCTGCACCGCCCCGTGGATGCGTACCGCCCACGCCGTGTACTCGGCCACGGCCCGCGGATCGGGATCAGGGGTGAGCAGCGGATGCCGTTCGGCGAAGAACGAGTTCAGCGGGCGCCCCTCCAGGAACTCCATGACGAGGAACCGGTGGTCGCCGAGCGTGAACCAGTCCCGCACCTCCGGCACCACCCCCGTCCCCGCCACCCGCTCCAGCGCGGCCTTCTCCCGCTCCAGACGCGTGATCGCGTCCGCCCCGTCGGCGGCCAGCCCCGCGTGCGGCCGCCCCTCCTTCAGCACGACCCGACGCCCGTCCCGGGTGTCGGTGCCCGCGTACACCCCGCCGCCGTTGGAGAAGTGCAGCGCCTTCTCGATGCGGTACGGCAGTTCACCCACCGTCGTCGTGTTGCGTGCCGCCAGATGCGGCTCCAGGAACGCCGGCAGCGTCACCCACTCGGGCACCTGGAAGGACGGCGCCCGCCGGTCCGGCACCCGCTTGCCCTCTCCGTCCAGCACCGCCGGCACCAGCGAGCCGCGCTCGTCGACGACGAAGGTGCGCGCGAACGCGCCGTACCGGACGTAGAGCGGGCCGTCGCCCCACCGCAGATCGGTGAGGATGTACGGCCCCTCGAAGCCCTCCAGGAGTTCGCCGAGCTCGCGCAGCACGACGTGCAGCTGCTCCTCGTCGGACGGGTAGACCGTGACGAACTTGCCGCTGGAGTCACGGGCCGCGTACTTGGTGTTGCGCAGATGCAGCAGCTGCGGGCCCGGCACGAACTTGAACGGGATGCGGCGCGGCACGCAGTAGTCCCACACGATCGCCGCGATCCGCTCCGCGCCCTCCCGGGTGGCCGAGGCATGGATCTTCCAGCCCTGCGCCGGGCCGGGCACCGGCTCCCCGTCCGCGCCGAGCGGCGTGAACGCCAGCCAGTCCCCGATCCGCGCCGCCTCCCAGCCCTCCGGCACCTCGCGCCGCGCCGCCTCGTAGTGGCGCTCCGTGTCCCGCGCCCCCACGGACATGCGTTCGGGTGTCTCGTAGAAATGCCGGTCGGCGAGCGCGTACACCTCGTACCGCTTGTCCATGCGTCCCCCTCCGGACAACCCCTCCGTGGCCCGACGCAGAGCCTTCCAGTGGCCGGACGGGCACGGACAGTCATGCCTGTCACGAGATCACCGTGACGAACGCATGCGTCAAGAACTGTTCGGAGGGTTTCGAGCGCGGGCCCCGTCGATGGTTCATCGAACCGTCACAGGGGCTGCGTAGGTGGCCCACAAGCGCTGTAATGGCGGACGTGGTGAGTGAGGGCGCTGCGGGACGCAGGACGAGGCGTCCGCGCGCCGAGGGCGCACTGAAGGCGCTTTCCGTCGAGCCGGACTCGCCCGAACGGCTGCGCCGCGTCCTGGAGCAGGCCCTCGTCTTCGGCGGGGCCTCCTTCGCCGCCGTGTACACGCCGAGCGAGGACGGCGAACTGCTGTGCCTGATCGAGGCCGTCGGCGTGCCCCGCTCCCTGTACGGCCTGCGCGACGGCTACGCCCTGACCGGGCGCTCCCCGATCGCCGACGCCCACCGCACCGGCCGAGCGGTGTGGCTCGCCCCGGCGCAGCTCGCCGACTCCGCCGAGTCACGACGGGCGTCGTCGCGGGACTTCCACCTGGCCGCACTGCCCGCCCGCGGCGACGACGGCGGCTGTCTGCTGGCCGTGAGCGAGAGCCCCGGCGGCTTCGGCACCGACGACCGCGCCTGCCTGGAGCTGGTCGCCGAGGCCGTCGCCTTCCCCGGCCGGCCCCCGGCCGCCGAGGGCGACGAGCTGCCGCCCGGCGCGTTCAGCCTCGCCATGGACAGCGGCCGCGTCGAGGTCGGCGAGGACATCCTGGCGCTGTTCGGCCTCGGCCCGGCCGAGTTCGACGGCAAGGTCGAGACCCTGCTCGGTCTGACCGTCCCCGAGGACCTGCCGTCGCTGATGTCCGTCGTCGAGGCCGACCACATGTCGATTGGCGACCGCGAGCTGGAGTTCCGCGTCCTGCAGCCCTCCGGCCCGCCCAGATGGCTCAGGCTGCGCGGCCGCCTCGTGCCCGGCGGCGAGGGCCGGCCGGCCCGCCTGGTCGGCACCGTCGCCGACGCCTCCACCCTGCGCGCCGAGATCACCGACGTGGCCCGCGTCCAGCGCCTCGCCGCCGCCCTCGCCACCGCCGGCACCGTCCGGGACGTCAGCCACGCCGTCGTCACCGCCCTGCGCAAGCCGCTGCGGGCCGACCGCATCGCGCTCGCCGGGCTGGAGGGCGACCGGCTCGTCGTCACCGTCCTCGACCCGCCCGAACCCGAGTCCTGGCCCGAGCTGTGGCGCCTGGAGTGGCGTACCGAATGGCCCGACGCGCCCGTACGCGCCATGCCCACCCTCGCCGCCGCCCTGCGCGACGGCCGCGCCCAGATCTGGCCGGCCGGCACCCCGCTGGAACCGGCCCTCGCCGAGGTCGGCCCCGGCGGCCTGGCCGTGCTGCCGCTGCCCGCCGGGGGCCGGATGGCCGGCGCCTGCCTGATCGGCTGGGACACCCCGCACGAGTTCGGCACCGACGAGCGCGCCCTGCTCACCGCCTCCGCCGGCCTCGCCGGGCAGGCCCTGATGCGCGCCCACGCCTTCGACGCCGAGCACGAACTCGTCGGCATGCTCCAACGCCAGCTGCTGCCGCGCCGGCTGCCCCGGCTGCCCGGCGCGGAGGCCGTCGCCCGCTATCTGCCGACCACGGCCGGACTGGAGGTCGGCGGCGACTGGTACGACGTGATCCCGCTGCACGACAACCACGTGGCCCTCGTCATCGGCGACGTCCAGGGCCACAGCGCGGCCGCCGCCACCCTGATGGGCCAGATGCGCACCGCCCTGCGCGCCTACGCCGCCGAGGGACACCCGCCGGACGTGGTCGTCCACCACGCCAACCGCCTCCTCATGGACATGGAGACCGACCTCTTCGCCACCTGCTGCTACGTCGACGTCGACCTGGAGGAGGGCTCCGCCTGGTGTGTACGCGCCGGCCACCTCCCGCCGGTGCTGCGTCACCCGGACGGCGGCACCGAGATCGCGGAGGCGGAGGGCGGCCCACCGCTCGGCGTGCTACGACAGGCCGCCTTCCCGATGAGCCCGCTCCAGCTGCAGCCCGGCACCGTGGTCGCCCTCACCACCGACGGCCTCGTGGAGTCCGCCGACGCCGACATCGACGACGGCATGGACCGCCTCGCCCACGAGCTCGCCCGCTCCGACCCCGCCCACCTCGGCCTCGTCGCCGACGCCCTGCTCGTGGACGCCCGCCGCAGCGACGACATCGCCCTGCTCCTCATGCGCTACGACGGCATGGCAGTGCGCCCGCTGCGCGAGACCTGGACGGTGTGGCGGGTCCCGGAGGCCGTGGGCCACGCCCGGCGCTTCACCCGCCGCACCCTGCGCGCCTGGGGCGTGCCGCCGCACGACAGGGACGCCGTCCTGCTCGTCGTCTGCGAACTCGTCACCAACGCCCTCGTGCACACCGACGGCCGGGTCCGCCTCGATCTCACCCTCGTCAACCAGCGGATGCGTGTCGCCGTCGCCGACGCCTCACCCCGCACGCCGGTCAAGCCCACCAGCATCAGCTGGGAGGCCACCGGCGGGCGCGGCATCCTCCTGGTCGAGGCCATGTCGGCGGCCTGGGGGACGGTGCCGGTCAGTGGCGGAAAACAGGTGTGGAGCGAGATCGCACTGGGCGAGTGAGGCCGGTTCCCGCGCGGGGTGCGGCCGGATTTCGATGAACGCCCGGCGGCCGGGCCGTTATGAACAAGCCAACCCCAGCACCGTCAAATCGGCCGGATCCGGGCTATGGTGAAGCAGATGAAGGCACTCGTGCTGTCCGGCGGCGCCGGTACGCGCCTGCGGCCGATCACGCACACTTCGGCCAAACAGCTCGTCCCGGTGGCCAACAAACCCGTCCTGTTCTATGGGCTGGAATCCATCGCCGAAGCCGGCATCACCGAGGTCGGTGTGATCGTCGGTGACACCGCCGCGGAGATCCGGGACGCGGTCGGCGACGGAGCGAGATTCGGCCTCGACATCACCTACATCCCCCAGGAACGCCCACTGGGACTGGCCCACGCCGTCCTCATCGCCCGGGACTACCTCGGCGACGACGACTTCGTGATGTACCTCGGCGACAACTTCATCGTCGGCGGCATCACCGACCTCGTCGACGAGTTCCGCGGCAACCGCCCCGACGCCCAGATCCTGCTCACCCGTGTCCAGGACCCGCGCGCCTTCGGCGTCGCCGAACTCGACGAACTCGGCCAGGTCGTCGGCCTGGAGGAGAAACCCGAACACCCCAAGAGCGACCTCGCCCTCGTCGGCGTCTACCTGTTCACGCCCGTCATCCACGACGCCGTCCGCGCCATCGAGCCGTCCTGGCGCGGCGAACTGGAGATCACCCACGCCATCCAGCACCTCATCGACGCCCGCGCCGACGTGCGCTGCACGGTCATCAAGGGCTACTGGAAGGACACCGGGAACGTCGCCGACATGCTGGAGGTGAACCGGACCGTCCTGGAGAGCCTCGCCCGCCGTATCGACGGAGTCGTGGACGACGCCTCGGAGACCGTGGGCCGGGTGGTCGTGGAGGAGGGGGCGCGCATCGTCAACTCGCGCATCGTCGGCCCCGCCCTCGTCGGCGCCGGGACCGTGGTCGAGGACTCCTACGTCGGCCCCTTCACCTCCATCGCGGAGAACTGCCGTGTCGTGGACAGCGAGTTGGA
Source organism: Streptomyces sp. (assembly GCA_013362785.1). Lineage (GTDB taxonomy): Bacteria > Actinomycetota > Actinomycetes > Streptomycetales > Streptomycetaceae > Streptomyces. Next base: position 5,699 of record JABFVM010000441.1, on the reverse strand, counting down.
GTTCTCCATCGTCCTGCGGGACTCCTCGATCCACGGCGTGGGCCGCATCGAGTCCTCCCTCATCGGCCGCCACGTCGAGGTCACCCCCGCACCCAGCGTCCCCAGCGCCCACCGACTCGTCCTCGGAGACCACAGCAAGGTCCGGATCCACACATGAACCTCCTCGTCACCGGCGCCGCCGGCTTCATAGGCTCGACGTACGTCCGCGCCCTGCTCGCCCGCGACGCACCGGACGCGCCCGACGCCCCGCGCATCACGGTGCTGGACAAGCTCACCTACGCCGGCACCCTGGACAACCTCGAACTCGGCCATCCCCGGCTGGAGTTCGTCCGGGGGGACATCCGGGACGCCGAGCTCGTGGACAAGCTGATGGCCGAGGCCGACCAGGTCGTGCACTTCGCCGCCGAGTCCCATGTGGACCGCTCGATAGCGGGCGCCGGCGACTTCGTCCTCACCAACGTGGTCGGCACCCAGACCCTGCTGGACGCGGCCCTGCGCTATCGCGTCGAACCCTTCGTGCACATATCGACGGACGAGGTGTACGGCTCGATAGCGGCGGGTGCGGCCACCGAGGAGGACATCCTGCGGCCCAGCTCGCCGTACTCCGCCTCGAAGGCCTCCTCCGACCTGCTCGCCCTCTCCTACCACCGCACCCACGGCCTGGACGTCCGCGTCACCCGCTGCTCCAACAACTACGGCCCGCACCAGTTCCCCGAGAAGGTCGTCCCGCTGTTCATCACCAACCTGCTGGACGGCGAGCAGGTCCCCCTCTACGGCGAGGGCCTCAACGTCCGTGACTGGCTGCACGTCGACGACCACTGCCACGGCGTCGAACTCGTCCGCACCCGGGGCCGGTCCGGCGAGATCTACAACATCGGCGGCGGCACCGAGCTCAGCAACAAGGACCTCACCGAGCTGCTGCTGACGGCCTGCGGCGCGGGCTGGGAGCGGGTGCGGCACGTCGAGGACCGCAAGGGCCACGACCTGCGCTACTCCGTCGACTGGACCAAGGCCCGCACCGAACTCGGCTACCGCCCCCGCCACGACTTCGCCCCGGGCCTCGCCGCCACCGTCGCCTGGTACCGCGACCACCGCGCCTGGTGGGAGCCGCTCAAACGCCGCGTCGGCGAGGAGCACGGATGAAGTGGCTGGTCACCGGCGCGGGCGGCATGCTCGGCCACGACACGGTCGCGGAACTCCACGCCCGCGGCGAGCGGGTGACCGGCCTCGACCACACCGCCCTCGACATCACCAGCCCCTCGTCCGTCGACCGCGCCCTCGCCGCACACCACCCCGACGTGGTCGTCAACTGCGCCGCGTACACGGCCGTGGACGACGCCGAGAAGAACGAGGCACGGGCCCTGCGCGTCAACGGCGACGGCCCCCGCCTCCTCGCCCGCGCCTGCGCCGCCCACGAGGCCCGCCTGATCCACGTCTCCACCGACTACGTCTTCGCCGGGGACGCCCGGACCCCGTACGCCGAGGACGATCCCCCCGGCCCCCGCACCGCCTACGGCCGCACCAAGCTGGCGGGGGAGCGGGGCGTACTGGACGAACTCCCGGCCGCGAGCGCCGTCGTGCGCATCGCCTGGCTCTACGGCGCCCACGGCCGCAGTTTCGTCCGCACGATGATCGGGCTGGAGGCGAGCCGCCCCACCGTCGACGTCGTGGACGACCAGCACGGCCAGCCCACCTGGACCGCCGACGTCGCCACGACGATCGCCGACCTCGGACCGCGCGTCGGCGCCGACGCGACCGGCGTCCTGCACGCCACCAACTCCGGCGAGGCCACCTGGTACGACCTGGCCCGCGAGGTGTTCCGACTGCTCGGCGCCGACCCCGACCGGGTACGGCCCGTCACCATCGAGGCCTTCCCCCGGCCCGCGCCCCGCCCCGCGTACACGGTCCTCGCGCACCGCCGCCGGCAGGAGTTCGGCCTCGCGCCGGCCCGCGACTGGCGCATCGCCCTGCACGAGGCACTGCCCCGGATCCGCAAGGAGACCCTTCGTGAAACGCCATGAGTTCCTGAAGGAACTGCACAAGGTCAGCGGCAACCGCAACTACCTGGAGATCGGCGTCAACGACGGCCGCAGCCTCCGCCTCTCCCGCGTCCCCACCGTCGCCGTCGACCCCGCCTTCAAGGTCGTCACGGAGTTCCGCTGCGACGTGCACCTGGTCAGGGCCACCAGCGACGACTTCTTCGCCCGGGACAAGCCGCTGATCCATCTCAAGGGCGGCCGGCATCCACTTCGGAATCTGCGCCGGGGGCGCGGTCCGCTCGCGTACTGGCGCCGGACCGTACTCGACCTTTCGTTCATCGACGGGATGCATCTGTTCGAGTACGCGCTGCGGGACTTCATGAACATCGAGCGGCATTCCGACTGGACCAGTGTGATCGTCTTCGACGACATGCTGCCGCGCAACGTGGACGAGGCGGCGCGGGACCGGCACACCGGGGCGTGGACCGGGGACGTGTACAAGCTCGCCGAGATCCTCGGGCGTTATCGGCCGGATCTGGTGACGGTGCTGGTCGATACCCAGCCGACCGGGCAGCTTGTGGTGTTCGGCGCGGATCCTCGCAGTTCGGTGCTGCGGGAGCGGTACGAGGAGATTGTGGCCGAGTACGAGGTGCCTGATCCGCAGAAGGTGCCCGAGATGATTCTGGATCGGGTGGGGGCGGTGGCGCCGGAGGTGTTGTTGGGGGCGGGATTCTGGCGGCCGTTGGGGCGGGCTCGGAGGCTCGGGGTTGGGCGGTCTCGGGGGTGGGGGCCGTTGCGGAAGGCGGTTGAGGGGGTTGTCGGCGGCCATCTGTAGTGGCGCGATGGGTTGTTGTTCGGGTGCTGCGCCGTGGTGGCTGGTCGCGCAGTTCCCCGCGCCCCTTGAGGGGCGCTGCCGAACTCGGCGTCAGACGTGACCGTTTCGCGACTGGTCGTAGTGGGCGGTGCATGTCTGGTACGACGGCAGCAGGCCCGCCCGCTCGGCCTCGGCCAGTGAGGGCGCTTGCGCGTCCTTCGGGGACAGTACCGGTGTGATGTGCTCGGGCCAGGTGATGGCCAGGTCGGGGTCGAGCGGGTGTACCCCGTGTTCTCGCTGCGGGGCGTAGGGCGTCGAGCACAGGTAGGTCACCGTGGCGTGGTCCGTCAGGGCCAGGAAGGCGTGGCCGAGGCCCTCTGCCAGGAACAGGGCGTGGTGGCTGTCGTCGTCGAGGTGCAGGGCCTCCCAGCGGGCGAAGGTGGGGGAGCCGGTGCGGAGGTCTACGACGACGTCGAGGATGGCGCCGCGCAGGCAGGTCACGTATTTGGCCTGGCCGGGGGGCACGTCCGAGAAGTGGACGCCGCGTAGTACGCCCCGGCGGGAGACGGAGCAGTTGGCCTGGGCGAGGGACAGGTCGTAGCCGGTGGCCTCGCGGAACTCCTGGCCGCGGTACCACTCGTGGAAGCTGCCCCGGTCGTCCGGGAAGACCTTGGGCTCCAGTGCCCAGGCGCCTTCGATGCCCAGGGGCCGCATGCCGTCACCTCCGCCAGGCGCGGGCCCGGGTGCGGAGCCGGGTCGCCGTGCGGCCCAGGGTCGTACCGAGCCGGCGTCGTGCCCGGCGGACGAGGTGTCGTAGCGCACCGGCGCGGGGCTGTCGCACCACGCGCACCCCGCCGACGCCCGTGCGCAGGGCCAGGGGAAGTGCCAGGTGGCGGGGGCCGGGTGTGCCGAGTGCCGCTCGCCAGGTGGCTGCCCTGAGGTCGGGCAGGGGCAGTACCGCCTCCAGTCGGGCTCCGGCGCCGTGCGGGGTCAGCGTGGCGGGCATGTCGTGGGAGGTGCCGGAGGAGGTGAGGCGGAGTGTCACTTCGGTGCCTGCGGCGGGGACGTGCAGGGGGAGTGGGGCGAGCAGCCGGGCGCCGGTGAGTGTGACGTCGTCCGGGGTGAGGGCGCCGAGGCCGACGCGGTGGGTCGCGCGGTCGACGTCCAGGGCGAGATGGGCGTGCGGTGCGGTCCAGTACGGCAGGACCACATGGCCGCCCGCCAGACCGGCGTGGGGCGAGGGCCGGTCCTGCAGCGGAGCGGGGCCGAGGCGGCATTCCTTGGTCCAGCCGCCCAGTTTGACGCGGACGAGGGCGTCCCACAGGCCGGCGCGGGTGAGGGTGGCCGGGTCCACGGTCGCGGTCGCGCGCAGCACCAGACGGACCTGGCCGTCGGATCCGGGTTCCGGCGCCTCTTCCCGGGTGAACTCCACTTTCTGGAAGTACTGGGCGGCACTGGCGCGCTCGCGCAGCAGCAGGTCGGCGGTGGCCTTGTCGAAGTGGGCCACGGTGTCGGCGCCGACCCAGGCGATGGCCGCGGCCAGGTCCTCGGGCGGGCCGTCGAGAGGGCTACGGGCCTTGTCGGCGGCGAACGTCATCGGCTCACCGGCGGACGTGTACTCGGCGGTGAAACCGATCCGCAGCGTGCCGTCCTCCCACGCCACGCCCTCGGGGACGGCCGTGAGGGCGATGCCGGCCTCCCACTCGGCGAACGCCTCGACGTCGTCGTACCGGTCCGCCGTGAGCAGCGCGGCCACGACCTGCTGCGTCGGCTGCAGTCCGGCCGCCACGCCGGGCCCGAAACGCTCCACGACGACCTGGCGGATCTCCGCGAACACATCCCGGCGCCAGTCCACCGGCATCGCGAGGAAGCGCCGTCCGCGCATCCGCTCGACCATCTCCACGCGCAGCCACCGCCGGAACAGCCGGTCCCGCAGCGTGCCCGGCTCGGTGTACCGCTCGACGACGTCCAGGGCCTCCCGGAGGTTCTTGAAGTAGCCGCCGGGGTCGAAGCGCTGGAAACCGGCGTTCGAGGCGTCGTCGCGCCGGACGTGGTAGTAGCAGACGTAGTCGCTGAGCACGGAGACGTTGGCCGCGCGAAGGTACGCCTCCGTGACGAAGACGTGGTCCTCCAGGCGCCGTCTGCCCTCGGGGAAGCGCAGGCCGATGTCGTCGAGGAAGGCGCGGCGGAACATCTTGTGCGGGGTGAGGCTGTCGATCAGTGGCGCGTTCTCGACGGTGGCATGCGGGTGGTTGCGGCGGAACAGTTCGACGGGCACCGAGCGGCCCTTGCCGGCCATCTTGCCGACCACGACATCGGCGCCGTTGGCCACGCCGTAGTCGTACATCCGCTCAAGGGCCTCGTCGCCGAGGTGGTCGTCGTTGTCGACGAACATCACGTACTCGCCCCGGGCGGCGGCGATGCCGACGTTGCGGGGCTTGCCGGACCAGCCGGAGTTCTCCTGGTGGACGACGGCCACCCGGGGGTCCGCGGTGGCGAGCGCGTCCAGCAGGGCGGGCGTGTCGTCGGTGGAACCGTCGTCCACGAAGATCACTTCGTACTCGTCCGGCGGCAACGACTGCCCGAGCAGCGACTCGACACAGCCCTCGATATAGACCCCGGGGTTGTACACCGGGACGACGACGCTGACCTTGACCGGCATGCGGGTCCCAGCCCCCTAGGGGTCGCTGTGCGTTTGCGCCAGATTACGGTGCCCGTGGCGTGATCCTAACCCTGCCACGGCATTTGTCCACCGCTCAACCATGGCGTGCCCGCGCGGCGATCTTTCCCGCGACTAGCCTGACGGCGTGCGTCTGCTGCTGATGTCCGACACCCACCTCCCCAAGCGCGCCAAGGAACTGCCGACCGCGCTGCTCGCCGAACTCCCGCGCGCCGACGTCGTGTTC
>JABFVM010000564.1 GCA_013362785.1 Streptomyces sp. | reverse complement strand
GTGCCGTTCGCGGCGTCGTAGAGGACGCCCCAGGAGTCGGTCTTGTCGCCGTCGCGGTTGGCGTCGCCCGCCGCGTCGCCCCCCGTGGTGTACGACTCCAGGAAGGTGCTCACCTGGTAGGAGCCGGCCGGCGCGGTCCAGGTCCTGCCGCCGTAGGTGAAGCTGGGGCCGGAGACGGAGGTCACCATCGGGCGCCAGGTGCGGTCGTTGTCGACCAGGGGGTCGGTGGCGGTGACCCAGTCGACGATCTTCCGCTCGCCCGTGGTGGTCTTCTGCAGCGCGGGGTGGGCGAGGTCGATGCCCGAGTCGAGGATGCCGATGGTGATGCCGCGGCCGTCCGCCCTCGGGTTCTTCTTCACGAAGTCGACGGCGCCCGTCTCGAAGGACGGGTTGTACGGGTTCTCGGCCGGGGTCTGCTTGCCGGGTGCCGGATACGTGGTCGCGGCGGCCGTCGACTTCTTCGTGTCGACGGCGGGGTCGTCCAGGGGTATCTCCTCGCGCAGGTCGATGCCGTGCACCGAGGAGAGCTTCGCCGCGGCGGCGATGGCCTTGTCGGCCTTGCCGGTGGGGACGGTGGCCCGGACGTAGCCGAGCTTGTCGTAGGTACGGCCCACAGAGCCGACCGCGTCCAGCTGCTCGGCGACCTTCTCGGTCTGACCGGGCGCGGTCGCGATCATCATCGTGACGTTCTTGTCGCCGTCGGCCTTGGCCTCGGCGAGCAGGTCGGCGTCGTCCGAACCGAGCTTGTCGTGAGCGGACTTGACGCTCGGGTCCGTCGCGGCGGGCGCGGGGTCCACGGCCAGGGCCATGGGTATCGGCCCGGCTGCGGAGAGCGCGGCGACGAGACCGGCGGCCACGGCTATGCGGGCCGCGCGTCTCGCGCCCGGCTTCGGTTCGCGCTGGGGGGTGAGGGTCATCGGCATCCCTTGTTGGTAAAAGGAGCATCTGTCGTCCGGTATGCGATGCCGGACGACCGCACAGCTTTATGCAAGGGAAGGATGTTTGGGAAGAGTTGACCGAATCGAAATGGACGGATGGGGAAAACCCCCGACGAACTTTGGGGAGATCAGCCGCAAACGGGACATGCCGACGGTGGCGCTAATGTCCGTACGTGCGGAAAAACCTGAGGGTGGCGGCCTACGCCATATGCGTACGGGACGGACAACTCCTCCTGGCCCGCTCCCCGGCGCCCGGCGGCGGCCATGAGTGGGTCCTGCCGGGCGGCGGCATGGAGCACGGCGAGGATCCCTACGACACGGTCGTGCGGGAGGTGGAGGAGGAGACCGGCTATCTCATCGAGCCGACCGGACTGCTCGGCCTGGACTCCTTCCACCGCCGTTTCCCGGGCCGCCGTCTCCGCCGGGCCGTGGACCACCAGGGTCTGCGGCTCGTCTACGAGGCCCGGATCACCGGCGGCGAACTCCGCCACGAGACGAACGGCTCCACGGACATGGCGGCCTGGCATCCGCTCGACAAGGTGACCGACCTGACCCTGGTCCCCATGGTCGGCAAGGGGCTGGCGCTGTGGCGGGAGCGCCCGGCGACGGGACGAGTACCCCGGAAGATGAACACTGAGTGACCGCGTCCCGGCCGTTCGACGAGCGGCCGTGGACGCGGAAGGTGGGCGAAGATCCACGTACGGTGATCGGCGTTGCCCGTTGCCGCCATGTTCATGCACAGGTCATCCCCGGTGCCAACGATCCACAGTGAGCGAGCAGTTCGCCCGAGGCGGACGCTCGCGTCCTGTTGCCGACGCGTTCGCACTCGGGGAGATCGCGCATGTCGCGCATACGCTCTGTCGCCAGCTCCGCGGTGGGGGTCCACCGCCGCACCCTGCTCGCCGCCACCGGAGCGGTCACGCTCTCCGCGGGCGTCGGCTACGCCCTGCGGCCCACCGACAGCCAGGCCGCCACCACCGCCGAACCGGCGGGCGCCGCTGCCGCCGAGGCCCCCGCCAGTGCCTCCCGCAAGCTGCCGGTGGCCCTCGCGCCCTACACCCGGGGCACCACCCTCGCGAACGTCGCCACCCCGACCGGCACCGGCGGCTACCGCCGGCTCGCCGACGGACCCGGCTGGCGGCGGGTCGTACGCGAGAACCTGGCGTCGGCCAAGACGGGCCGCGAGAAGCGGCGTACGGCGCTCGCCGCCTTCGTCCAGCTCACCGACCTGCACCTGATCGACGCCCAGCACCCGCTCCGCCTTGAGTACCTGCGCTCCACGGACGTGCACGCCTGGCGGCCCCAGGAGGCGCTGACCGTGCCCGGCGCGGTGGCGCTCGTGGAGCGGATCAACGCGCTGCGCGGCGGCCCCGTCACCGGCGCCCCGCTGCACTTCGCCATGACCACCGGCGACAACACCGACAACAACTGCAAGTCCGAACTGGACTGGTTCCTGAAGGTGATGAGCGGCGGCCGGGTCACCCCCAACACCGGTGACCCGCGGCAGTACGAAGGCGTCCAGAGCAGCGGGATGAAGCTGTACTGGCAGGCCGACGACAGCATCCGCGACGCCGACAAGCAGCTCGGCTTCCCGCACATCGAGGGCTACCTGGCCGCCGCGATCCGCGAACTGCGCAGCCCCGGCCTGAACATCCCCTGGTACTCGACGGTCGGCAACCACGACGCGCTGCCGCTCGGCACCTACGCCTCGCACAGCGACTCCTACCTCACCGACCTGGCCGTCGGCGGCAAGAAGCTGATGAACGTGCCGGCCGCCGACGCCAAGAAGCTCCAGGACTCCCTCAAGCAGGACCAGGACCCGAGGGGCACCGTCTTCAAGGACTTCCTCAAGGCCCACGCCCGCTCGATGCGCTCGGTCACCCTGGACGAGGGCCGCGCCCCGTTCACGCCCCGCGAGTACGTGCAGGCCCATCTGAACCCGGCCCTGAGCGGCCACGGCCCGGTCGGCCACGGCTACTCGACGGCCAACCTGGACGCGGGCACGCAGTACTACAGCTTCCGTATCGCCGACGACGTCATCGGCATCAGCCTGGACACCACCAACCCGGGCGGGCACTACGAAGGGTCCATCGGGGCGGCCCAGTTCAAGTGGCTGGACAAGACGCTGCGGGACAACAAGGACTCGTACGCGATCATCTTCAGCCATCACACCAGCGAGACGATGGACAACCTGCGCCGGGACCCGGCCCGCCCGAACGAGCGGCGTGTCGGCGGTGCCGAACTGCTCCAGCTGCTCGGCAGCCACCGAGGCGTCCTCGCCTGGGTGAACGGCCACATCCACAAGAACGTCATCACCCCGCACTCCGGCTCCGGCGGCCACGCCTTCTGGGAGATCTCCACCGCCTCCCACGTCGACTTCCCCCAACTCGCCCGGATCATCGAGGTGGTGGACAAC
>JABFVM010000283.1 GCA_013362785.1 Streptomyces sp. | reverse complement strand
CACCAGCCCCGTCATCCGCACCGGCACCGGAGCCCCCACCCGAGGCACCCGCCCCCGACAGAGTCACCAGATGCGCCCCCGCGACGACCTCCGCCTCGTCGGGCCGTGAGTACATCGCCGCGACCCGGGCCAGCGTCTCCACATTGGCGACCAGCGTCGGCGCACCCCCGACCCCGCTCTCGAACGGCCGTGGCGGTTTCGCCGTGGGCAGCGCCGGGCCGCCGTTGACACGTCGTACGACCGCGGTCTCCTCCCCCGCGACATACGTGTGCTCGGTCCGTACGACCTCGACGGGCAGCTCGGGCGGACACTCGGCGAGTGCCCGTCGCACGGCCCGCTCGGCGAGGGCGTCGGAGAGGTACACGAAGCCGCGCTCGGCGCCGGTCATGGCCGCGGCCAGCCGCAGACCGTCGAGGACCGCGTGCGGGCGATGCCGCAGCAGCCAGCGGTCCTTCACGGATCCCGGCTCGCCCTCCTCCCCGTTGGCGACGACGACGCGCGGGCCCGGCGCGTCACGGACGGCACGCAGCTTGATCGCGGCGGGGAAACCGGCCCCGCCCCGGCCGCGCAGCCCCACGGCGGCGATCCGGTCGAGCAGGCGGTCGGGCGCGACCAGCGGCGCATAGCCGCCCACTGCGAGGTATCCGTCGACGTCGAGATGCCCGTCGACGTCGAGATGCCCGTCGGCGTCGAGATACCCGCCGGCGTCCGCGCCGCCGAACGACGACCCGGCACCGGCCCGCGGCGGGGCAAGGAGGCCCTGCCGTCCTTCGGGAAGGAGGGAGATCACGCCGGTCATACGGTGCTCCTGAGCTCTCCGTGGCAATGGGGCGCGGTCGTGCGGCGAGCCCGCAGCCGCTCCAGTGCCCGTTCCAGGTCCCGCCGCTGTGTGGCGGTGCGGTCGTAGCCCGCCCCGGGCAGGCCGATCAGCATGCGGTGGTGGTCGAGGACGACCTCGCCGGCCAGCAGGGCCGCCCCCGGGTCGGCCGACCGGGATCCCGCGGCACGGACGACCAGCTCGGTGACTTCGCCGAGGTAGCGCAGCCACCCGCGCTGGGTTCCGCGCAGCACCAGCCGCTCGACGCGGTGCCGCTCGGCGGCGACGGCGGCCGAGGGCGGGCGGCCGGCCGGTGGGGACCGCAGGGCGGCCACCGCGGCGGGCAGCTCCTGTTCGGGCTCCGGCGTGAGGCCGAGCCAGACGAGACTTCGGCGAGCGCTCATGCGTGCCTCCGGGGTCGCACCGTTTCCGGGTGGTCCGGAGACGGTGGCGGCGCGGCCATGACGTGGGTGTCGGGATGCTCCGGCGCCGTGACGAGAGGGGCGGGGAGCTGTGCGGGGTGTCCGGATTCGGACGCCCTGTGTGGCGCGGACCTGAGATCCGCGAGCTGGTGGAATGCGCCCGGGCATTTGGCTGCGGGCCCGGTCATCCATCCGCCAGGAGACTAACTAACTAATTAGTCAGCCCACAAGTCTTGACTTGCCTCCGCAACCACTCCACTCTGACTAACCAATCAGTCAGCCGGATCGCAGCAGGTCCGGGCCCCACCCTGGGACCCCCGCCTGCCCTCGCCCGGCCCATCCCTCACCGCCCATCGCCGCCGCAGCGGCGCGGAGGAGGACCCCATGAACCCGCCGACGACCCGGGCAGCCGACGCCGTCTCCCCCGCCCCACCGGTCCCGCCCCCCGAGCTCTCCGAGCATCCCGGGGAGGCCTTGTCGGCCCGCTACTACACGGATCCGGCCATCGCCGACGCCGAGACCGACCGGATCTTCGCCAAGTCCTGGCAGCTCGTCTGCCACGAGTCCGACCTCCCCGGCCCCGGCGCCCGGCTGACCGCCACCGCCGCCGGCCGCGAGGTGCTGGTCGTCCGCACCGAGGACGGCACTCTCGCCGCCCACCTCAACGTGTGCCGGCACCGCGGAACCCGCCTGGTCACCGACCCGGAGCCGGCCGGCAAGGCGATCCGCTGCCCGTACCACGGCTGGACCTACAAGCTGGACGGACGCCTGGTCGGCGCCCCCGAGGCCCGCCGGATCCCCTGCCTGGACAAGCCACGCCTCGGTCTGCACCCGGTGAACGTGGAGTCCTTCCTCGGCTTCGTCTTCGTCAACCTCGACCTGGAGGCGACCCCGCTGGCCGAGAGCTGCGCCGGGCTCGCCGAGGCCGTCGGCCACTACGCCGGGCCCGGCCTGGTCCCCGTGGGCAGGCACCGTATCCACGACCTGGCGGGCGGCGAGGAGCAGAACGCCAACTGGAAGGTGATCGTCGACAACTACCTGGAGGGCTACCACGTCCCCGTGGCCCACCCGGCGCTCATGCGACTGCTCGACTACGCGGCGTACACGGTGGACGTCCAGGAGAACTACGTACTGTTCGAGTCACCGCTGCGCGACAAGCCGTCCTCGAACTGGACCGAGCGGCTCTACCAGCGGCTGGCGACGCCGATGCCGGGGCTGGCCGAGGCCGACCGGCGGGTGTGGCGGTACGCCGTGATCTACCCCAATACGCTCATCGACTTCTACCCTGACCACGTGCTCGCGTGGACCGCCCTGCCCACCGCCCAGGACCGGGCGGCGATTCCCGGCGCCTTCTACACCAAGATCGGGGAAGGTCTGCGTACCCGGCTGGCCCGGCGGCTCAACATCCACATCGGCTGGGTCACCAACGACGAGGACGCCGAGCTGGTGGAGCGCGTGCAGGCCGGTCTGCGCACGCCCGGTTTCGAGCCGGGTCCGCTGTCGCAGCGCGAGGCCGCCGTCGGCTGGTTCGCCCGCCGGGTCAGGGAGGACCTGGAGGGGGTCGACCAGTGACGCCCGCCGTCCCGGCGCCTTCGCCGCGCCCGCACCGACGCCCGCGTCGGCAGCCCACCGCCGTAGGCCTGCCGTCGGCCTCGACCTCGCCGTTACCGCGCGCCCTCTGAGCCGCGCACGCACCCTCCCCAGACCGGTCATCCCTTCGGAATCAGGGCCCGAAGTGAGCCGACCAGCCGGTCCCGCCCTGGACTTGTGCCGTTCCTCGACGGAGAGGACGTTCCATGTCCCCCGAGGTACCACCGCCGTCCCGCCGCGCCGTGCTGCGGGCGGGCGCCTGCGGCCTGCTGGGCGCAGCGGCCGGCGGCTGCGGGTTCATGCCCGCGAAAGCGCCCGACGCGAAACAGCTCGCCCCGGTCGAGGCGCGCGTCGACGGCGATCTCGTCTACTTCAACTGGGCCGACTTCGTCGACCCGGCCGTCTTCAAGGGCTTCGAGAAGGAGTACGGCGTCAAGGTCGTCCAGTCGAACTTCGACTCGATGGAAGGCATGGTCGCCAAGCTCAACGCGGGCAACCGCTACGACATCATCTTTCCCTCGGCGAAATGGGCCCAGCGCCTGGTTCGCGGTGGCCGGCTGCGCCGCATCGACCACTCCCAGCTCACCAACTCGCACGCCGTGTTCGGCACGTACGACTACTTCGCCGATCCCTGGTACGACCCGGGCTCCGCGCACACGATCCCCTTCACCGCGTACAAGACCGGCATCGGCTGGCGGCGCGACCGCATCGGTGAACTCACCGATTCCTGGCGGGACTTGTGGAGCGACAAGGCCCGGGGCAAGGTCTTCCTGCTGGACGACCGTGACGAGGTCCTCGGCATGGGCGCCCTCGCGCTCGGCCTCGACGTCAGCACCGGTGACACCGGCGACCTCGACCGCATCACCTCCCTGCTGGGCACGCTGCGCCCGCGGCTGCGCGGTTTCTCCAGCGACAGCTACAACAACCTGCTCAACGGCAACGCGTTCATCCAGCAGGCGTGGAGCGGTGACATGGCCGCCATGCTCTACCAGGCCAAGGACCCTTCCGTGTTCGGGTTCCAGGCCCCCAAGGAGGGCACGCCGGTCAACTCCGACTGTTACGCCATTCCCTGGAACGCGCCTCACCCCGGCACGGCGATGCTGTTCATCGACTACATGCTGCGGCCGGAGAACGTGAAGAAGAACATCGAGTACATCGGCTACCCGATGCCGGTGGCGGGCTCCGAGAAGACCTACGCCGACCTGGTCGAGCCCTTCCCCGAGTGCCTGGTCACCCAGGACGACCTCAAGGCCGACCTGTTCTTCCGCAACGGCGGCCGCGCGGCGGAGGACGCCCGCGACAGCGCCTGGACCCATGTGAAGGCGGGCTGAGACATGGCACTGCCCCGCCCCTCCTCACGCACCCGGCGCCGGGACGCGAACGGCACCCGCATCTGGACCTGGCTGATGCTGCCCGGCACCCTGTGGATGACCGGCTTCCTGATCGCCTCGCTGATCCTGGTCGCCGTCCTCGCGGTCGGCACCACCGACGAACTCGGCAACCCGCGCTTCGGCTTCGACCTGGCCGGCGTGCGCGCCCTGACCGACCCCGCCTACACCGAGGTCATGGCCCGCTCCCTCGGCTACGCCCTGCTGACCTGCGTGATCTGTCTGCTGATCGCCTATCCGGTGGCGTACACGATCGCCCTGTACGGCGGGCGGTACAAGCACGCGCTGATCGCCGCGATCGTGGTGCCGTTCTTCGCCAACTACCTGGTGCGGATGTACGGCTGGTCGGTGGTCCTCTCCGACGACGGGCCGGTGCTGCGCGCCCTGCGCGCGATCGGTCTGGCCGACGAGGGCACCAAGATCCTCAACAGCGGATTCGGCGTCGTCGCGGGACTCGTCTACGGCTTCGTCGTCTTCATGATCATCCCGCTGTACGCGGCCCTGGAACGCCTCGACGTCTCCCTCATCGAGGCCGGCCGCGATCTCTACGGCGGCCCCATCCGCACCTTCTTCTTCGTCACGCTGCCCGCCACCCGGCAGGGCGCGGCGGCCGGGCTCGTCCTGGTCTTCCTGCCCGCCATGGGCGACTTCGTCAGTGCCCAGCTCATGGGAGGCCCGGACCAGATCATGATCGGCAACCTCATCCAGGACAAGTTCTTCCAGGGCCAGAACTGGCCGCTCGGCTCGGCCCTGACCATGCTGCTGATGCTGGTCCTGCTGATCGGGATGCTCGGCTATCTGCGGCGCACCCGCAAGGACGAGGCGGAGGCACTGCGATGACCCTGGTCAGCACCCCCTCCACCACAGCTCCGGTCGGCGCGTCCACCCGGATGCGAAAGCGCCGCCGCGCCCACCGCAGGCCCCGCCTCCTGATCGCCGTCACCGGGCTGTTCTTCGCGCTGCTCTACCTGCCCATCGCGGTCGTGGCGCTCTTCTCCTTCAACTCGCGGAAGTCCCTGACCGTGTTCGACGGGTTCAGTCTGCGCTGGTACCGCGCCTTCGCCCACGACGACGTGCTGATCGCCTCCCTCGGCACCAGCCTGCGCATCTCCCTCGTCGCGATGGCCGGTTCGGTCGTCCTCGGGGTGGCGCTCGCCGTCGGACTGGTCCGCTGCCGCACCCGGCTCGGCTCGCTGGCCGGACTGATCATGCTGGTGCCGCTGATCACACCGGAGATCGTCACGGGCGTGGCGTCGATGCTGCTGTTCAAAGGGCTGGGCGTGCCCCTGTCCACGGGCACCGTGATGCTCGCCGAGATCACCTTCTCCATCTCCTACGTCACCGTCATCCTGCGCTCCCGGGTCGCCGCGCTGAACCCGGAGGTGGAGGAGGCCGCGATGGACCTCGGCGCCACGCGGTGGCAGGCGGTCCGGCTGGTGACCCTGCCCGCGCTGCTGCCCGCGGTGCTGGCGAGTGCCGTACTGATCTTCGCGCTGGTCTTCGACGACTTCGTGCTCGCCTACTTCACCACCGGCGTCGACCCGCAGCCCCTGTCGGTGCGGATCTACTCGGCGATCCGCTTCGGCGTGCAGCCCACCATCAACGCGGTCGGCACGCTCATGCTCGCGGGATCCATCGCCCTGATCGCCCTGGCCCTGTTCATCCCGCGCCTCTTCGGCCGCCGCGGCGGCCTCGACATCCTCTCCGGAGAGTGATCCCCATGGACGCGACCCCCGCCGTCCGGCTCGACGGTGTCTCCAAGCAGTTCGCCGACTCCTACGCCGTCCACCGCCTCGACCTCGACATCGAGGCCGGCCACTTCTTCTCCCTGCTCGGCCCTTCAGGGTGCGGCAAGACCACCACGCTGCGCATGATCGGCGGGTTCAGCGACCCCACCGAGGGCGCGGTGCTGCTGGCCGGTGAGGACGTGACCGACCTGCCGCCGAACAAGCGCAACGTCAACACCGTCTTCCAGAGCTACGCCCTCTTCGACCATCTGAGCGTCGCCGACAACGTCGGCTTCGGCCTCAAGCGCCAGGGCGTCGCCAGGGCGGAGATACGGCAGCGCGTCGGCGAGATGCTGGAGCTGGTCCAGCTGGCCGGTCTTGCCGACCGCAGGCCCCGTACCCTCTCCGGCGGCCAGCGCCAGCGCGTCGCCCTCGCCCGCGCGCTGGTCAACCGTCCCGCCGTACTGCTCCTGGACGAGCCGCTGGCCGCCCTCGACCTGAAGCTGCGCCGCCAGATGCAGGTCGAGCTGAAGCAGATCCAGCGCGAGGTCGGCATCACCTTCGTCTTCGTCACCCATGACCAGGACGAGGCGCTGACCATGTCCGACCGGATCGCCGTGATGAACGCGGGGCGCATCGAGCAGTGCGGCACTCCCGAGGACATCTACGAGCACCCCGCCAGCCGATTCGTCGCCTCCTTCATGGGCACCTCCAACCTGATGACCGGCACGTACCGCGGTGGTGAGGTGGCCCTGGAGAAGGGGCCCGCCCTGCCCGTCGGCCCCCGTTCCGAGATCGCGGACGGCACCGCCGTCAGTGTGTCCGTGCGCCCCGAGAAGATCTGGCTGTCGGACTTCGAGCCGGGCATGTCGATGCTGAGCGGTGTGATCCGCGAGACCGTCTACAGCGGCCCGACCACGACCTATCTGATCGAACTCGCCCCGGGCGTCACGCTCTCCGTGCTGGAGCAGAACACGGCCCGTGCCCGTATGGAGGACCGCTGGAGCGGCGGCGAGACGGTGGAGTTCGGCTGGCGTCCCGAGCACTGCCTGGTGCTGGCCTGACCACCCCTGACGAAAGCGAACCACACCCCATGCATCACGACGTGATCGTGCTCGGCGCCGGTCTCGCCGGGCTCGCCGCCGCCCGGGACCTGGCCGCCGCCGGCACCGACGTGCTCGTCCTGGAGGCCCGGGACCGCGTCGGCGGCCGGGTCGAGCAGACCCGCGCACCCGACGGCCGTACCGTCCAGCTGGGCGGTGAGGTGGTCGGCCACGGACACACCGCCTACCTCCGGCTGGCCAAGGAACTCGGCCTCGACCTGGTCCCCAGCTATGTCGCCGAACCCGGCCGCATGACCCGCGCCACGCCGGAGGGACTCTCGGTCGGTGATCCGCCGCACTGGTTCACCCCTGGTGACGCGGACCTGCACGCGCGCCTGAGTGCCGAGTTCTCCGCCCTCGCGGCCACCGTCGACCCGGACGATCCCTGGTCGCATCCGGACGCGACCGCCCTGGACCGGCTGTCCGTCGCCGACTGGCTGCGCTCCCTGCACGCCTCGCCCGCCGTGGTACGCCTGTGGGACATCGGCCAACTCGCCCTGGCGGGCGGCTCCTACGAGCGGATCTCCCTGCTGGCCGCGCTGCGCAAGAGCGCGGCCGTCCCGAGCTCGGGCACGGGGGACTACGACTACGACGACTGGGAGGGACTGCGCCTCGCGGAAGGCTCGGCCACGCTCGCCGAGGTCCTGGGCCGCGTGCTGGGCGCCCGCATCCGGCTCGGCTCCCCCGTCGCCGCGCTCGACATCCGCCCAGGCAGCTGTGCCGTGCGCCTGGTCACGGGCGAGGTCCTCACCGCCGACGCGGTGGTGAGCGCCCTGCCCGTCGGCCCGCTGCGGTCCGTCGCCGTCAGCGGGGTGAGCGAGGCCCGGCTCGCCTCCCTGCACCGGCAACGGCACGCCACGGCCGCCAAGTTCGCCGCCGTCTACGACCGTCCCTTCTGGCGGGACGCCGGTCTGAACGGCCTCTCGGAGGCGGAGGGCGTGCTGGGCAGCACCTGGCCGCAGAACGAGGGCGTCCTGTCGGCGCTGATCCCGCCCGAGCGCTACGGCGTCCTGCTCGGCACCCCGCCTCACCTGCGCACACCCGAACTGCTCGCCGAGATGGCCGGCATGTTCGGCGACGAGGCGCTGCGGCCGAGCGCCTGCCATCTGCGGCTGTGGGGCACCGACCCATGGACCCAGGGCTACGTCACCCAGTGGCCGCCGGGGGAGGTCATGGCCGTCGGCCCGCTGCACGGCACGCATGAACCGCCGTTCTACGTCTGCGGCTCCGACCAGTGGGTCGCCGGATACATGGAGGGCGCCGTCCGCACCGGCCGCGCCGCCGCCGAGGAGGCGCTGCGCCGTGGCTGACACCGACCGCCTCAACCACATCGGCGGCAAGGAGATGCCGGCCGCGTCCGGTGCCACCCTGTCGTTGATCGACCCTGCCACCGCACTCCCCCACGGCACGGCCCCGCTCTCCGGTTCCGAGGACGTGGACGCGGCCTGCCGGGCGGCCGAAGCGGCCTTCGAGGGCTGGTCGTCGACGACTCCGGCGCAGCGGCAGACGGCGCTGCTGCGGATCGCCGACTCCCTGGAGCGGGAGGCCGAGGCGGTGGCCCGCGCCGAGGTCGCCGACACGGGCAAGCCGCGCGCCCTGTTCCTCGCGGACGAACTACCCGCGATCGTGGACGTGTTGCGGTACTTCGCCGGGGCCGCCCGCAATCTGCCGGGCGCCGCGGCGGCCGAGTACACACCGGGCCGCACCTCCGTCCTGCGCCGGGAGCCGGTCGGAGTCTGTGCCCAGATCACGCCGTGGAACTACCCGCTGATGATGGCCGTGTGGAAGATCGCCCCGGCGCTCGCGGCCGGCAACACCGTCGTACTGAAACCGTCCGACACGACGCCGTCGTCGGCGCTGTTCCTGGCCCGGCTGGCCGCCGAGCACCTGCCGTCGGGTGTGCTGAACGTGGTGTGCGGCGACCGTGACACCGGGCGGGCCCTCGTCGCCCACCCGGACGTCCGGCTGGTGGCCGTCACCGGAAGTGTCCGCGCCGGGCAGGAGATCGCGGCGGCCGCGGCGGCCGACCTCAAGCGGCTGCATCTCGAACTCGGCGGCAACGCACCCGTGTTGATCCACGCGGACGCCGATCTCGACGACGCGGTGGAGCAGTTGTCGTCGCTGTCCTTCTACAACGCGGGGCAGGACTGCACGGCCGCGACCAGGATCCTGGTCGACCGGCGGGTCCACGACGACTTCCTCGCACTCTTCACCGACCGTGCCGCCCGCCGGCAGCCCGGAGCACCGGACGACGAGCGAGCCGATTTCGGGCCGCTCGCGAACGCGGCCCAACTCGCCGCCGTACGCGGCCTGTTGGAGCGGCTCCCGGGGCACGCCGAGGTCGTCACGGGCGGCGCGGTCCTGGACCGGCCCGGCTACTTCCACCGGGCCACGGTGGTCGCCGGGGTGCGGCAGGAGGACGAGATCGTACGGAGCGAGGTGTTCGGCCCGGTCGTCACCGTGCAGCCGTTCGACGACGAGTCCGAGGCGTTCCGGCTGGCCAACGGCGTCCCGCAGGGGCTCGCGGCGAGCGTGTGGACCCGTGACCACGAACGGGCGATGCGGGCGAGCCGGGCGCTGCGCACCGGCATCGTGTGGGTCAACACCCACGGCACGACGGTGTCGGAGATGCCACACGGCGGCGTACGCCACTCCGGGTACGGCAGCGACCTCTCGCTCACCGGGCTGCTCGACTACACGCAGGTCAAGCACGTCATGCTGTGACGGGGGTACGGCACCGGGCGGCCCCGCGTCACTGCTTGGCGCCGAAGGCCTGGGTCCACCAGGGGCCGCCCGAGCCGTTGTGGATGCCGACGCCGATGTCCTTGAACGAGCAGTTGAGGATGTTGGCGCGGTGCCCGGGGCTGTTCATCCAGGACTCCATCACCGCTTCCGGGGTCTGCTGGCCCTGGGCGATGTTCTCGCCGTAGGTGGACCAGTTGTACCCGGCGGCGGTGATGCGCTGGCCGGGGTCGGCGCCGTCCGGGTTGGTGTGGTCGAAGAAGCCGCGCGCGGCCATGTCGTCGGAGTGGCCCTGCGCGGCCTTGTTCAGCAGGGGGTCCTCCGCGAGCGGGCCGCAGCCGGCGGCCGACCGCTCCTTGTTCACCAGCGCGACGACCTGGCCGACGGTGTCGGTCGGGGCCGACTGCGGCTGGGGCGTGCTGGACGGGGTCCGCGTCGGGCGCGTGGACGGCCGGGGCGTGGGCGAGGGCTTCTTGGTGGGTTTGGGGGATTTGGAGGGGCTTGCCTTCTTCGACGGCGACTTGGACGGCGAGGGGGACTTGGAGGGCGACGGGGAGATCTCGATCTCGCTGGGCTCCGCCAGGTCCACGGAGGGGGCGCCGGCGGTCCGCGCGGCGGAGGCCTCCTCGGTCCCGGTGCCGGGGTCGGTGTCGAAGTACCAGAAGCCGCCGCCCGCGACACAGGCCGCCACGACGGCGCCGCCGACGGCCCGGCGTTTGACACGCCGGCGACGGCGGGCCTCACCGCGGGAGACCCCCCGGCCAGGCACGGCGCGGTGGCCGCCGGTCGCGTCGGATCCGGCGTAGCCCGCCACCGCGCTCAGCTCGGAGGTCGACGCGACCGTGGCCATTCCGCCGGAGGCGGACAGCACGCGCTCCAGCAGTGCGGGCGCCGCGGCGACCAGCGCGAGGCCGGCCAGCAGTCCTTCGGCGGGCATCAACCCGCTCCACATACCGGAGCAATACGTGCAACCACGAGCATGACGGGCTATTCGCTTGCGCCACAGTGCCGAGGGCCGGCCGTCCCATGAGGCCAGCACACCTTGCAGTTCCTCGCATCGGGGCCGCGCGTCGAGCGCCCGCACGACCACCCGGGCCGCCTCCAACTGCGCCTTCATGCGCTGCACCCGGACGGCCGTGTGCTGCGGCGACAGCTCCAGCGCCTCGGCGACCTCGGCGCGGGTCAGTTCACCCGCGCACTCCAGCCACCACAGGGACAGCAGCCCCCGGTCGTCCGGCTCCAGCCAGCGGGTGGCGCGTGCCGTCTCCTGGCGCTGCCCGGACAACTGGAGCTGCACCATGGTCAGGTCCACGAAGTCGGCGCCTGGATCCGCGAGATCCTCGGCCTCCTCGACGGTGCCGGGGGCCGACTGCCGGTCGTGCCAGTGCGCCCGGACCTGGTTCATCGCGATCGCCACGAGCCAGGAGCGGAAGCTCTCGGGGGTGCGCAGACCGCCGAGCGCGTCCAGGGCGCGCAGCATGGTCTCCTGCACCACGTCGTCGACGTCGACGGAGCCGTTCAGAGCCCTCCCCACGATGTTGTAGACCAGCGGGAGGTACGCACTGACCAGGGCGTCCTGAGCCTCCGGGTCGCCACTGCGGGCCGCGGTGACCAGCGCCGCCAGTTCCCTCGTGCGCTCTGTACTCATCAAAAACTTCCCTGTCCTCGACGGCGAACGAAGCTGTCCGATACATGGGAGATCGATCGATGAGCTGCCGATAACAGTTCTTCGGACGCTTGTTCCACGAGAGACTCACGGGGTCCGCCCGGCGGCGCAATGGAGGACGTCACATCGAGAGGGGTCGAACTGCCACGCAGTCAATCGCCCCGGGCGAAATTCACCAGGTCGAGTGAACCAGATCTTGCGAGGGGCGCCGCAGGGATGCTCACCCTCGGCTCCGGGTAACTACCCGGATCAAATACGCCCCTTCCGAGGTGGAACGGACATGACGCCGGACGCCGACGACCGCGCCCCCCATCCGACCGAGGACTTGGCCGCGGACCCCTTCCGCTCCACGCCGCCCGCGGCGAACACGCATGCCCGCACCCGTAGATGCGGGCCGTTCACCGTGGTCGAGATCATCGGTGAGATCGATCTGGCGACGGCGGCACTCGTCGCCGAGCATCTGGACGCGGCGACGGCGAAGCCGGAGTCGGACGTCCTGGTCGATCTGCGACGGGTCGACTTCTTCGATTGCTCGGGACTGCGCGTCCTGTGCCGGGCCGAGACGCGGACCAGAGACCGCGGCGGCCGCCTCCGCATCATCTCCGACGCACCGCGGATACTGCGGCTGCTGGGAGGTGCGGGGCTGCTGGGCCGGTTCGCGCCACTGTCCGAGATTCCCGGCGAGGGCGGCGATTCGACCTAGCGATCCGAGGTGTCGGCCGGGCGGCCCCACTCCGCCCGACCGACCCCCGGTGCGAGATCGCGGGGCCCCACGGCACGACACGCACTCCCCATCTGCGAGCCGCTGCCGAACTGCACGGGGCCGTACGATCCCGGTCCCTTAGAACGCGAAGAGGCTGGTCCCGTAGGAGCTCTTCACGCACTCGTTGGCGAAGGTGCGCTCATAGGAGACGCGCTTGCCCTGCCAGACGCCGTCGACCGTGACGAACACGGGGTCGTACTGCTTGGTACACAGCACGCCGTCCCGTGCCCCGAGGGCCTCGAAGTCGCCGCCCACGCCACGTAGTTCGGCGCACGCCGACTTCGCGTCCGGGTGCGTGCCGGACGACGTCGGGGCGCAGCTCAGGGTGACCGCGCGCATCGGCGTGGTCATGGTGGCGCTGTCACCGTAGGCCATGGTGAGCACCAGGGCCGAGGGGGCGTAGAGCGAGGCGGGGGTGGCGTCGTGGGCGGCCATGGCAGATCCGGTCAGGGGTCCGCAGATGGCGGTGGCCGTCAGGCCGAGGGTCGCTGCCCAGCGCGCGGTGTTCCGCATTGTGTGCATCCTTCCGCTTGTGTCGGGGGTGTGCCGGCTCCGGCGCGATCGGTGCCGGAGCGACGAGCGGGAGTCTGCCGAGTCCGACGCGGAAACTCACATCGACACCACGGGTTTCAGTAACCTTGCGTATTGAATCAGTGGCGTGAAGTAACGGACTTCGAACGTTCCAACGCCGGAAGTTGGCGGCTCTTGATCGTTCCAAGTCGTCATGTGGCCGGATTTCGCACACCGATTAATCGGCCTGAAACATTCCGGTTGGGCCCTCCGGTTGCGCTCTCGGCGGACTCGCGGCCATGTCCTTGTGTTCCCGGAAGGACGGAGTAATCATGATTACATGATTACCACCGAGCAACGAGAGAAGCTGCGCGGCTGGTTCGCCGGCCGCCTGCCGGACGATCTCTTCGAGGAACTGGTCGAGGTGACGGTCGACCGCGAGGAGATCACCGTGATCGGCCGCATCCCCGCTCCCCACCTGGCCGAGGGCGTCTCGGCCGCCGAGCGGGAGGCCGCCGTGGAGGGCCGGATCCAGGAGTTCCGGGAGCGCACCCGGGAGACCCGGATCGGGGTGGCCCGGGAGGCCGAGCACCGGTTCCGCCGGAAGGTCTCCTGGGGCGTGGAGTGCGGGGACGAGCGCGCCCTGTTCACGCATATCGCCGCCCCGGTGATGACCCGGCTGCGTCAGCCCGAGCGGCAGGTCCTCGACACCCTGATCGCCGGCGGGGTCGCCCGCAGCCGCAGCGACGCCCTCGCCTGGTGCGTCCGGCTGGTGCAGCGGCACACCGACGACTGGCTCGCCGAACTGCGCGAGTCCCTGGAGAACGTCCAGCGTGTCCGGGCGCAGGGGCCGGACGCGGAACCCGAGGACACACAGGACACCCAGGACGCTTAGAACGCACCCACGGACAGCGGCTGATGGAGGTTTCGTCCACCGACGGCACAGAAGATGGATGAACCGTCCTCTGGTGTGGCTGTTGCGCACGGCCGTACCGTCTGCAGATCCCCGAGAGGACGGCATCCGCGCTGCCCGCACACCCCAGCGGCAGGCACCGGCCGTCGCCCCCGACGCGCCACAACGCGCTCCACCGCCCCGCCCACGCTGGAGCCCCCGTGTCCCCTCAGCCCGAACTCCCCTCTCCTGCCGCCTCCGCCTCCGCCTCCCTCACCGAGGTCGAGTCCCACGGCGTCGACCGCATCCCGGACGCCGAGCGCACCGCGACCCCGCTGGATCTCTTCCGCCTCGCCTTCGGCGGTGCGAACACCTTCTCCACCTGTGTCCTCGGCGCCTTCCCGATCCTGTTCGGCCTCTCCTTCTGGCAGGGCCTCGCGGCCACGCTGCTCGGGGTCGTCGCGGGCGCGCTGATCCTCTGCCCGATGGCGGTGTTCGGACCGGTGAACGGCACCAACAACGCCGTCTCGTCGTCCGCGCATCTGGGCGTGCACGGCCGTGTCGTCGGCTCCTTCCTGTCCCTGCTGAC
>JABFVM010000013.1 GCA_013362785.1 Streptomyces sp. | reverse complement strand
GCAGCCCAGGACCCGGCCGGCAGCTCGCCGGTCAGCCGGGCCTCGCTCCAGGCCGACCTCGCCAACGCCCAGGCCCGCAACACCCGCCTGACCGCCCGCATTCAACAGCTGGAAAAACGACTGTCACAAGCGCTGGGAACTCACCTGACCAGGCCCTGAACCAACGAGGCTGACTCAGTCCTGCCCCCGGTGCGTCCAAATCCGCAGCGGACCGACCGGCTCGAAGCCGTGGCGCACGGCGGCCGCCAGGTCGTCACCGTGCTCATAGCCGACCACCGGCAGAGTGGGGAACAGCCAGTGCACCGCATTCAGTACGACCAGCCAGGCCGTGTCAGGGCCGTCGAGTGCGAAGACGTTGGAGATTCCGACCACGTGGTCGCTGCGGCTCGCCACCGCTCCGGCGACCACCCGGCCGTCGGCGGAGTGTCCGGCGAGCACGAAGGTGGCCGGGTCGTCGAGCAGTTCGGGCCGGAACAGGTGCGCGTTGCCGTCCTCATCGTCCCAGGCCAGAGCCCAGGCGCTCAGCGCGTCCGTGTCACCTGCCACGTCCCAAGCAAGATCTGAGGGGATGGCGGGCGCGTTCGCCGGACGGTGGATCCACTGCGCGTCGAACAAAACCTCAAAGCCAGCCTCTGCCAGGTCAAGGTCAGCGAAACTGTCCTTGACCGAGGCGCCAGGCACGGCGGTGTCGATCCGGGCTACCAGCGCGGCCGGGTCGGCGCCGGGCACCAGCGTCACCGAGTCCGGGTAGTACAGCGGGGTGCGGGCCGGGGCGGCCCATGCCTGTTCCCCGAACTCGCTCGCCACACCATGTGATCGGCTCATCACCGCACACCACTCGGCGTTGTTGCGGGCGGCGGCCCGGACCATGGACTGCTTCGACGT
This sequence comes from Streptomyces sp., assembly GCA_013362785.1. Classification (GTDB taxonomy): domain Bacteria; phylum Actinomycetota; class Actinomycetes; order Streptomycetales; family Streptomycetaceae; genus Streptomyces. The sequence goes on along the minus strand of JABFVM010000013.1, from coordinate 13,354 downwards.
CTTCACGAGTGTGGATCATGGCCTGACACCGCCCTGCTGAGCGACCCCTTTTCCCGGCCGGCGGGCGGACGCCTTGCCCAACGGCGGAGTGACGCCACACCCGTTGCACACGATACTGTTGATCACACCGGCGCTGAGCTGCACAAAGTGGTCTCCACTCGCCTCGCGTCACACGGTCACCCCGAGAGAAGGCGGCTGACCGGCGTCGACGAGATGGTGATCTCGTTGGCGGCGAAGGGTCTGACGAGGCGAAGTGCAGGCCCACCTGGCGAAGGTCCATGGCGTCGAGGTGTCCCGGCAGACCATCTCCACCATCACCGACAAGGTTCTTCGAGGGCATGGCCGAATGGCAGAGCCGACCGCTGGACGCCGTCTAACCGGTGGTCTTCATCGACGCCATCCACGTGAAGATCCGTGACGGTGGCGTCGCCGACCGGCCCGTCTACGTGGCGCTGGCCGTCACGGCCGAGGGCCGGCGGGAGATCCTGGGCCTGTGGGCCGGGGACGGCGGCGAGGGCGCCAAGCACAGGCTGCACATCCTCACCGAGATCAAGAACCGCGGCGTGAACGACGTCCTGATGCCCGTCTGCGACGAACTCAAAGGCCTGCCCGAGGCGGTGGAGACCATGCGTGCGGCGGCTGGGAGAGAGCTGGGGCTCGGTGCCATTGACCGCCGGCTGAAGTGCCGTCCCGCCCCGGGACAGCGCAGCGGTTCTAGCCGGTCAGTTTCACGTAGTCGTACGAGATCTTGCTTCCGTCGACCTTGGTCACGGACACCGCGATGTCCTGCTTCTTTCCGTCCTTGGACGTCACCGTGCAGTCCACGGTGGCGTTCTGCTGCGGCTTCAGGTCTCCCGCACAGCTGACCGCTTTCGGCTCCTCCTGCACCAGCGGCAGGGCGTAGTTCTCGCGGACCTGTTTCTCGACCTCCGCGCGGGGCACGGTTGTCGCGGTGGAGCTGACGGTGCTGGTCGACTCGGTACTCAGCAGCCGGGGGACGGCCACCAAGGCCAGGCCGCCGACGACCACGGTGGCCGCCGCCACCGACACGACGATGGGCTTCATGGTCTCTCCTCGGGGTGCGCTTGCTTCTTTCAAGCTGTCCCGAGGAGAGTGGCCCGCGAGGTGACGGCGCCGCTTCGGCTCACCGGCCGATCACGGCCGCCTGGGGTCGGCCTGCGGGCCGACCGGCCGGACGGCGTCAGGCAGGCGGTGCCTGGCGCTCGCGGACGGTGCCCGTCTCCCAGGCCCAGGCGGCGATCTCGACGCGGTTTCGGACGTCCAGCTTGTCCTTGATGTTGGCCAGGTGGGTCTTGACCGTGCCCAGGGACAGGTACAGCTCGTCGCAGATCTCCTGGTTGGTGCGCCCGACCGCCAGCAGGCGTACGACGTCGAGTTCCCGCTCGGACAGCGGATGCGGGGCGGGTGCCGTCGGCTCGTGCCCGGCGAGGTGTTTGAGCAGCCTCACGGTGACGGCGGGGGAGACCAGGGCGTCGCCGCGGGCCGCGGACCGTACGGCCTCGATCAGGAGGTTGGAGGCGGCGTCCTTGAGGAGGAAGCCGCAGGCGCCGTTGCGCAGGGCGGTGTAGGCGTAGTCGTCCTGGTCGAAGGTCGTCACCACGACGACGCGCAGGGGGTCGGTGACGCCCGGTCCGGCCAGGGCTCGGGTGACCTCCAGGCCGTCCAGCCTGGGCATGCGGATGTCGACGAGACACACGTCGGGCCGCAGTCGGCGGGCGAGTTCGACGCACTCGGCCCCGTCGGCGGCCTCACCGATGACCTCCAGGTCGGGCTGGGTGCCCAGGATCAGCCGGAATCCGGTGCGGACCATCTCCTGGTCGTCCGCGATCAATACCCTGGTCCGGGCCCCGCTCGCCCCGTTCCCAGCACTCCCGCCGTTCATACCGGTGATCCTTCCACAGCCGCCAGAACCGGGAAGCCTGCCCGCACGGACCAGCCTCCGTCCGGTGTCCGGCCGCTGGTCAGGGAACCTTCCACGGCCTCCACCCGTTCGCGCAGCCCGACCAGGCCGAAGCCGCTCCTGCCGCCCGTCGGGACGGTGGAGCGCGCGGTGGGGGCGGTGTTGCGCACCTCCACCAGCAGCAGGTCGGCGCCCGCGCGGCGGTCGAGGCCGAGGCGGACGGCCACGTCCGCGCCGGGGGCGTGGCGCCGTACGTTCGTCAACGCCTCCTGCACCACCCGGTGCACGGACGTCTCCACCTCGGGAGCCAGCCGGATCCCGTGCACCGCGGGCTCGGCGTCCAGCCTCGCCTCGGTGCCGTGGCCGGCGAACGCGGAGACCAGGCGGTCGAGCTCGGTCAGCAGTTCACCCGGACGTGCGGCCTGGTGGTCGTCCTCCCGTAGGACCCGCACCAGGCGGCGCATGGAGTCGAGGGTCTCCGAACCGGCCCGGGAGATGCCCTCCAGCAGCGGCTTGACCTGCTCCGGCGAGGATTCCTGGATCATCAGCGCGGCGTTGGCGTGCACGATGATGCCGGTGACGTGGTGGGCGACGAAGTCATGCAGGTCGCGGGCGAGTTCCAGTCGCTCGTTCTGGCGTACGGCGGTCATGGCCCGCGCCCGTCGGGCGTCCAGCAGCCGCAGGTAGCAGCCCAGGCCCGCGGCGCCGCCGACGGCGAAGGTCAGGATGAAGGAGAACGTGACGGTCTCGTAGTCCGTGCTCATGCGCAGCGGCAGGGCGATCACCGCGACGCCGAGCGCCGCCGACAGGGCCACGGCGGCGGCGGGCCGCCGCATCCGGCGCGCGGTGCGGACGAGCAGACCGAGCAGGGCCGTGGTCTCCAGCAGGCCCCACGAGAACTCCGCGCGGGTGCCGGTCACGTACAGCGTGGTGAGGGCCAGCGAACCCAGCGCAGCGATGCCGGCGCGGATCGCGGGCCCCGGGCGCCGGCCGGGCGACAGCAGGGCCAGGGCGGTGAGCGTGCCGAAGACCAGCGTGAGCACCGGGAGCGGAGTGCCGCCGCCGGCGTCCACGCTGACCAGGTCGAGCAGCCACAGTGCCGCCATGCCGGCGCCGAGCAGGACGGTGACGAGCCGCCGGACGGCAGGGGAAAGCGGGATGTCGGGTTCCACACCTTGAGGGTAGAGACGAGAGGCCGAGCAGAGGGTCGGCCTGCGGGCCGATGCGGCCGCGTCCATACCGGCCCGGCGGCCGAAGCGGGCCGGGCGGGTGGGGCGGGATGGTCGACGGCATGCAGAAGCATCCCCTTCACGACGTCCCGGGCGAGCCGGGCCCCGATTCCCGCCCGCACGCCGCGATGGAGGCGTCCCGATGAACTCGCACAGCACGGCCACCGTCTCCCCCGTCCTGGTGGCGACGGGCCTCATGAAGTCCTTCGGCCTGACCCGCGCCCTGGCCGGCGTCGACGTGTCCGTCTCAGCGGGCGAGTCGCTGGCGATCATGGGGCCGTCGGGGTCGGGCAAGTCCACGCTGCTGCACTGCCTGGCCGGCATCGAACGCCCCGACGAGGGCCAGGTGCTGCTGGCCGGCGAGCGTGTGGACCAGTTGGGCGAGCCGGAGCGCAGCGAGTTGCGCCGTACCCGCTTCGGGTTCGTCTTCCAGTCCGGCCAGCTGCTGCCCGAGCTGCCCGCCGACGAGAACGTGGCCCTCCCCCTGATGCTCGGCGGTATGCCGCGCCGGCAGGCGGTCCGGCAGGCACGCGAGTGGTTCCCCAGGCTGGGTCTGGCGGGCAAGGAGGACCGGCGGCCCGGGCAGCTGTCCGGCGGGCAGGCGCAGCGTGTGGCCATCGCCCGCGCGCTGGTCGGCGGCCCACAGGTGATCTTCGCCGACGAACCGACAGGCGCTCTCGACCAGACGACCGGCATGGAGGTCATCAGCCTGCTGGTCGACATCACCCGCAGCCAGGGCGCGGCCCTCGTGGTGGTGACCCATGACGCGAACGTGGCGCGCTGGTGCGACCGCACCGTCCACGTCCGCGACGGCCGCCTGACCGAGGAAAGCCGCACGCCCGACACACTCCAGCTCAGGGATGCGACCGCGCACGCCGCCGCCCAGGCGTACGGCAACCCGGGGCTCCCGTCCGGCCATGACGCGGACGGAAGGTACGACCGATGAGGGCACTGGACCGCACGACCTGGACCCTGACCTGGCGGCTGACCCGCGCCGGAGGACGCACCGGGCTACTCGCCACCGGCCTGGCCGTCGCAGCCGCCGCCATCAGCACAGCCCTCCTGCTGGCCTGCGTGGCCGCCAACCTCGGCTTGAATCAGCGCGCCGACCGCACCGACTGGCGCAACCCCGTGAAGTCGGCGGCCCCGGTCGCCGTCGAGGCGGTCGGCACCACCTTCACCCGCGGCACGCCCGTCACCGTCGTCGACCTGGCACAGCTACCGGGCAAGCAGGCCCCGGCCCCGCCCGGCATGCCCCGCTTCCCCGAGCCGGGCGAGATGTGGGTGTCACCGGCCCTGGCCGACCTGCTCCACCGGCTGCCCACCGACCGGCACCCCGTCACCGGCACCCCGGAAGGCACGCTCGGCCGCGCGGCGCTGACCCACCCCGGCGAGCTGGTCGCCGTCGTCGGCCACAACCCCACCGACGCGGCGGTCACCGCCCCGCGCGAGGAGGACCCGCGACGCCCCGGCGACACGATCGCCCCCACCCGCGTCGCCGACTTCACCGGACGGCCCACGACGGACGGAATCGGCGGCCAGTACGTGGACCTGGCGAAGATCGCCACCATCCTCGTCGTCGTACCGCTGCTGGTCCTGGGCGCCTCCTCCGCCCGTCTGTCGGTCTCCCGCCGCGATCAGCGGCTGGCCGCGCTGCGGCTGATCGGCGCCGCCCCCGGCCGTATCGCCGGGATGACCGCGGCCGAGGCCGCTCTCACCGGCGCGGTGGGTGCGCTGCTGGGCGCCGCCGGATACGCCCTGCTGCTGCCGGCAGCCGCCCAGGTCCCTGTCGCGGGCGGCTCCTGGTACGTCGCCGACCTGTGGGTCGGGTTCCCGGTCCTGCTCGCCGTACTCGCCGGCGTCGTCGCCATGGTCGTCGTCAGCGCGCTGCTCGGCCTGCGCCAGGTCGTGGTCGGCCCGCTGGGCGTGGCACGGCGCTCGCAGCCGCCCCGGATGAGCTTCCTGCGGGCGCTGGTCTTCGTCGGGGTGATCCTCGGCTACTCGTGGTTCAACGAGAACAAGAAGAGCGAGGTCAACGGTGTCCTGGTGTTCTTCGCGGCGGTCTTCCTCGCCCTGTCCGTGATCGGCCCGTGGGTGGTCGGCGTCCTCGGCCGTATCGTCAGTGCGAAGGCCGGCACTCCCGCGACCCTGCTGGCCGGGCGCCGTCTGCTGGACGATCCCAAGAGCGGCTGGCGCACGGTCTCCGGGCTCACCCTCGCCGGATTCGTGGCCGGGTTCTTCGCCCTCTTCAGCGTCTCCGGTGGGTCTCCCTGGGGCCACCCGGACACCCTCGCCGTGGCCGTACCCAAGAGCCGGGCCGCCGTGGTCCAGGAGGAAGCACGGCACCGTCTGGAGCGGGCCGGGATCACCGCCACCGTGGGCACCGACAACGACTGGGTCGCCGTGGGCGGCGGCGAGGACAGCGTCCAGGTCACCGCCACGGTGACCGGCGGCACGGAGAACCTCGACCGCGCCCGTACCGCGCTGGCCTCCCTCGTTCCGGGCCAGTACCCGGTCACCGGCACCGACACCAACTGGTCCGGCCAGCTGTTCGCGCGCGACTTCTCCACCTCCACGCGGGTCGTCCTCGGCGTCACCTTCGTCACGGCCATCGCCTCCGCGGGCATCACCGCGGCCTCCTCCGTCCTGGACCGACGCCGCACCTACGGCCTGCTCCGGCTCGCCGGCACGCCGCTGCGGATCCTGGACGCTGCCCGCCGCAAGGAGACCCTCATCCCCGTCGCGGTGCTGGCCGGCGGATCCGTCCTCACCGGCCTGTTCGCCGCCGCCCCGCTCACGGTCCTCGGCGGCGCCTCCACCCTCGACGCCGGGGGTATCGCCCTGCTCGTGGTGTGCTTCGGCCTGGGGGTCGCCGGGCTGTTGGGTGCGAGCGCGCTCAGCCGCCCACTGCTCAGGTCGGTCACAGGGCAGACGGGCCCGCGTCCCGAGTGACGGTCTTTCGCGCGCCGCACCCGTAAGACCCCGCTGCTGGAAGGAAGTTGAGAGGACTCATGCCGTCACTCATGTTCGCGGCCCTCGCCGGTCTGTCCTCCTTCCTCTTCCTCGCCCGGGTGCGGCGCGACCCCAGGCGCTTCGGCAACGGCATCCTCCTCGGCCTGACCTTTCTCCTTCTGTTCCTCCCGTTGCTCGCTCAGGTGGCCCAGGGGAGCGCGCCCGCGACGCTCGTGGCGGCGGTGACCCTCGTCGTGCTGCTCTGTGCCCTGAGCGTCATCGCCCTCGCGCTCTTCTTGATCGCGAACGGTGTGGAGAGGGTTCGCAAGGAGGGCCGACGCCCCGCCAACCTGCTGCCCTCAAGGCGACTCCAACTGGCCCCAGTTTGCGGGTGATTGGTGAAGATAGGGCGTCTTGAGATGGGGTCTGGCGCAAGTTCTGTGCACTGCTCCCGAAGGTCTCCGGAGTCGCGGTCGGCCTCGCGCGGGCGAGTGCGCTGCCCTGTTCAGGCGTGACGGGTCGGGCCAGGCCCAGCCATCCGGGAGTGGGTGGCCCGGACACCTCGCCGACGTAGAGCACCATGGTCTGGCGCCAGCGTCCGACGGCGGCGCGGTCGGCCATGAAGCCGACGAAGGCGGCGGTGTGGCCGTTGGGGACGTCCCAGATGCCCTGTCCCGTCGGGGTGACATCGGTGCGAACGCTGTCCGGCGGCCTGCCACTCCGGCGTCAGCAGCCAGTTCAGCGGACATCCGGAGCCCGCGAAGCGCGGGCGGCCTCGCGGGCGCATCCACTCGCCATCGCGTTCCGGCAGACCGGGGAGCAGCAGTACACCCGCAGTCGCCTCCACGTGGGCTTTCTCGATCCGGCGAACTTCAACCGCAATGCATTTGAACTCTGGCCTCAAACACCAGGAACATGCACACTCGTAACTGGCAATAGCGGTTCTCCCGTGCCGAGTTGGTCGCGAACTTGAAGCCCGGGGAGCGGACGCCGCCCCCTCGGCGGCGCGAACTACAGAATCAGCACGCCGAGTCACAAGTGAGGTCGAAGGGGAAGCCCGGCTCGCGAATTGAAACGTTCCAACCTTCAAAGAGGAGGTCTGACGGTGCGTTCGGAAATGACCCGCAGAGCGCTGATCGGCAGTTCGCTGTCCGTGGCCGCCGCGCTGAGCATGCCCTTCCCGGCACAAGCGCGGTCCGCCGACGGCACAGTCGTGGCGGCCACCCGGCACGGCAAGGTGCGCGGCCGACGTGAGGACGGCATCACCAAGTTTCTCGGCGTGCCCTATGCCATGCCGCCGCTCGGTGAACTCCGGTTCAAAGCCCCGAAGCCGCCCACGAGGTGGTCCGGCGTACGCGACGCGGTGAGCTTTCCCAACCCGGCATTCCAGGTGGCGGGGGGCGAGATGGGGCCGGGCGGCAACGGCCGGATGCCGGCTCCTTCCGAGGACTGCCTCTACCTCAACATCTGGACCCCCGCCGCCGACCGCCGACGGCGGCCGGTCATGTTCTACAACCACGGCGGCGGCTACATGATCGGCTCCGGCTCCGCCACCGGGCAGGACGGCACCCACCTGGCGCAGCTCTACGACGTCGTGGTGGTCGAGTCCAACCACCGGCTGGGCCTGCTGGGCTACCTGTTCCTCGACGATCTCGCCCCCGGCCGCGACTACGCGGCCAACCAGGGGATGCTGGACATTCTCGCCGCGCTGCGCTGGACCAGGGAGAACATCGAGAACTTCGGCGGCGACCCCGACAACATCATGGTCTGGGGCGAGAGCGGCGGAGGCGCCAAGACCGCGGCCGTGTACACCATGCCGGCCGCCACGTCCCTGTTCCACAAGGCCTCCATCGAGAGCGCCGCACCCCTGCGCTTCCCGAACCGCGACGGTGCCACCGCCCGGGCCCGACGCACGCTGGAACTCCTGGGACTGACCACGGCGGACATAGCCCGGCTGCACGACCTCCCGGCCGCGAAGCTGCTGGAGATCCAGCAGTCCGAAGCCGCGAACGGCGCCCCGCCGTGGGGCGATCCGGGCCCGCTGCCCGGCTTCGGCGCCTTTGTCGACGGCACCGTCATCCCCCGGCATCCCTTCGCCGACGGCGCCGCGCCCTTCTCCGCCGGCAAGCCGCTGATGTGCGGCACCTGCCGCGACGAGACGGTGTTCTTCAGTCTGTTCGGGCCGCGCGACATCTTCAGCATCGACGAAGCCGGACTGCGTAGCAGGCTGAGCAGCACGTATCAGGGCGCTGAACTCGACCGAATCATCCGGACCTTCCAGGCGTCGCGGCCCGACGCGAAGCCGGCCCAGCTCTACTTCGCGATCACCACATCGCCCATCTGGCGCGACGCGATCAAGATCGCGGAAGCCAAACGGGCACAGCACGCCGCGCCCGTGTTCATGTACCAACTCGCCTACCCGAGCCCAACCGTGGTGCCCGGCACCGATTTCCCCATCGGCTCACCGCACGCGTCCGACATCAACCTAAAGTTCGCCAACACCGACAAGAACCTCGACTACATCCTCAACCAGGATCAGTCGCCGGGACGACTGGCAACCGCACGGCAGATGAGCGAACTGTGGGCGGGCTTCGCCCACACGGGCCGCCCCACGGCGGCGGGCGTGCCGAATTGGCCCGCCTACACCCTGACCGACCGTGCCACGATGTGGCTCGACGCCAGGAGCCGGATCGTCACTGATCCGGACAGGAGCGAAAGGCTCTTCTGGGAGAACCGCGACTGAGCTTGGCGGTTAATAACTTCGGCGCATTGGGGTGCGTCCGGTCAGTCGAGGGCTGGCGAAGCGACCGTGAGATAGGCAGGTTGATGCCGGCGTTCACAGCCGGTCGGTCATGCCGCGCCCCATTCCTGGGCGAGTGCGGCTGCCTCGCCGCGGGAGCTGACGCCCAGCTTGTCGAAGATCTTCGCAACGTGGAACTTCACGGTCGACTCGCTGATGTGCAGTTCCTGGGCGATGTCCCGGTTGCGTCGCCCGCAGGCGAGTCGGCCCAGCACCTGCAGTTCCCGTGTGCCCAGTCCGGTCAGCGCGTCGTGGCGCGGTGTGTCGGGTGGTGTGAGGGGGATGTCGATGGTCACCGTCGTGCCCCAATCCGGTACCGCGTCGACCTCGAATCGTCCGCCGAGGGGCGTCAGCCGCTCGACGATCCGGCGGGCGTCGAGAGAACTCCACGACAGTGTCTGGACCTCCTCAAGGTGACCGACGGTGAGACGCTGCTGATCCACGGGGCCGCCGGCGTCGTCGGCTCCGTCGGCGTCCAGGTCGCCGTGGCCCGCGGCGCCACTGTCGTCGGTACGGCGTCCGAGGCCAACCACGACTACCTTCGCTCCCTCGGCGCCGTCCCCGTCGTTTACGGCAACGGTCTCGCCGAACGGGTTCGTGCCGCCGCTCCGCAGGGCATCGACGCCGTGTTCGACGCGGCCGGGCACGACGCCCTGGAAGCCTCGATCGAGCTGCGCGGCGGCACCCCGGACCGCATCGTCACCATCGCCGACTACCAGAGACGCTTCGCCGACGCCGCCAGGGCCCAGGACCTGAGCGAAGCCGGCCACGCACGCGGCGAGCTGACCCTCCGCCCGTGACGTCGTGCACCTGATGATGAGCCGTGCCGGGTCCAGTCCGGGTCCGCTCCGCGCGGCAGGACGTCCCCGGGCTCGGCTCCGTCGGTGATCTCGGCGTACCGGTCAGCGGTCAGTCAGGAGCGGGCTTCGGATCTGATGCGGTCGAGGGCGTCGTTGAAGCCGTCGGGGGTGCTGCTGGATCCGGCGACGCGGTCGAGTTCGATGTCGTCGATCTTCTTGCCGGTGACGATGCCGGGGACGGCGTTGGCGAAGCGTTTCTGGTAGTCGAGGGAGGTGGGATCGGTGGCGTGGGTGGTGACGCGGACGCGGGTGACGGTGTCGTCGTCGAGGGTGAGGTTGACGGTGATGCGGGAGGGCTGGCCTCCGTACCAGCCGGTGGCTCGGTAGTCGCCGTCGGTGTACTTCACGGTCGTCGCCGCGGTCGAGGTGGCTGGGCCGGCTGGGGTGCCGCGGTCGGGTGTGTCGCTGGTGCAGCCGGCGAGGGTGCAGGCCAGGGCGAAGCCGAGGGCGGCGGTGATCGGGCGGGCGAGGGCGGGCATGCCGCTCTCCCTTCCTGGTGTCGGTGGGCGCGTCGGTCAGGTGAACAGCTCGCCGTCGAAGTCCGGTGACGGGGCGAGGCGGCCGTCGGCATGCAGGCGTACGGCGGTGAACTCGTAGACAGTGGCGAGGTGTTGGGGGGTCGTGAAGAACAGGGCGGTGGCCAGGGCGTCGGCGGTGGCGGCGTCGTCGGTGACGACCCAGGTGGCGCGCACCTCTCGCGTGGGGGTGCCGGTGCGGGCGTCGAGGACGTGATGCAGGCCGTTGCCCCAGGCGCGGCGGTTGGTGGCAGAGGCCGCCAGCGCCTTGTCCCTCAAGCGGGCGATACCGAGTACGCGGGTGGGGTCGTCGGGGTGCTCCAGTCCGATGCGCAGCGTGCGGGGGCTCTGGTGGCGCAGGTCACCGCCCGCGTCGATCAGGTGGGTGCCGTGTCCGGCGCGGGTGAGCTCGGCGGAGATCAGGTCGATGAGGTGGCCTTTGCCCGCTGCGCCGGTGTCGATGAGGACCGGCCCATGGGTGATGAGCGTGGTGGCGCCATGGCGGGTGATGTCGCTGGCCCAGGTGCGCCGCTGGTGGGCGGCCCGCTCGGTTGGGGCGGCGGGGGTGAGGGTGTAGTGGGCGTCGTAGCCGAGGAGTTCGAGGTCGCGGCCGACCAGCGGGTCCACTGCCCCGTCGGTGAGTTCGCCGAGACGGTCGTAGAGGTCGAACAGCGTGGTGGCGTGGTCGGGGAAGGTGTAGGTGCCGCCGTGGGGGGCGGTGGCGATGCGGCGGATCAGGGAGTTGGGGCGGAATCGCGACCAGGTGCGATCGTAGGCGTCGATCCGTGCGAGCATCTGGCAGCGCAGTCCGTCCGTGAGGGGGCGGGCGGTGTCGATGGTCCAGTGGGTGCCGATCGCTTCGAAGGTGAACCGTGTGCCTGCGGCGGCCGGGCCGGTCTCGGAGCTGTGGTGAGGCACGGCGGTCCCCTTCGTGTGGGTGGCGGGCGGCGCTGGTCGTGCGGTGGCCGGCCCGCGTTGCGGGCGGGGTCAGAAGCGGATGAGGGGCTTGAGGACGCGGCGGTCGGTCATGTCCTGGTACGCCTGCGGCACCTCATCGAGGGTGACGGTCCGGTCGAAGACGCGGCCCGGCTGGATGGCGCCGGACAGGACGTCGGGCAGCAGTTCCTCGATGTAGGCGCGCGCCGGGGAGACACCGCCGGTCAGGGTGACGTTCCGCATGATCATGCTGGCGCCGACGGGGCCTTCCTCGTACTGGGGGACGCCGAGGCGGCTGATGGTGCCGCCGTCGGTGATCGTGCCGAACGCGGTGTCCAGGGTCTGGCGGGTGCCGACGGCTTCCACGATGCGGCCGACGCCGTCGCCACCGGTCAGGTCGCGGACACGGGCGATGCCTTCGTCACCGCGTTCGGCGACGACGTCGGTGGCGCCGAACTCGCGGCCCAGGTCGGTGCGGTCGGTGTGGCGGCCCATCAGGATGATCTGCTCGGCGCCGAGCCGCTTGGCGGCGATGACCGCGGACAGGCCGACCGCGCCGTCCCCGATGACCAGCACCGAGTCCCCGGGCCGGACGCCGGCGGTGACAGCGCCGTGGTGGCCGGTGCCCATCACGTCCGAGAGAGCCAACAGGGAGGGCAACAGCTCGGAGTCCGGCTCGACGGGGAGCTTGACGAGGGTGCCGTCGGCCTGCGGCACCCGGACGGCTTCGCCCTGACCGCCGTCCACGCCGTCGTAGCCGTACCGGCCGCCGTGGCGGCAGGACGGCTGCAGGCCCTTGGCGCAGTAGTCGCAGGTGTTGTCGCAGTAGGTGAACGGGGTGACCACGAGGTCGCCGGCCTTGACGTGGGTGACGTCGGATCCGATCTCCTCGACGACGCCGAGGAATTCATGCCCCATCGGGCGGCCGGTGTCGGTGGCGGGCATGGACTTGTAGGGCCACAGGTCGCTGCCGCACACGCACGAGGCGACGGTACGCACGATCGCGTCGGTGGGGTTGACGATCTTGGGGTCGGGACGGTCCTCGATACGGACGTCTCCGGCTCCGTACATCACAGCTGCACGCATGGCGGGGTGCTCCTGACTGACTTGGCGGTGGTGCGGAAGAAGGGGGGTGGCCGTACCCGGGGGCGGGCTGGTCAGCGTTCGAGCATCGCCTTGCCCGCTTCGGTGTGGGTGTCGCCCAGGGCCGGAGGCAGGCTGGAGAGCCTGCTCAACTGCTCGCGGGTCAGGGTGAGTTGATCGGCGGCGGTGTTCTCCACGACACGGGTGACGCGCTTGGTGCCGGGGATGGGGGCGATGTCGTCGCCCTGCGCCAGCAGCCAGGCGAGGGCGACCTGAGCAGCGGTGGCGCCGGCGTCGGCGGCGATGGCCTGGACCTCGTCGGCCAGCGCCAGGTTGCGCTGGAAGTTCTCGCCGGTGAAGCGCGGGTTGCCCTTGCGGAAGTCGCCGTCCGCGAAGGCGTTCTCGTCGCGGACCGTGCCGGTGAGGAAGCCGTGGCCGAGCGGGGCGAAGGGCACCAGCCCGGTGCCGAGTTCGCGCAGGACGGGCAGGATGCGCTCCTCGATGCCACGGGTCCACAGCGAGTACTCGGACTGCACGGCGGTGACGGGCTGGACGGCGTGGGCGCGGCGGATGGTCTCCGGCCCCGCTTCGGAGAGGCCGAAGTGCCCTACCTTGCCCTGCTCGATGAGTTCCTTGACCGCGCCTGCGGTCTCCTCGATCGGCACGTTCGGGTCGACGCGGTGCTGGTAGTACAGGTCGATGTGGTCGGTGCCGAGCCGCCTGAGGGAGCCTTCGACCGCTGTGCGGATGTTGGCGGGGCTGGAGTCCAGGTTCCAGGCCCCCGCTCCGTCGTGGGCGATCAGGCCGAACTTCGTGGCCAGCACCGCCTGCTCCCGGCGGCCTTTCAGGGCGCGGCCGACGAGCTCTTCGTTGGTGTACGGGCCGTAGATCTCGGCGGTGTCGATGAGCGTGACGCCGAGGTCCAGGGCCTTGTGGAGGGCGCGGATCGATTCGGCGTCGTCACTTCCGGCGCCGGTCAGGCCGTGAGACATGCCCATCGCGCCCAGTCCGATACGGGAGACGTCCAGGTCACGCAGCTTGATGTGCTTCATCGCGGG
>JABFVM010000210.1 GCA_013362785.1 Streptomyces sp. | reverse complement strand
CGGGACCCGCGATCACCCGAAACCGCCCGTGCGCGGGGCGAGTTGATGGACCGGGTCGACTTCCACTGCCGCCTCGCCTGGCTCACCGACACCCAGCTCACCGCCGCCCAGCGGGTCGCGCGGGAGGCGGGGATGCCGGTCGGGATCGTGCACGACCTCGCGGTCGGGGTACACCCGGGAGGCGCGGACGCCTGGGCACAACAGGCGTACTTCGCGGCCGGGATGTCGGTGGGCGCACCGCCGGACGCCTTCAACGCGCGCGGCCAGGACTGGGGGCTGCCGCCCTGGCGCCCGGACCGGCTGGCCGAGTCGGGCTACGAGCCGTACCGCCGCCTGCTCCAGGCGCTCTTCCGATACGCCGGCGCCCTGCGCATCGACCACGTCATGGGACTGTTCCGGCTGTGGTGGGTGCCGCAGGGGCACGCGCCCACGGAGGGGACGTACGTCCGCTACGACGCCGAGGCCATGCTCGCGATCCTGGTGCTGGAGGCCTCCCGGGCCGGGGCGGTGGTGATCGGGGAGGACCTCGGCACGGTGGAGCCGGGCGTGCGGGAGGCGCTGCGCTCCCGGGGCGTCCTCGGCACCTCGGTGCTGTGGTTCGAACGGGACTGGGACGGCGACGGCCGCCCCCTCCCCCCGGAGTCCTGGCGCGCCGACTGCCTCGCCACCGCCACCACCCACGACCTGCCGCCCACCGCGGCCCGCCTCACCGGCGAACACGTCGAACTCCGCGACGGTCTGGGCCTGTTGACCCGCCCCCTGGAACAGGAGCGGGCGGAGGCGGCGGCGGACACGGGGGAGTGGCTGGAGCTGCTCTCCCGCCTCGGCCTGTCGCGGGGTGCGTGGGGTGGGCACTGCGCGTCGGAGGAGGAGGCCGAGATCCAGGCCGTCCACCGCTTCCTGCTGCGCACCCCGGCCCGCATGGTCGGCATCTGGCTCCCGGACGGCGTCGGCGACCGCCGCCCGCAGAACCTGCCGGGGACATGGGACCAGTACCCGAACTGGCGGCTGCCCGTCGCCGACGCGGAGGGACGGCCGATGACGCTGGACGAGCTGGCGGCCTCGCCGAGGGTGCGGGCGCTGGTGGACGTGCTGCGGGAGGAGGGCCGGCGGGGGGACGCCTCGCGGGAGTGACGGGGTGCGGGGAGGCCGGGGGGGAGACCTCGCGGGAGTGACGGTGCGCGCGGAGGCCCGGCCGAGAGGTTCGGCCGGAAGGTTCGGACGGGCGGCCGGGTCGCATACGGCACCCCGGGCGCGCGGCCCCTCATGGCGTTCTGTACTTTTGGGATCGTGGACAAGAAGAACGCCCTGCGCGCCGGCGCCCTGGCTGCCGGTACGACGCTGATGATGCTGCTCATGTCGTCCCCCGCGCTCGCGCTCACGCGTGACGACGGCGACGACCCCGGTCAGGGCCTGAGCGTCATCGAGACGCTGGGCCTCTACGTCCTGGCCCCCGTCGCCCTGTTCGCGGTCATCACCGGCCTGGTGATGGTCCTCGACAGGTCCAAGTCCGAGCACCGTGTGGTGAAGCCGGGGGCCAAGGCCTGATCCACCGCGGGCTCCCGCCGAGCCCGCCGCACACCGAAGCCGAGGGCGCCGCCCTCGCCGTACGTACGCGTATCCGCCGTACGTGGGCGAGACCGGCGCCCTCGGTGTGTTCACCGGCGGGCGATGTCCCCGGATCCGGGGATCCAGGGACCCCCGGTTCCCCGGCCCTCGCCGCTCTCACGCCGGGTACGGCGCCGTCAGATACCGCTGCACCGTCGGCGCCAGCCACGCCACGACCTCCTCGGGTGCCAGCTCCAGGGCGGGCGGGAACCGCAGCACATAGCGCGTGAGCGCCAGCCCGAGCAGCTGCGCCGACACCAGCGCGGCCCGCGCCGGGGCCTGCTCGGGGTCGGGGCACACCCGGCGGGCGACCGGCAGCAACTGGTCCCCGAAGATGCCCCGCATCCGCTCGGCCCCGGCCTGGTTGGTCGCACCGACCCTGAGCAGGGCCGTGAGCACCTCGTTCTTCTCCCACATGGCCAGGAAGTGCGTCACGAGCGCCCGGCCGGCGTCCTCCTTGGTCAACGACGCCGGGTCCGGCAGCCGCAGATCGATGGCGACGGCCGCGGCGAACAGGCCCTCCTTGTTGCCGTAGTAGCGCATCACCATCGACGGATCGATGTTCGCGTCCTTGGCGATGGCGCGGATGGTGGCCCGCTCGTACCCGTCGCTGGCGAAGCGCTCGCGGGCGGCCTCGAGGATCGCCGTGCGGGTGGCTTCGGAGCGGCGGGGTGTGCCGGTGGGAGGCTTGCTCTGCGTCATGCCAACGAGTGTAGGCCAACAAGCGTTGACACGACACTTGCGTCGCCCTAACGTTGCCAACAAGCGTTGACCAACGGTTGTTGGCAAGCGTCTGTTGGCAAACACGTGTTGGCATTAGGAGGCCACCATGAACGGCACCGGCACCTGCACCGGCACCAACCACCCCGTGATCGTCGTCGGCTCCGGTCCCACCGGCCTCCTCCTCGCCGGCGACCTGGCCGCCGCCGGCGTCTCCGTCACCCTCGTGGAGAAGCGCCCGCACAAGATCAGCAACCTCTCCCGCGCCTTCGGCGTACACGCCCGCACCCTGGAGCAGCTCGACGCCCGCGGCCTCGCCGACGAGCTGCTGGCCACCGGCGACACCATCACCGAGTTGCGTCTCTTCCGGCGCCTCTCCCTCGACCTGGGCACGCTGCCGTCCCGCTTCCCGTTCCTGCTGATCACCCCGCAGTACGAGGTCGAGCGGCTGCTGGAGCGGCGGGCGCGGGGGCTGGGGGTCGAGTTCCTCTTCGAGAGCGAGGTCGTCGCACTGCGGCAGGACGACGGCGGGGTCGATCTCGATGTGCGAGACGCAGACGGGGCGGTCGTCACCCGGCGTGCGGCCTACGTCGTCGGCACGGACGGTCACCGCAGCGCCGTACGCCAGGCGCTCGGCCTGCCCTTCCCCGGCGTATCGGTCATCAAGTCCCTGTTCCTCGCCGACGTCCGGCTCGCCGAGGAACCCGAGGGCGTGCTCACCGTCAACGGCGCCGACGACGCCTTCGCGATGATCGCGTCGTTCGGCGACGGCTGGTACCGCGTCATGGGCTGGAACCGCCGCCACGAGGTCCCCGACGACGCCCCGATCGACCTCGACGAGATCAGGCAGGTCACCCGTCGCGCCCTGGGCACCGACTACGGCATGCATGACGCGCGCTGGCTCTCCCGCTTCCACAGCGACGAGCGGCAGGTCCCCGAGTACCGGGTGGGCCGGGTTTTCCTCGCCGGGGATGCCGCGCATGTGCACTCACCGGCGGGCGGTCAGGGCATGAACACCGGCCTCCAGGACGCGGCCAACCTCGGCTGGAAGCTCGC
>JABFVM010000590.1 GCA_013362785.1 Streptomyces sp. | reverse complement strand
TTCCAGGCGTTTTCCGCTGCTCAGCGCCTTGCCGGTGCGGGCGAAGGCGTCGTACAGGGCGGCTTTGCGTGCCACGTCTCCCATGGCATCCTCCAAACTTCCATGGAATATTGTAAGACAGAGATGTGAAGGGTGGGCGGATGGGCCACCCGGCTCGTACCGTGGCAGTGGAGGACCCCATGGGCTTCGCCGACGATCATCTGATTCCGCTGGTCGACACCGGCCTCGGCAACAGCGCCTACCTCGTCGACCTGGGTGACGGCCGCGCCCTGGCGGTGGACGCGAGCCGTGATCTGCGGGCCCTGCGCACCGAGGCCGGGCGGCGGGGCCTGACCGTCGCCTTCGCCGCCGACACCCATCTGCACGCCGACTTCCTCACCGGCGCGCTCCAGCTCGCCGCCGACGACGGGGCGACGGTGCTGGCCTCCGCCGCCGGGCACCGCGCCTTCGAGCACCGGGCCCTGTCGGACGGCGACGAGGTGGACCTGGGCGGGCTGACCCTGCGGGCCCTGGCCACCCCGGGTCACACGGACGAGCACCTGTCGTTCCTGCTCCTGGACGGCGCACGTGAGCTGGGGGTCTTCACCGGCGGTTCGCTGATCGTCGGCTCGGCCGCCCGCACGGATCTGCTGGGCGCCGCTCGCGCGCAGGAGCTCGCCCGCGCCCAGTACCGCTCGCTGCGGCGGCTGGCCGAACTCCCGGACGCGACGGCCGTCTGGCCCACGCACGGCGCCGGTTCCTTCTGTTCGGCCCCGCCGGGCGCCGAGCGCACCTCGACCATCGGCGCCGAACGGCGGGCCAACGCCCTGTTCGCCGCGCCGGACGAGGACGGCTTCGTACGGGAGCTGCTCGGCAGCCTCGGCTCCTACCCCGCCTACTTCGACCGGCTGGCCGAGGTCAACCGGCGGGGTCCGACGGTGCTCGGCGCGGCGCCCGTGCCGCCCGCGCTGTCGCCCGCCGAGGTGCGTCGACTGCTCGGCGAGGGCGCGCAGATCGTCGATGTCCGACGGGTCCGGGACTTCGCCGCCGGTCACATACCCGGGGCCCTCTCGGTCCATCTGCGCGACCAGTTCGCCACCTGGCTGGGCTGGCTGGTGCCCGACGACAGCCCGCTCGTCTTCGTCACGGCGCCCGGCCAGGATCTCGCCGAACTCACCTGGCAGGCCCTGAAGATCGGGTACGAGCGGCTGTGCGGCCATCTGACCATGGACGCCTGGACGGCCGACGGCGGCGAACAGGAGACCGTCGACCTCGTGGCGGCCGACCGCGTCGGCGACCGCCGCGTGCTCGACGTACGACAGCGGTCCGAGTGGGACTCCGGGCACATTCCCGGCGCCGTCGGCATCGAGCTCGGTGATCTGGAGGGTCGTACGGACGAGGCGCCGTCGAGTGCGCTGGTGCACTGCGCGCACGGGGAGCGGGCGATGACCGCCGCGAGTCTCCTGCAGCGCACTGGCGACCATGACGTCGCCGTCCTCAAGGGCGGGCCCGACGACTGGGCGCGGGTCACCGGCCACCGCCTCCAGGAGGGTGCGTGACCCCGCACGCCGACACCCGGGCCGTACGGCTCGGGCTGCGCGCCAATCTGGCCCAGTTCGGTCTGCTCGTCCTCGTCAACGCGCTGGTCGGCGGCATGCTCGGCCAGGAGCGCACCGTGCTGCCGCTGCTCGCCGACCAGGTCTTCCGGCTGTCCGCCTACACGGCCGCCCTCACCTACATCCTGGCGTTCGGCACGACGAAGGCGGTGACCAACTTCTTCGCGGGCACCCTCTCCGACCGGTACGGCCGCAGACCGGTGCTGATCGCCGGGTGGCTGGTCGCGCTGCCCGTGCCGGCGATGCTGGCGTGGGGTCCGTCGTGGGGATGGATCGTCGCCGCGAACGTCCTGCTGGGCGTCAACCAGGGCCTGACCTGGTCCACGACGGTCATCATGAAGATCGACCTGGCCGGCCCGGAGCGGCGGGGCCTGGCGATGGGCCTCAACGAGGCCGCCGGATACGGCGCGGTGGCGGCCACGGCGATGGCCACCGGCGCGATCGCCGAGCACGCCGGTCTGCGCCCCGAGCCGTTCCTGCTGGGCGCCGCGTATCTCGTCGTAGGGCTGGGCCTGTCCGTGTTCGCCGTCCGCGAGACCCGCGAGCACGCCCGGGCGGAGGCCGCGCTGCACCCCGTACAGGCGCCGGAGGAACGGGAGTTGACGACCGCCCGGATCGCCCGCCGCACCAGCCTGACCGACAAGGCGCTCTCGGCCGCCAGTCAGGCGGGCCTGGTCAACAACCTCAACGACGCGCTCGCCTGGGGCGTGTTCCCGCTGCTGTTCGCCGCGCACGGACTGTCGGTGGCGGAGATCGGCGTGCTGGCGGCGCTGTATCCGGCGGTGTGGGGTGCGGGCCAGTTGGTCACCGGCTGGTGGTCCGACCACATCGGCCGGAAACCGCTGATCACCGCGGGCATGCTGCTCCAGGCGGCGGCGATCGGCCTGGTCGCCGAGGGGACCACGTTCGCGGTGTGGGCCGTCGCCCAGGTCCTCCTCGGCATCGGCACGGCGCTGGTCTACCCGACGCTGCTCGCCGTCATCGGCGATGTCGCCCACCCGGCCTGGCGGGCCCGCGCGGTCGGCGTCTACCGCCTGTGGCGCGACGGTGGCTTCGCGGTCGGCGCGCTGCTGGCGGGAGTCCTGGCCGACGCGTACGGGCTGACCCCGGCGATCTGGACGGTCGCGGCACTGACGGCCGCCTCGGGCCTGGTCGTGGCGGTACGCATGTACGAGACGCGGCGTCCGGCGACGTCCGGTACCGGAGCGGCGACTTAGGCGAGGTCCAGGTCGGCGCGGAACAGGTCGTGGTCCGAGGCCTCGGTCTGATGCACCCCGTGCTCACGCGGGGCGATGCCGCGCAGGAACACGTAGTCGAACTTGGCCTGCCAGTCGGTGGTCGTCTCGCAGGTGCCGGTCTGCGAGGCACGGCACTGGGGGTCCGCGTCCGCTGCCAGTGCCCACATCCCGGCGAGTTCGGGGGCGTCGGGCACGGCGTTGAAGTCGCCGAGGACGATCGCACGGTCCTGGCGGGCGACTTCCTTGGCGAGTACGCCGATCTGCCGTGCCCGGACCGCCTCTTGACGCCGGTGCGCGAGGTGCGTGTTGAAGACCCGGACGGACTGTCCGCCCACCTTGGTGGTGACCGCCATGTACCCGCGGTCCTCGGAACCGCCGTCGGGGTATTCCACGGCCACATGGCCGGTCATCGGTGCCGCCGAGAGGATCGCCTGGCCGTAGGCCCCCGGATTCCACGGCACTCCCCCGCAGCGGCCCCAGTTCCGCAGCACCGTCCCGTACTCGACGTGGTAGACCAGCCCGTGCAGGTTCTCCAGATGGTTCCGGATCGCCTCGACGTCCCGCACACATGCTTCTTGCAGGCCGATGACCTGGGGCGCGTACTTGGCGATCTCCGCCGCCCGGTCGACGTTGCTCGTCCCGCAGGGGTTGCAGATGTTCCACGTCATGACCCGGTTCGGCACGACGTCCTTGACGGCCTCGACGGGCTTTGACCGGCCGAAGAGGGGGCCGTCCGGCGCACTGGGGCCGGCGAGCACCACACAGGCCACGATCACGGCGCCCGCGAGCAATCGCGTGCCACTTCCGAGCACCCTCGCCTCCTCACGGCGGATACGACGTCCGGCGTCCGGCGTCTCCAGGCACGAGATTATGGGACGAGGCTGTCAGCACCACGTGAGGACGGCCGGATCCCGGCGGGCCCGGGCGTCAGCGAAGCTCCGCACGGAACGCCGCCGGTGTCATCTCGGTGTGCTGGTGAAAGAACTTGGAGAAGTTCGCGGCGTCCGGGAACCCGACCGCCGCTCCCACCCGCCCGATCGGCGTGTCCGTGTGGGCGAGCAGCCGCTTCGCCTCCAGGACGACCCGCTTGTCGATGAACCCCTTGGGGGTCTCACCGGTGGCGGCGCGGACCGCGCGGACGAGGGTGCGGCGCGAGTAGCCGAGCTGGTCGGCGTAGGCGCTGACGCTGTGGTTGGTGGCGAAGCCCTTCTCCACCGCGTCCCGGAACAGGGTGAAGGTCGTGTCGCCCTGCCGGCGCGCTGCCTCCGCCGAGCTCGCGGCGAGATGGGCCAGGCGCAGCAGGAACGCCGTCAGCGAGTGGCGCAGGACGGCGGTGTGCAGGCTCAGCGGGAGGGTCGTCGTGTCCTCGTACTCGCTTCGGAGTTGGGCCAGCGACGACCGCAGAGCGCCGAGCTGGGCTTCGTCGGGGCGGAGCAGGGGCGGGAGGTCGTAGCGGTAGAGGCCGGTCGCCTCGACCGTGGCGCGCGGCAGGAAACCCGGCTGCATGGCCAGGACGATCCCCCGGTACTCGCTCGTCCGTGAGAAACGATGAACCTGTCCGGGGCGGATCCACA
The DNA here is from genome assembly GCA_013362785.1 of Streptomyces sp. Taxonomy (GTDB): domain Bacteria; phylum Actinomycetota; class Actinomycetes; order Streptomycetales; family Streptomycetaceae; genus Streptomyces. The sequence goes on along the minus strand of JABFVM010000590.1, from coordinate 43,606 downwards.
GCAGGTCGCCGGCGCCCGCCTCGTACTCCGTGAAGTCGATCATGTGGCGTACGGGGCCGGCGCTGAAGAGCATCACGACGTGGAAGTCGATGCGGTGTACGCGTTCGAGCGGCGCCTCGTCGGCGTGCCAGGTGTGGCCGGTGCCGTCCATCGGGCCGATCTGCATTCCGACGCCGCCGACGCTCAGTTCGACGGGGAAGGGGAAGGTTCTGATCCCTCCGCCTCCGCCTCCTCCGTCGCCGCCTTCGACCCTTGTGTCCGCCATGTCCGTCTCGCGTCGTCTCACTCGTGCGCGGCCCCCGCTCAGCCGTGCGCCGCGCTCCTCGCCGTGTCCCACTTTCACCACAGCCTGACACACGTGGACCTTCCCTCGTAAAAGTCAGACTTTTACTTTTGAACGCGTTGGACCAGCCACTTCGCTTCGATCGAGGACTTTTTGAAGATGAGCACGCAGACACCGGACAGCTTCGAATGGACCGAACTCGACCGGCGTGCCGTCGACACGGCCCGCCTTCTGGCGGCCGATGCCGTGCAGAAGGTGGGCAACGGGCACCCGGGCACCGCGATGAGTCTCGCCCCAGCCGCGTACACGCTCTTTCAGAAGGTGATGCGTCACGATCCCGCCGATCCCGAGTGGACCGGACGGGATCGTTTCGTTCTCTCCCCCGGGCACACCTCGCTGACCCTCTACACCCAACTGTTCCTCGCCGGGTACGAGCTGGAGCTCGACGACCTCAAGGCCTTCCGGACGCACGGTTCGAAGACGCCGGGGCATCCCGAGTACGGGCACACCGCTGGCGTGGAGACCACCACCGGGCCGCTCGGCCAGGGCGTCGCCAACGCCGTCGGCATGGCGATGGCCGCCCGTTACGAGCGCGGCCTGTTCGACCCGGAGGCGCCGCAGGGCGAGTCCCCGTTCGACCACACCATCTGGGCGATCGTCTCCGACGGCGACCTGGAGGAGGGCGTCTCCGCCGAGGCCTCCTCGCTGGCCGGCCACCAGAAGCTCGGCAACCTGGTCTTCCTGTACGACGACAACCACATCTCCATCGAGGGCGACACGGCGACGGCGTTCTCCGAGGACGTGCTGAAGCGGTACGAGGCGTACGGCTGGCATGTGCAGCGGATCGAGCCCGCGCTGGGCGGCGACATCGACGTCGCCGAGCTGTACGGGGCCCTGCGGGCGGCGCAGGCCGAGACCGAACGGCCCTCCATCATCGCGATGCGCACGATCATCGCCTGGCCCGCCCCCAACGCGCAGAACACCGAGGCCTCCCACGGCTCCGCCCTGGGCGCCGAGGAGATCGCCGCCACCAAGCGCGTCCTCGGCTTCGACCCGGAGCGGTCCTTCGAGGTCGCGGGCGAGGTCCTCGCCCACAGCCGCCGCGCCCTGGACCGGGGCGCCGAGGCCCACGCCGCCTGGGACAAGCAGCTCGGCACCTGGCGCACCGCCAACCCCGGGCGCGCCCAGCTGTTCGACCGGATCGTCGCCGGTCAGCTGCCCGAGGGCTGGGAGTCCTCGATCCCGGTGTTCGAGGAGGGCAAGTCGGTCGCCACCCGCGCCGCCTCCGGCAAGGTGCTCCAGGCGCTCGGCCCGGTCGTCCCCGAGCTGTGGGGCGGCTCGGCCGACCTGGCCGGCTCCAACAACACCACCATCGACAAGACGAGTTCGTTCCTGCCCAAGGGCAACCCGCTGCCGGAGGCCGACCCGTACGGCCGTACCGTCCACTTCGGCATCCGCGAGTTCTCGATGGCCGCGGAGATGAACGGCATCGCGCTGCACGGCAACACGCGTATCTACGGCGGCACCTTCCTGGTGTTCTCCGACTACATGCGCAACGCCGTGCGCATGTCCGCGCTGATGCAGCTGCCGGTGACGTACGTCTGGACGCATGACTCCATCGGCCTCGGCGAGGACGGCCCGACCCACCAGCCGGTCGAGCACCTGGCCGCCCTGCGCGCCATCCCGGGGCTGAACATCGTCCGCCCCGCCGACGCCAACGAGACGGCGATCGTCTGGGCCGAGATCCTCAAGCGGCACTCCACCAATCCCGCCCCGCACGGCCTCGCGCTCACCCGCCAGGGTGTGCCGACGTACGCGCCCGACTCCGATGCGGCGAAGGGTGGTTACGTCCTTCAGGACGCGTCCACCGGGACGCCCGAGGTCGTTCTCATCGCGACCGGTTCCGAGGTCCAGCTCGCCGTCGCCGCGCGGGAGCGGCTGGAGGCCGAGGGGATCGGCACGCGTGTGGTGTCGATGCCGTCCGTGGAGTGGTTCGAGGAGCAGCCGCGCGAGTACCGCGAGAGCGTGCTGCCGCCGGCCGTGAAGGCGCGGGTCGCCGTCGAGGCCGGGATCGGGCTGACCTGGTACCGGTTCGTCGGCGACGCCGGACGCATCGTCTCCCTGGAGCACTTCGGCGCCTCCGCCGACGCCAAGACCCTGTTCGCCGAGTACGGCTTCACCCCCGAGAACGTCGCCGCCGCCGCACACGAATCCCTTGCCGCCACCCGCGGTTGATCCGAACGCCAGAAAGAAGCAGATCACTGTGACCACCGAAGCAACCGCGACCGCGGGCATCCTCAAGCGCCTCTCCGACGAAGGCGTATCCATCTGGCTGGACGACCTCTCCCGCAAGCGGATCGAGTCCGGCAACCTCGCCGAGCTGATCGCGGACAAGAACGTCGTGGGCGTCACCACCAACCCGTCCATCTTCCAGGCCGCCATCGGCTCCGGCGAGGGCTACGAGGAGCAGCTCGCCGACCTCGCCGTGCGGGGCGTCACGGTCGACGAGGCCGTGCGCATGATGACCACCGCCGACGTGCGGGCCGCCGCCGACATCCTGCGGCCCGTGTACGAGGCGTCCGGCGGCCGGGACGGCCGGGTCTCCATCGAGGTCGACCCGCGGCTCGCCCACCACACGGCGGCCACGATCGCCGAGGCCAAGCAGCTGGCCTGGCTGGTCGACCGGCCCAACGTGATGATCAAGATCCCGGCGACCGAGGCGGGCCTTCCGGCGATCACCGAGGTCATCGGCCTCGGCATCAGCGTCAACGTCACGCTGATCTTCTCCCTGGAGCGCTACCGCGAGGTCATGGACGCCTACCTGGCCGGTCTGGAGCAGGCCGCAGCGAAGGGCCTGGACCTGTCCGCCATCCACTCCGTGGCGTCCTTCTTCGTCTCCCGCGTCGACAGCGAGATCGACAAGCGGCTGACCGGGATCGGCACGGACGAGGCCCTCGCGCTCAAGGGCAAGGCCGCGCTCGCCAACGCCCGCCTCGCCTACGAGGCCTACGAGGAGGTCTTCGGGGCCGACCGCTGGACCGCCCTCGCCGGTGCCAGGGCCAACAAGCAGCGCCCGCTGTGGGCCTCGACCGGCGTCAAGGACCCGGCGTACAAGTCCACCCTGTATGTGGACGAGCTGGTCGCACCGGGCACGGTCAACACGATGCCCGAGGCCACCCTGAACGCCACCGCGGAGCACGGCGAGATCACCGGCGACACGGTGACCGGCGGCTACGCGCAGGCCCGGGCCGACCTGGCCGCCGTGGAGGCGCTGGGGATCTCGTACGACGACGTCGTCACCCTTTTGGAGGACGAGGGCGTCGCCAAGTTCCAGGTGGCGTGGCAGGACCTGTTGAAGGCCGTTGAGAAGTCGCTCGGCAGCAAGGGAGCTGACGCAGCATGACCCCCGACTGGGACAACCCCCTGCGCGATGCGCGCGATCGCCGTCTCCCGCGGATCGCGGGCCCGTCCGGGCTCGTCATCTTCGGTGTCACCGGCGACCTGTCCCGCAAGAAGCTGATGCCGGCGGTGTACGACCTCGCCAACCGCGGGATGCTGCCGCCGGGCTTCTCACTCGTCGGGTTCGCCCGCCGGGACTGGGAGGACGAGGACTTCGCGCAGATCGTGCACGACTCGGTGCGCGAGCACGCCCGTACGGAGTTCCGCGAGGAGGTCTGGCAGCAGCTCTCCGAGGGCATGCGGTTCATCCCGGGCGACTTCGACGACGACACGGCCTTCGACCAGCTGCGCCGGACCGTCCAGGAGCTGGACAAGGCGCGCGGCACGAGCGGCAACTACGCCTTCTATCTCTCCGTACCGCCGAAGTTCTTCCCGAAGGTCGTCCAGCAGCTGAAGAAGCACGGTCTCGCGGACGCCCCCGAGGGGTCCTGGCGGCGGGCCGTCATCGAGAAGCCGTTCGGGCGCGACCTCGCGAGCGCCCGGGAGCTGAACGCGATCGTGCACGACGTGTTCGACCCGGAGCAGGTCTTCCGGATCGACCACTATCTGGGCAAGGAGACCGTCCAGAACATCCTGGCGCTGCGCTTCGCGAACCAGATGTTCGAGCCGATCTGGAACCGGTCGTACGTCGACCATGTGCAGATCACGATGGCCGAGGACATCGGCATCGGCGGCCGTGCGGGCTACTACGACGGCATCGGCTCGGCCCGTGACGTCATCCAGAACCATCTGCTCCAGCTGATGGCGCTCACCGCGATGGAGGAGCCGGCCGCCTTCGACGCCGGGTCGCTGCTCACCGAGAAGCTGAAGGTGCTCAGGGCGGTCAAGCTGCCGGAGAACCTGGGCGAGCACACCGTGCGCGGGCAGTACGCGGGCGGCTGGCAGGGCGGTGAGCAGGTCCTCGGGTATCTGGACGAGGACGGCATCGACCCCGGGTCGAAGACCGACACGTACGCCGCCGTCAAGCTGAACGTCGACAACCGGCGCTGGGCGGGCGTGCCGTTCTATCTGCGCACCGGCAAGCGGCTCGGGCGGCGGGTGACGGAGATCGCCGTCGTCTTCCAGCGGGCGCCGCACTCCCCGTTCGACTCCACCGCCACCGAGGAACTCGGCCAGAACGCCATCGTCATCCGCGTCCAGCCGGACGAGGGCGTGACGGTGCGGTTCGGGTCCAAGGTGCCGGGCACCTCGATGGAGATCCGGGACGTGACGATGGACTTCGCCTACGGCGAGTCGTTCACGGAGTCCAGCCCGGAGGCCTACGAGCGGCTCATCCTGGATGTCCTCCTCGGGGACGCCAATTTGTTCCCCCGTCACCAGGAAGTGGAAGAGTCCTGGAAGATCCTCGACCCGATCGAGGACTACTGGGACCGGCACGGCAAACCGGCGCGGTACGCGTCCGGCAGCTGGGGACCCGAGGAAGCCGACGAGATGCTCGCACGAGACGGACGGAGCTGGCGCAGGCCATGAAGATCGACCTGAGCGACACCACGGCAAGCAAGATCAACAAGGCGCTGGTGCAGGGCCGCCGCGCGATCGGCACGCCGGCCGTGGGCATGGTCCTGACGATGGTGATCGTCACGGACGAGGAGAACGCGTACGACTCGATCAAGGCGGCCGAGGAGGCCTCGCACGAGCACCCCTCGCGCACCCTGGTCGTCATCAAGCGGCACGCCCGCACCCCGCGCGACCGCACCCGCTCCCACCTCGACGCCGAGGTCCGGGTGGGCGCCGACGCCGGCACCGGCGAGACGGTGATCCTGCGGATGTACGGCGAGGTGTCCGACCACGCCGACTCGGTGGTGCTGCCGCTGCTGCTGCCGGACGCGCCGGTCGTGGTGTGGTGGCCGGTGGAGGCGCCGGAGAACCCCTCGAAGGATCCGCTGGGCGCGCTGGCCCAGCGCCGGATCACCGACCTGTACACCACCGAGACCCCCCTGGCGGACCTGGAGGTGCGCGCCCGCTCCTACGCGCCCGGCGACACCGACCTCGCCTGGACCCGGCTCACCCCGTGGCGTTCGATGCTGGCCGCGGCCCTGGACCAGGCGCGGGTGCCGATCGTCTCGGCGGTCGTGGAGGCCGAGGCCGACAACCCGGCCGCCGAACTGCTGGCCCGCTGGCTTGAGGCCCGGCTGCACGTCACCGCCGAGCGGGTCGTCACCGCCGGACCGGTCGTCACCGGTGTCCGGCTGGGCACCGAGAACGGCGAGATCGTCATCGACCGCCCCGAGGGCCCGCTGGCCACGCTGACCCTGCCGGACCAGCCGTCGCGCACCCTCGCGCTGAAGGTCCGCACCACCTCCGAACTCATCGCCGAGGAGCTGCGGCGCCTCGACCAGGACGAGATGTACGCCGTCGCCCTGCGGGGCGAGGCCACCAAGGAGACCCCCGACCATGTCTGACCCGCTGTCCGACACCCCCAGGCTCACCCGGCGCCCCCAGTGGGTGGCGCTCGACGACCACCGCGCGGACGCGCTGCAGCGCCCGCGGCTGCGTGAGCTGTTCGCGGCCGACCCCTCGCGCGCCCAGCGGTACGTCGTACGCGTCGGCGATCTGCGCATCGACTACTCCAAGCACCTGATCAACGACGAGACCCTCGCCCTGCTGCAGGAACTCGCCGCCGCCACCAATGTGTTCGGGCTGCGGGACGCGATGTTCCGCGGTGAGCGGATCAACGTCACCGAGGACCGGGCGGTGCTGCACACCGCGCTGCGGGCGCCAGCCGACGCGGTGGTCGAGGTGGACGGCGAGAACGTCGTGCCCCAGGTGCACGCGGTGCTGGACAAGATGAGCGACTTCGCCGAGCGGGTCCGCTCCGGTGAGTGGACCGGCCACACGGGCCGCCGTATCCGCAACGTCGTCAACATCGGCATCGGCGGCTCCGACCTCGGCCCCGCCATGGCCTACGAGGCGCTTCGCCCGTTCACGGCACGGGAGTTGACGTTCCGGTTCGTCTCCAACGTCGACGGGGCCGACCTGCACGAGGCGGTGCGGGACCTGGACCCGGCGGAGACGCTGTTCATCGTCGCGTCCAAGACGTTCACCACGATCGAGACGATCACCAACGCCACGTCGGCCCGCTCCTGGCTGCTGGCCGGGCTGGGCGGCGAGGACAAGGCGGTCGCCAGGCACTTCGTGGCGCTGTCGACCAACGCCGAGAAGGTCGCGGACTTCGGCATCGACCCGGACAACATGTTCGAGTTCTGGGACTGGGTCGGCGGGCGGTACTCGTACGACTCGGCGATCGGCCTGTCCCTGATGATCGCCATCGGCCCGGACCGCTTCCGGGAGATGCTGGACGGCTTCCACACCGTCGACGAGCACTTCCGCACCGCGCCCGCCGAGGCCAACGCCCCGCTGATCATGGGCCTGTTGGGCATCTGGTACGGCAATTTCTTCAGCGCCGAGTCGCATGCGGTGCTGCCGTACTCGCACTACCTGTCGAAGTTCACGGCGTATCTGCAGCAGCTGGACATGGAGTCCAACGGCAAGTCGGTGGACCGTGACGGGCATGTCGTCGGCTGGGAGACGGGTCCCGTGGTGTGGGGCACGCCCGGCACCAACGGGCAGCACGCCTACTACCAGCTGATCCACCAGGGCACCCGGCTCATCCCGGCCGACCTGATCGGCTTCGCCCGCCCGGTCGACGAGCTGAGCGACGAACTGAAGGCGCAGCACGACCTGTTGATGGCGAACCTGTTCGCCCAGGGCCAGGCGCTCGCCTTCGGCAAGACCGCGGACGAGGTCCGCGCGGAGGGCGTGCCCGAGGAGCAGGTCCCGCACCGCACCTTCCTGGGCAACCACCCCACCACCACGATCCTCGCCCGTGAGCTGACCCCGTCGGTCCTCGGCCAGCTGGTCGCCCTCTACGAGCACAAGGTGTTCGTGCAGGGCGCCGTCTGGAACATCGACTCCTTCGACCAGTGGGGCGTGGAGCTGGGCAAGGTCCTCGCCAAGCGGGTCGAGCCCGCGCTCACCGAGGGCGCCGACGTCCCCGGTCTCGACGCCTCCACCGCCGCCCTCGTGGCCGCCTACCGTGAACTCAAGGAAGTGTGAACTGATATGCAGCTCGGTCTCATCGGTCTCGGCAAGATGGGCGGCAACATGCGCGAGCGGATCCGCCGCGCCGGCCACACCGTCATCGGCTACGACCGCAACCCCGAGGTATCCGACGTCAAGAACCTCGAAGAGCTGGTCCAGCAGCTCGACGCGCCGCGCACGGTGTGGGTGATGGTCCCGGCCGGCACCGCCACCCAGGGCGTCGTCGACGAGCTCAAGGACCTGCTGTCCCCGGGCGACACGGTGGTCGACGGCGGCAACTCCCGCTGGACGGACGACGAGAAGCACGCCGCCGAACTCGGCGTCAAGGGCATCGGCTTCGTCGACGCGGGCGTCTCCGGCGGTGTGTGGGGCCTGCAGAACGGCTACGCACTCATGGTCGGCGGCGACAAGCAGCACGTCGAGCGGCTGGAGCCGATCTTCGAGGCGCTCAAGCCGGAGGGGCCGTACGGCTATGTCCACGCCGGCCGGGTCGGCGCCGGGCACTTCTCGAAGATGGTCCACAACGGCATCGAGTACGCCATGATGCAGGCCTACGCGGAGGGCTGGGAGCTCCTGGAGAAGGTCAACTCGGTGGACAACGTCCGCGAGGTGTTCCGCTCCTGGCAGGAGGGCACCGTCATCCGCTCCTGGCTGCTGGACCTCGCGGTGAACGCCCTCGACGAGGACGAGCACCTGCAGAAGCTGAAGGGCTTCGCGCAGGACTCCGGCGAGGGCCGCTGGACGGTGGAGGCCGCCATCGACCACGCGGTGCCGCTGCCCGCGATCACCGCCTCCCTCTTCGCCCGGTTCGCGTCCCGGCAGGACGACTCCCCGCAGATGAAGATGATCGCGGCCCTGCGCAACCAGTTCGGCGGCCACGCCGTCGAGTCGAAGTAGCCGACCGAGGGGGATCTCCTCCTCGGCAGACCCTGACCTTCTCGGCCCGGGCTACAGCACGTCTCCGAACTCGCTCAACACCCCCGGTGGGGCAAGCGCGTTGACGTAGTGGCCCGGGCCGTGGTCGTCGAAGGAGTACTTGAAGGGGATCGTGCGGGTCAGCGCGAGGCGGGTCGCGAAGAAGGCGAGCGGGGCCACCACCGCCAGGCCGGCCAGGCTGTCCATCTGCGGGTAGTGCAGGTCCGGTTCCGTCATCTCCCGCCAGCCCTCGTCACGGCAGCGCAGCAGGGGGCGTACGGATCGGCGGGCGCCCTCCGTGGCGCGGACCGCCAGGTCGCCCCACCCGCCGGTCGTGACGGTGCGCAGCGCGTCGGTCGGCAGGGTGAGGGCCTCGACGGCCGTGTCCGTGGCCGAGGTGAGGAGGGCGTCGGTGAGGCCGTGCCGTCGGCGGTAGTGGAACTCGCGGCCGAAGGGGGCGTACGGGCCGACCGGGCGTGGGGGCAGGGCGGGGACGACGTCGCGGTCGAAGATGTAGCGGATGAGGCGGTCGCGCAGGATGTGCGTCCCGTTCGGGCCGGGCGTCTCGGCGCAGGCGCGGGCCAGGTCGGGGCCGCCGACCATGGGCTGGCCGAAGGTGTAGACGCCCCTGAGCTTGTCGGTGATGTGCCGGTAGCGGGGCTCGTGGACGAGGGTCACCGCCATCAGCGCGGCCATGGCGCCGCCGAGGCTGTGGCCGGTGATGTACAGGGCCTCCAGGCCGCCGCCGCGGGCGCCGGGTGCGTCGGGGATGACGGACTCGCCGCGCAGGGCGCCCTCCAGGGCCCGGACGACGAGGTGGCGCGTGGCGCGGACGTTGCGGTAGAAGCCGGCGTGGACCTCGTGCCGGCGGCCCTGAAGTTCGACGGTGAGCATCTCCGGCCGTACGTCGGCGTCGGTGAGGATGCTGATGATGTCCTCGGGCTGGGTGCCGCGGTAGGCGAGGATCGCGACCCGGCGGTCCTTGTCCTGGATCAGATAGGCGGCGGACGCGATGTACAGGGCGTCCACGCGCTGCTCGAACACCCGGCAGTCGTTCTCCTCCAGACCCAGCCTGGCCATGATCATGGACAGGGTCTCGGGGTCGCTCTGGTGCTGGAATCCGGCGTACGCGTAGGCCGAGCAGGTCGCCATGACGTGCGGGACGACGCCGTCGGGGTCGGGCTGGCGCGCGTCCTCGACGAGCCGGTCCACCAGGTCCGGGTAGACCGGGAAGTCGCTCGGGTCGGTGGGTGGCTTGGCCGGGCGCAACGCGGCGAAGCTGGGCCCTTTGACGTATGCGTCCCGCATGTGGGACCTCCCCCGGAACGTCGGCGGAGGGTGAGCACACCACCGGCCGCCAGGGCCGTCAATGGCGAGGGCGCCAAGGGGGCGTCGGGGAGGTGTCGTTCCCCGGCCAGCCGCGGATGGGGTTGCTGGGATGCTGGGGTGTGGCGGGATGGACGCCCGATGCCGGCCTGTCTTCAGTCGCCCGTCTGACGTGCTCAAATACCACTCCCCACCTGATTGTTCACATCGGGAACAACTAGGAGCACATCGGCGCGAACCCTCGCTGCGGGGGTGGTGTGCCGTGGGTAGCGTGCTGGCCCCCAGCCCCCGTACGCATCCGTACGCAGTCGTACGAAAGAAGACCACCGATGGCCGAGTCCGGGCAGCACGAGCAGCGCTACGAACGGTACGAAGGCGGCAGTCCAGAGGCGGAACGGCAGGTGTTCGAGCAGCTGGCCCGCGAGCTGATGAAGGTGCAGGTCAGGAATCGGCGGGCGGGCGGCGGTGACCTCGCCCGGGCCTTCCACGCGAAGGCTCCGGTGGCCGTGGAGAACGCCCGGCTGCGCTTCCACGACGACCTCCCGGCGGCGCTGCGCGTGGGGTTCGCCCAGCCCGGCGCCGAGTATCCGGTGACGCTGCGGCTGTCCAACGCGAGCGGCATCCGGCAGGGCGACGGCTCGCCCGATCTGCGCGGTGCGGCCGTGCGGGTGCGGGTGTCGCAGGAGGAGAACCACGATCTGCTCGCGACCAGCTATCCGGTGTCGCATGCCGCGAACGCCCGGGAGTTCGTGGCGTTCGCCAAGGCGATGGCGGGCGCCAGCGGCCCGTTGCAGAAGGCGTTCGGGCTGTTCGTGAAGCTGCCGCTGGCCGTGGGGCTCAGGACCGCGGTCCGGATGCGGCGCAATGTGCAGGCGGCCACCCGGCACACCGTCAACTCGCTCGCAAGCGAGACGTACTGGAGCCGCGGCGCGATGCTGTGGGGCGAGGCGGGGCCGGTGCGGTTCCTGTTCCGTCCCACGCCGGGCAGCCCGCCCGCGCCCCCTGCGGACCGCCGCGACCCCGACTTCCTGCACCGTGAGTTCGCTCGCCGGCTGGCGCAGACCGACGTCCACTACGACCTGTGTGTGCAGCGGTTCGTGGACGAGCGGCGCACCCCGGTCGAGAACGCGGCGGTGGAGTGGAGGGACTCGACGTCGCCCGCGATACCCGTGGCCAGGCTCACCGTCCCCCGCCAGGACCTGGACACCGCGGAGGCACGGGCGATCGCCCGCCGGATCGAGGACCTCGCCTTCAACCCGTGGTACACGACCGAGGAGTTCCGGCCGCTCGGCAATATCAACCGGGCCCGCAAGGCCGCCTACCAGGCATCGAGCGCGCACCGGCTCGGCCTGCGGTTCGTCACCGAGGAACCGGTGCGCAACAAGGTCCTGGGCCGCCCGATGGAGGCGCTGTTCGCGCTGCTGAACCGGTATGTGCCCTGGCACCGGCTGCCGTTGCAGCTGAGCCTGCTGAACCTGGTGTTCCTGCGCAAGGTGCTGCGCCGGCTGAACCTGATCGACACCGAGCCGCACGAGGCGCCGCCGCGCGCCCAGGGGGTGCCGGAGCCGATCCCGGAGCGGCTGCGCGGCGAGCGGTCGTACGACGGGACGTACAACGATCTGTCGGCCCCGCGGATGGGCGCCGTCGGCTCGGCCTTCGGCCGCAATCTGAAGCCCGCCTACCGCCCCGACCTCTTCGACGTCCCGAACCCGGTCACGGTCAGCCGGCAGCTGCTGTACCGGGAGAGCTTCCTGCCCGCGACCTCGCTGAACGTGCTGGCCGCGGCCTGGATCCAGTTCCAGGTGCACGACTGGGTCAACCACCGGCGCCACAAGCCCGGCGAGCGCACGGTCGAGGTGCCGCTGCCGCCCGGCAGCGGGCCGTGGCACAACACGCCCGGCGGGCCCGGCGAGAACGTGATGCGGTTCGCGGAGAACGAGGGGCTGGAGGTGCCGGGCCGCCCGCCGGTCCTGTTCGGCAACACCGCCTCCCACTGGTGGGACGGCTCCGAGGTGTACGGCGCCGACGAGCAGACCGCCCGCTTCCTGCGCGAGGCCGAGGGCCGCGCCGAACTCCGCCTGGAGGACGGCCACTTGCCGGCCGGGTCCAATGGCGGCATCCCGCTGACCGGCTTCAGCGACAGCTGGTGGATGGGCCTGAGCTCGATGCACACGTTGTTCGCCCGGGAGCACAACGCGGTGTGTGCCGCGCTGCGCGCCGAGTATCCGACGATGAGCGAGGAGCGGATCTACCAGACGGCCCGGCTGGTGGTGTCGGCGCTGATCGCGAAGATCCACACGGTGGAATGGACACCGGCGATCCTCGCCACCGAGGCGATCGACCTGGCCCTGCACACCAACTGGGAAGGCCCGCCGAGCAACTGGCTGAACCAGCTGGGCCTGTGGCTGTTCGAGGCGCACTCGCTGACCGGCATCCCGAAGACCCTGCCGGACCATCACACCGCCCCGTACTCCCTCACCGAGGACTTCGTCACCGTCTACCGGATGCACCCGCTCATCCCGGACGACTTCGAGCTGCGCGAGCACCACTTCGGGCAGCGGCTGGAGACGGTGGGCTTCCTGGACATCCAGGGCGGCGCGGCGGAGTCCCGGATCCGCAAGACCGGTCTGGCGAACACCCTGTACTCGTTCGGCATCGCCCACCCCGGCGCGATCACCCTGCACAACTTCCCGCGCTCGCTGCAGCAGTTCGAGCGGGACGGCGAGATCATCGATCTGTCGGTGGTGGACCTGGTCCGGACCCGGCGGCGTGGCGTCCCCCGCTACAACGACTTCCGCGCGGGGCTGCACAAGCCGCGCATCCGCTCCTTCGAGGAACTGACCGAGAACGCCGAGACGCTGGCCCGGCTGAAGGAGGTATACCGCTCGGTCGACGAGATCGACACCGTCGTGGGGCTGTTCGGGGAGAACCCGCCGGCCGGGTTCGGCTTCAGCGACACCGCGTTCCGCATCTTCATCCTGATGGCCAGCCGGCGTCTGCAGTCCGACCGCTTCCTCAACGTCGACTACCGGCCCGAGGTCTACACCCCGCTGGGCATCGACTGGGTGGAACGGGGCGGCATGAACTCCGTGATCCTGCGGCACTGCCCGGAACTGGCGGCACTGCTGCCGCGCGGGGCGAGCGCGTTCGCGCCCTGGCGGACGGTGCGGCCGACGGAGGGTCCGTCCTGACCTGGACGGCGGCGAGTTGACAGGTTCGGCGGCCGGCGTCAGAGTCCCGGCTGATGGAGATCAACGATCTGACGCCGGCCGAACTGCAGGTATGGAACGCCTTCCCCCGCGGGGAGGTCGTGGACTTCCGCCCCCAAGCGGACGAGGACACGACGACAGGAGGCGGCTGGGGCCCCGAACGCACACTGCGCGCATCGGTGCTGAAGGCCTTACTCGTCAGCGCGCCCCAGGAGGACGGCGAGATCGCCGCACTGAGGGTCCTGGGCGCCCGGATCACCGGCGCGCTCGACCTCACGCACGGCATCGTCGGACACCCGATCCGGCTGGCCCACTGCTACTTCACCGACCCGCCCGACCTCTACGACGCCCAGCTGCGCAGGCTCAGTCTGCGCGGCTCCGTGCTGCCCGCCCTGGACCTCGGCGGCGTGCGGGTCGAGGGCGTGGTGCGGTTGACGGACTGCCGGATACGCGGGCCGGTGCACCTGAACGGGGCCCAGATCTCGGGTGCCCTGTTCATGGAGCGTGCCGAACTCACCGCACGGGACGCCGATGAGCCCGTGCTCAAGCTCACCCAGGCGTCGATCGGCGACGAGCTGTCGGCGACCGGACTGAGAGCGACGGGCGAGGTGCGGCTCAACGGCGCGCACGTCTCGGGATCGATCAACCTGGACGGGGCGCGGCTCAGCCGCCCCGGCCAAGTGGCCCTGGACGCGGTGACACTGGGCGTGGACGGCGACGTCCTGCTGCGGCACGTGGACGTCGACGGCTGGATAGGACTGCGGGGCGCCCGCATCGCGGGACGCCTCGATCTGTCCTACGCACGCCTGTCCAACCCGGGCGACATGACGCTGCGGGCCACCAGCTGCACCGTCGGAGAACTGTGGCTGCGCAGGGGCGACCCGCTGGACGGCGGTCTCAATCTGCGCCGGGCCCAGATGGACGTGCTGTTCGTGGAACCGGAGAAGCTGCCGGACCGGGTCCGTCTCGACGGCCTCGGCTACACGACCCTCACCCCGCACGAGCCCGCCGAGCGCCGCCTGCCCATGCTGGAGCGCGAGATCGACGGCTATGTCCCCCATGTCTACGAGCAGTTGACCGCGGTCTACCGCCGGATCGGTGACGACAACGCGGCCCGTCTCGTCCAGCTCGCCAAGCAACGCCGGCAGCGCACCACCCTGCCCTGGTACGGCCGCCTGTGGGGGCACGTCCAGGACGCCACCGTCGGCTACGGCTTCCGCCCGATGCGCGCGCTCGGCTGGCTGCTGTCCCTGCTGGCCGTCGGCTCCCTCACGTTCGCGCTGCACGCGCCCCCGCCGCTGAAGGCGGACGAGGCACCGGACTTCAACCCGGTCTTCTACACACTCGACCTGCTGCTGCCGGTGATCTCCTTCGGCCAGGAGCCGGCGTTCGCCCCGGAGGGCGGCCAGCAATGGCTGTCCTACGTCCTCGTGCTCACCGGGTGGATCCTCGCCACGACCGTCATCGCCGGCGTCACCCGGACCGTCAGCCGTCAGTAGGCCCGGTCACCGCACCGGCCGCCCGGCATGCTGGGCGGCCAGCCGCACCGGCGCGTTCTGGGCGCCGTAGCCCCGGTAGCCGTCCCGCTGGACGAGCTCGAAGAAGACCCGGCCGACCGTCACCGTGTAGCAGTGCCGGAACTCGCCGTGTGCGTCACGGTCGTAGAGGATGCCCAGCTCGCGGTACGTCTCCAACTCCCCGTCCGCGAACTCGTGCCGTGCCGCCAGGTCGTCGTAGTAGTTGGCCGGGATCGGCAGCAGCCGTCCGCCCGCCTTCCGGAAGCGGCGTGCGGCGGCGACCACGTCGTCCGTGGCCAGCGCGATGTGCTGGGCGTGCACGGTGTCGTCGGTCGGCGCGGCGCCGACGCTCAGGGCGATCCGCACACTCCCGTCGGCGTTGGTGACGGCACGGCTGCGCATCAGGCCGTACGGGTCGGCGACGTCCACGCTCTCCTGGGCGTGCAACCCGAGGACGCTGCGGTGGAAGAGGGTCGCCTCGTCGAAGTGGTGCCAGGGCTGGGTGAGGGCGAGATGGTCGATCCGGTGCACGCCGGGAGTCGCCGCCTCGTGTTCGACGTCCGTGAAGTCGGCGCGCCAGTCGGGTAGTTGGCGCTCTCCATCCGCGGCGCTGCAGAAGAACAGCTCCGTGCCGTCGGGCGCCGCGACCGCGTCCAGCACGGCGTCCTGCGGGGCCCGGCGCCGCGGCAGCACCGGCGCCAGCAGGGCCTCGGCACGGCGGGCCGCTCCGGCCGGGTCCGGGGACTCCACGCCGATGGCGGCGAGTCCGGTGCCGTCCCGGCGTGCGGCGCCCGCGGTGTTGACCAGGATACGGGCCTCGCCCTGCTGCCAGAGATCGACCGGCTTGCTGCGGTGCCGGGCGGTGCGGGCGAAGCCCAGGGCGCCGAGCAGCGCCGAGACCGGCTCGGCGTCGGGCGTGACCAACTCGGCGAAGGCGACGCCGGTGGGGACGACCGGGGCGGGCGGGGCGGCGACCCCGACCGTCTCCTGCAGCACCAGCAACGACCGGTGCGCGTCCACGGCGGTCGGACCGGCCTCGGCCTGACGGAAGACGTCGTTGAACACTTCCAGCGAGAGCGGCCCGTCGTACCCGGTGTGCAGTACCCGGCGCACCAGATCCGCCACATCGAAACCGCCCTGCCCCGGGAAGCAGCGGTAGTGCCGGCTCCACTGCAGGACGTCCATCGCGAGCAGCGGGGCGTCGGCGAGCTGAAGGAAGAAGATCTTCTCGCCGGGGATGTCAGCGATGCCGTCCAGATCCTCGGGCGCGGACCCGCGGGACAGAATGTGAAAGCTGTCCAGACAGGTCCCGAGCGCGGGATGATCGGCGGCCTCGACAATGCGCCAGGCATGGTCATAGGTGCTGACATGCCGCCCCCAGGCCAACGCCTCGTACGCCACCCGAATCCCGAACTCCTGGGCCGCATCGGCGAGTTGACGCAGCTGGGAGGCAGCGAGCGCGTCGTCGTCCACGGCAAGCGGATGAACACTGGAGCAGACAAGGACAGTGTTCGCACCGAGCCTGCCCATCAGCTCGAACTTGTGCCGGGCCCGCCGCAGATTCCGATCGAACTCCCCGGCGGGCACGGCCTCGATGTCCCGCATGGGTTGGTAGAGATCGACGGTGAGCCCGAGATCGACACACCGGGCACGGATCTCCTCGGGGCTGAGGGGGCTGGCCAACAGGTCATTCTCAAAGATCTCAACGCCGTCGAACCCGGCCCGAGAGGCGGCGGTCAGTTTCTCGGTGAGAGACCCGCTGAGGGAAACGGTGGCGATGGACGTACGCATGGATCCGCGCTCCTTCAACTTGCCGTACTGCAGCGCCCCTTCTTTTAGGGGCGCGGGGAACTGCGCGACCAGCCACAGACGGCCCGCAGCAAACACATCACCTAGCCCGCCGAGCTCTCCACAACCCCAGCCATCTCAGCAATGTCCGCCAGCATTCGCCCACTGTCAGGCTCACGCCCCGTGAACAGCCGAAACGCATCCGCAGCCTGGAACACAGCCATCCCACCCCCGTCCAAAGCGGCGCAGCCCACCGCTCGGGCGGTGCGCAGCAGCTCGGTCTCCAGGGGCCGGTAGACGACCTCGGCGATCCACAGCCCGGGGTGCAGCAGCTCGGCCGGGAAGGGCAGGCCGGGGTGGGCGGCCATTCCGGTGGGCGTCGCGTGCACGAGGCCGTCGGCTTGGCTCAGCAGCGCGGGGAGCGCATCCGGTGCGGCGCCCACCGCCCGACCGGGGCCGAAGTGCCGGTTCAGCCCGGCGGCAAGCCCAACGGCCCGTTCACTCAGCGCGTCGACGACAGTCACCCGCTCCGCCCCGAGCGTCAGCACGGCATGCGCGACGGCCGCCCCCGCTCCCCCGGCCCCCAACTGCACCACCCGCTCCAGCGGAGCGTCCGGCAGCCCGCGCGCGAACGACGCGGCGAAGCCGGTGACGTCCGTGTTGTGGCCGACGGCCCGGCCGTCGGCCTCGAAGACGACGGTGTTGACCGCGCCGAGCGCCTCGGCCTGCGGGGCGAGCGCGTCCAGGTGCTCGATGACGAGCTGCTTGCAGGGGTGGGTGATGTTGAGCCCGTCGAAGCCCAGGTCACGGGCGGCCCGCACCAGGTCGCCCACCGCCTCGGGCGGGACGCCGAGCGTGTCGATGTCGATGAGCCGGTACAGATAACGCAGACCCTGCCGGTCGGCCTCCCGCTCGTGCAGCGCCGGGCTGAGCGAGGGGCCGATGCCGGAACCGATCAGCCCGACGAGATACGAGTCCTTGGCGTCCTTGGCCACCGGGGGACCTCCTGAGCGGCTCACTAATGTACGAACTGGTGAGTTAGTCATAGCAGGCGGCACCGGCGCTTGGGAAGACCTGCCCCGACACAGGGAGCGGAAGGGCTTCTACAATCACCGGCACGCGGGTGGGCCACGGGGGCGCACCCGCCCTCGCCGAAGGAAGCCGATGACCAGCGTCGAAGAGCCGGCACGCGCGAACGGGCGGATCCGTGACGCCGCCCGCACCAAGGCCGAGATCCTCGACGTCGCGACGCAGGAGTTCGCCCGCGCCGGATACGACGGCGCCCGGGTGGACGAGATCGCCGCCCGCACCCGCACCACGAAGCGGATGATCTACTACTACTTCGGCGGCAAGGAGCAGCTGTTCACGGCCGTGCTGGAGCGTGCGTACGGCGTGATCCGGGAGGCCGAGCAGGAGCTCGACGTCGAGCATCTGGACCCGGTCGCCGCCATCCGCCGACTGGCCGAGCTGACCTTCGACCACCATGAGCAGCACCCGGACTTCATCCGCCTGGTCAGCATCGAGAACATCCACGGGGCCGAGCACATCGCCGCCTCCGAGAAGCTCGGCAAGATCGGCTCACCGGCCCTGGACGTGATCCGCCGGATCCTGGAGTCGGGACAGCGGTCCGGCCTGTTCACGGCCGACGTCGACGCCGTCGACCTGCACGCGATGATCAGCTCCTTCTGCTTCTTCCGGGTCTCCAACCGGCACACCTTCGGCGCCCTGTTCGGCCGCGACCTGGTCGATCCGGCGCAGCGCGAGCACTACCGCGCGATGCTCGGCGACATGGTGATCGCCTATCTGACCGCGGAGCGCGCGGCGGACTGACGCGCAGGACCGGCGCGGCGGACCAAGTCGTACGGCGTCACCTCTTGACACCCGGGAAACGTGGGCGCAACATCCGTAGCCACCGCTACTAACTATCCAGTGGGTTAATTAGCCGGGATCCGGCACTTCCCCTTCCTCGCCACCTCGCCCTCTCACGTTTCCGCTCACTCCGCCTATGTTGGAGTCCCCTCGAAGGAGCACGCCGTGTCCGTCCCCGTCCCCCAAGCCCCGCCCGGGCAGCCGAGGAAAGCCGCCACCGCCGCCTGGATCGGCAGCGCCCTTGAGTACTACGACTTCTTCATCTACGGCAGCGCGGCGGCGCTGATCTTCCCCGAGGTCTTCTTCGACGAGTCCGACCCGGCGACGGCCACCCTGCTGTCGCTGGCCACGTTCGGTGTGGCGTACGCGGCCCGGCCGGTCGGCGCGCTGTTCCTCGGTCACTTCGGCGACCGTGTGGGCCGTAAGAAGATCATGGTCTTCACGCTGATCCTGATGGGCATCTCGACGTTCCTGATCGGCTGTCTGCCCACCCGCGACCAGGTCGGCACCCTCGCGCCGGTCCTGCTGGTGCTGTGCCGGGTGCTCCAGGGCATCTCGGCGGCCGGCGAGCAGGCCAGTGCCAACTCGATGACCCTGGAACACGCGCCACCGCACCGGCGCGGCTTCTTCACCAGTTTCACGCTGAGCGGCACACAGGGCGGGCAGCTGCTGGCGACGCTGGTCTTCATCCCGGTCGCCGCGCTACCGGAGGAGCAGCTGCTGTCGTGGGGCTGGCGGGTGCCGTTCTGGATGAGCATCGCGGTCGCCGTCGTCGGCTACGTCATCCGCCGCAAGCTTCAGGAGACGCCGGCCTTCGAGCAGCAGGCCGCCACCGAGGGCGTCGTCAAGCTGCCGCTGGCGGTGCTGATGCGGGAGCACTGGGCGGATGTGCTGCGGGTGATCGGCGGTGCGCTGGTCGCCTCGGTCAGCACGATCTTCACGGTGTGGGCGCTGTCGTACGCCACGAGCGACTCGGTCGGCATGAGCAAGTCGTCGATGCTGTGGGTGGGCGCCTTCGCCAACCTGGTCGCCCTCGCCGCGATCCCGCTGTGGGCGACGCTGTCGGACCGTATCGGCCGCCGCCCGGTGTATCTGATCGGCGCCGCCGGCAGCGCGGTGATGATGTTCCTGTACCTGTGGTCGATCTCCACCGGTTCCTACCCGCTGACCCTGCTGCTGGGCGTCGTCACCTTCGGTGTGGTCTACAGCGCCGCGAACGGCGTGTGGCCCTCCTTCTACGGCGAGATGTTCTCCACCCGGGTCCGGCTGTCCGGCATGGCCATCGGCACCCAGATCGGCTTCGCGGTCGCCGGTTTCGCGGTCACCTTCGCCGCCCAGATCGCGGGCCCGAACGGCGACGACTGGTCCGCGGTGGCCCTCTTCACGGCGGCCCTGTGCGTGCCCCCGGTAGTGGCCGCGCTGTCCGCCCGCGAAACGGCGAAGATCCCGACGGAAAAGCTGGGCGAGCGGACGGCGGGGCAGACCCCGCAGGCGGCGAAGGTAGCCGCCTGACGCTCACGATCCACCGGTTCCCCGGACGCCACAACGGCTCCGGGGACCCCGGCACTGAACAGCCCACCGCGGTGTGGCGCCTCTTAAGGTGCGCGGGGAACTGCGCGATCAGCCCCCACCGGCCCGCAGACGAATCACGGCCCTCCCACCGGTTCACACAACAGCTCCGTCCAGGTCTCAGCCACCCGATCCAACGAGAACCCCTCCCTCACCTGCACCCGAGCCACCTCCCCGGCCTCCCGCCAGTCCCGCTCCTCCTCCAGCACCGCGATCCCCTCCGCCATCGCCCCGGAACTGTCATGGATCCACCGCCGGTCATAGATCTCGTCCGCACCGGGCCACGGCAGCAGTGAAGGTACGGCGCCGGAGGCCATACCCTCGGCCGGCGCGAGGTGAAAGCTCTCGTCGTCGCTGGTGGACAGCACATGCCCGACCCGCCGCAGCCAGCCCGCCACATCCGGCCCGAACGAGTCGAAGACGACGGCCCCTTCGAGCAGCGGCGAGGTCTGCATCCGGCGCAGCACGGCCTCGTAGTGGGCGCGCTCCTCGGGCTTGTTCCAGATCCACCAGTACTCCCACGGCGGCTTGGACTTGACCGACAGATGCCAGCGCCGGTCGTGGGCGCGCAGCGCCTCCAGGACGTCGAGGCCGAGGTCGAGGCGTTTGCGGCTGGGCGCGATGCCGATCATGCCGAGGCGGTGCTGGGCGCCCGGTGCCTTGGGGCGGTCGAGCTGGTCGGTGTCGACCCAGTTGGGCACGACGACGATCTTCGACGCGGGCCAGCCGGTGTGCTCCCGGGTGCGGCGGGCGTAGTAGGGGCTGACGCACACGACCCGGTCGACGGCGTCGATGTCGACCTGGCGGGGCCACGGGGCGTCCAGCTCGAAGCGGTGCAGCCGTACGACGAGCCGGCTGCCGCGCCGCTTGTGGCGGCTGTACCAGACGGCGGCCGGGCCGCACCACTCGACGACCACCACGTCCGCCCAGTCGGCGAGTTCACGGCTCGTGTCCGGGTCGTGGCGGGAGAGCGCGGGCCAGGCGTCGACCCGTACGTCGAGGCCGGGAGTCGAGCGGAAGTGGTCGAGCAGCCGGGTGAGGAACTTCAGGTCGTGCCCGGCGACACCCACGCGCAGCGGGCGCTGACGCCTCGTCACCTCGGTGGGTGTGGCGGGGAAGGCCCGGGCGAGGTGGGCGCGCCAGCGGTCGGCCGCTCCGTCCAGGGTGTACTGCCGGGCGGCCGTGCGGCAGCGGTCGGCCGCGAGCCGCCGTGCCTCCGGCTCACGCACGGCCCGCGCCACGGCTTCGGCGGCGTCGTCGAGTCCGGCGCGTCCGGGCACGAACAGCGGGTAGTCGGTGCCGAGCAGCGCCTCGTGCGCCGGGGTGCGGTTGAGGACCACGGGCAGGTTCAGTGCCCCGAACTCCAGGACCTTTGTGGAGAGTTCGAGGCTGGAGTCGAGCACCGGGTCCCGCCAGCCGAGGCCGAGGTCGCAGTCGGCGGCGATGCGCATGGCCTCCTCGCGGGCCTGTCCGCCGTGGTGGTGGACGCCGGGAGCGCCGGCCAGGGCCCGCGCCATGTCCGCCTGGAAGTCGGGGTGGGAGGCATCGTCGTGGATCTTGTCGCCGACGGTGTGCAGTTCGGCGGGGATGCCCCGTTCGGCGAGCAGTTGCGGCAGCCGGGTCATGGGCAGGGTGTTCCAGCGGGGCGCGAACTTGCCGGTGTAGACGAGCCGCAGCGGATCGTGCGGTCCGTCCCGGTCGGGCACCTCGAAGTCCGGCTCGGGCACGGCGGGCGGACTGAGCACACACTTGCCGCAGGCCTCGGGCACCCAGGTCTCCAGGAAGCAGCGCAACTCCTCGGTCTGGCAGAGGAGTCGGTGCGATGCCTCGGCGATCCGGGTGAGTTCCGCGCGGGCCGACTCGGTCATCTCGGCGGCCGACTGCGGGATGTCGGTGAGATAGGCCCAGATCCGCCCGTCGAAGCCGCCGTCGGCGACGACCCGCGAGACCAGTCGCCGACCGCGCAGCACCAGCAGATCGCACGGGTCGTCCGCGTCGAGCCGGGTGAGCACCTGCGCCGCCTGCACCGGCGACATCGGCCCGTCGGCCAGTCCTGGCAGCCACCGCTCCTCGTGCGGGCGCACCAGCGTGACCCCGGACAGCTCGGCCAGCGGATCGGTCAACCGGCCGGTGCGGACAGGGGACTTGAGGACGAGTCGGCTCTCGCAGCCCGCCCGTGACAGGGCCTGCACCGTCGACTGGGCCCATACGGCGGAGCCGTCGATGAGGTTGAGGTCGACGTCGCCGTAGACGAGCGCCCGCAGCGTACGGCTCATGACGGCTCCTTCCCGCGCACGGCGAACAGACGGTGCCCCCGACCGGCCCAACCGTCCGGCGCCGTACCGGACATGTGCAGCGCCCGGCGGGTCAGCAGGGGCCGCAGCGTCGGCACGAAGACGTAGTCGTCGGCGGCCGGTGTGTGGCCCACGGCGTCCGCGCCGGAGTACTCCTGGGCGCACATCAGGTCGAGCAGCAGGGTGTCGGGCCGGTCCTCGGTGAGGTCCGTCCAGTCGGCGACCCAGGGCGCCAGGGACGGCCCCTGCCGTACGGTCACCCCGGCGGCGGCGAGTTCGTCGAGCCCCGCCGGGTCGGGCACGACGACCTCGGCCGGGCGGTGCAGCTGGCCGAGCACCTGGCCGACGAGCCGGGCGACCTCGGTACGGTCCCGGGGCGCGGCCAGCACCGCTACGCGCCGCTCGTCCAGCGGATCCGGGGCGCCGCACAGCCGCGCCAGCCGCCCCAGCCGGACCCGGGTGCAGTCCTCCCGGAACACCTCGCGCAGCCGTTCCCGGCCCTCCGCCGCCGGGTCGAGCCGGGCGAGCCGTACGCCGGTGTCGGCGTCGACCACCGCGTCCCAGGCGAACCGGGCAAGGCCGGGTGCTGCGGAGGCGGGAGCGTCCCGCCACAGCACGGCCGACCGCCCCGACACCCGCGCTTCGGCGAGCAGTTCGGCGAGTGTGCGGTCCAGGTCGGGGGCCAGTCCGGTACCGGTGAGCCACCAGGGTCCGTCGCCGGTGCAGGCGCTCAGCTGGACGAGGAGCACGTCCGGGTCGGTGCGTCGCAGGAGCAGCCGACCGTCGTGCGGCAGCAGCCGGTTGACGACCACCTCGGCCGCGAAGTCCTCGGCGGTGGCGGTGGTGAGCACTCCGGCGACGACGAGACGGTCGCGGGGCGCCGAGGTCAGGGCGCGATGGGCGAGGTGGAAACGGTCGTCCACGGGCGCGTCCGGCTCGGCGTGAGGCCTCGCGGCAGCGCCGGACGCCTGCCCGGCGGACCGGCGCCGCCCGCGCCACAGCCCGTACAGCTCCCCCGGCAGCCGCGCGGCCCGCCGCTTCGGCGACCGCGCCGCCGCGACCAGCGCCTTCCCCACCCTGAGCGAGGTCGACCCCTCCAGCATGTGCACCCGCGCCTGCAGCACCTCCACCCGCTCCCGGGCCGACCGCAGCGCCGCGGCGATCTGCTCCTTCTCCCGTACGGCGGCGGCGAGCCGGTCGGCGATCCCGTCCTGTCCGGCGGCGGCCCGGGTCCGCTCCGCCTCCTCGACGCCCGCTTCGAGGTCCAGCACCCGCGCGCGCAGGGACCGGGAGGCGAGGTCGGCGAAGACGTACTCGTCGGCGATCCGCAGCGCCGTGGCGTGGCCGTCGGACGGGACCGGACGGCCGAAGAAGTCGTGCGGCGGCAGCAGTTCGTCGGTGCGTGCGATGACCGCGCCCGCGTGCAGATGGACGTAGTCGAGGGGCGCCGCGCGCAGGACCTGGCAGCGGTGGGCGACCAGGTCGTCGAGGAGCCGGTGGTAGGGGAGCTCGGAGCCACGGTGCCCGAACACGATCAGCCCGCGCGCTCCGGGCCGCAGCCGCGCCAGTACGGCACGACAGGCGTCCTCATCGCCATGCAGTTCGGCGTTCGGGCCGTAGGAGAGAAGCGCCAACTCCCCCTCGCCAATGGGGTGTTCGCCGCCGTCGTCCTCGTCGCGCAGGGCGACACCGGGTGGCAGATGCAGATACGGCTCCAGACGGAGGCGCCCCCGGGTCGTGTCCACCACTGTCGTGACGCCGTCGAGGTGCGGATGGAGCAGGTCGGTCAGACGCATCAGCGGGTCCTCGTGAAGACGTGGAAGCCGACCCGGTCCTCCCGGAAGCCGTACGGGCTGGAGAGGGTGTGCCGCAACCCCAGCGGCTCCAGTTCGGCACGGTAGGCGGCGATCGGGCGGTACACGACGAGCGCGTCGCGGTTCGTGGGCTCGGCGCTCTGGTCGTCGGGGGCGTTGCCGGTCGCGATGTCGGTGACGATCAGGCGGCCGGCGACCCGGACCAGGGAGGCCAGGTTGCGCAGTGCGGCCCGCCACTCCTCGTCGTCGGGCACGTGGAACAGGACGTCCACGCAGACAACGATGTCGTACGGCCACGCACTGCGCCACTCGTCGAGAGCGGCGACGGCGTAGCCCGGGCCGCCGCCCTCGGCGCGGGCGTGCTCGATCGCGTGCGGGCTGGTGTCGAAGGCGTCGACCCGATGCCCGCAGCGGGCCAGGGCCCGGGCGAAGTACCCCTTGCCGCAGCCCGCGTCCAGCACGAACAGCGGGGCGGCCGGGCTGGACAGGTCGCCGATGAGGGAGAGCAGGGTGCCGAGTCGCCGGGCGTAGAAGATCTCGTTGGCGGGACGGTCCAGTCCGAGGTGCGCGCCGGAGGCGAGCTCGTCGTGGTCGGCGTGGCGGGTGTCCCAGTACGTGCGGGTGCCGTTGGCGTGCGTACTGGTGGTGTCGTCGTACGTCCGTGTGTCGTCAGCCATGGCGCTCCAGCCACCCGGTGATGACGTGGGCGATCCGGCCGCCCGCCCGGCCGTCCCACAGGGGTGGCCCCTCGGTGTGCGGCGCTCCCCCGCCTTCCAGCACCTTGCGCAGAGCGGGCACCAACTCCCCATGGGTGACAAGCCTGTTGGTGCCATGGGTGACCGTGACCGGGCGTTCGGTCGTCGTGCGCAGGGTCAGACACGGGACGCCCAGGACGGTCGTCTCCTCCTGGACACCGCCCGAGTCGGTGACCACCACGGCGGCCCCGCGCACGAGGCTCATGAACTCGACGTAGCCGAGCGGATCGAGCAGATGGACGCCCGGCGCGTCCGCGAGACCCGCCGCCCGCAGCGCTTCCCTGCCGCGCGGGTGCAGCGGTACGACCAGGTCGAGATGGCGGGCGGCCTCGGCCAGGACACGGGCGGCTGCCGCGGCGGCCTCCGGGTCGTCGACGTTGGCGGGCCGGTGCAGGGTGACGACGCCGTAGCGCTCGGGGAGCCGGTGGGCGGCGCGGGCGGTCGCCGGGTCGAAGTGCTCCATATGGGTGAGCAGGGTGTCGATCATCGGGTTCCCGACGAAATGCGTCCGCTCGGCGGCGATCCCCTCACGGGCGAGATGCCCGACGGCCTCGGGGCTCGCGACGAACAACAGCTCCGCCAGCTGGTCGACCAGACGCCGGTTGACCTCCTCCGGCATCGCCATGTCGAAGCTGCGCAGCCCCGCCTCGACATGCGCCACCGGGACACCCAGTTTGGCGGCGACGAGGGCCGCGGCGAGCGTGGAGTTCACATCGCCGTACACCGTGACCAGGGCGGGGGCGCGGGCGGTCAGTTCGGCCTCCAGGGCCACCAGGAGGTCGGCGGTCTGGCGGGCGTGGGTGCCGGAGCCGACGCCCAGGTCGGTGTCGGGTTCGGGCAGGCCGAGTTGCCGGAAGAAGACGTCCGACATCCGGGCGTCGTAGTGCTGGCCGGTATGGACGAGCACCTGGTCGCAGCCTGCCGCGGCGAGGGCACTCACGACCGGTGCGGCCTTGACGAAGTTGGGGCGGGTGCCCACGACGTGGAGTACGCAGCCGTTCATAGACCCTTTTTCTCCGACTCAGTCCTGATGGCTCGGTCGCCTACGGGCGCCATGTGCCGGTGTCGGCGGGGCGGCTTACCTTGGCGATATGTCCCGGAATATTCCACTTGCCCTCAGTCTGGCCGCCTCCGTGGCAGTTGGCGAGCTGCGCCAGGACCCGGTGCGGGCCGCCCTGCTCGCCGTACGGCTGCTTCCGGAGCGTGCTCGGCGTGGATTGCGGCCGCTCGAAGCGCGGCTCGCGGGGCGGGCTCGTGCCGCGGGGCCGGTCGCCATGCCTTCCGCCGCTCGGGTGCCCGCGCCCGTCGGGCGGCCGTTCCGGCCGGTGCCGGGCCGGGTGCTCCATCTGGTCACCAACGGGCTGCCGTTCCGGCACGCCGGCTACACCGTGCGCACGCAGAAGCTGGCCGAGGCGCAGTCGGCGGCGGGGCTGGACCCGCATGTCGTGACCAGGATCGGCTTTCCCGTGACGCAGGGGGTGCTGGACGCCCGTCCGTCGCAGCAGGTGGCCGGGGTGCCACAGCACCGGCTGCTGCCGTTCCGGCTGCCGTACGGACAGGCCCCGGCGCTGGCGCGCAACGCCGAACTGGCCGCGCGGCTGGTGGAACGGCTGCGGCCCGCCGTACTGCATGCCGCGTCCGACCACGGCAACGGGCGCGTGGCGCTGGCCCTGCGGGAGACGTACGGGCTGCCGGTGGTCTACGAGGTGCGGGGCTTCCTGGAGGAGACCTGGCTGACGCAGGCGCCGGGTCGCGGCCGGGCGGACGAGACGTACCGGGTCCGGCGCGAACTGGAGACGCACTGCATGCGCGAGGCCGATCTGGTGCTGACGCTGGGTGAGGCGATGAAGGGCGAGATCGTGGCGCGCGGGGTGCCCGCGGAGCGGGTGCTCATCGTGCCGAACGCCGTGGACGACGCCTTCCTGGCCCCGCTGCCGGACGCGGCACCCGTGCGGGCCCGGCTCGGGATCGCGCCGGACGAGTTCGTCGTGGGCACGGTCGGCAGCCTCACCCCGCACGAGGGGATCGGCACATTGCTCCATGCGGGTGAAGAGCTGCGTCGGCGTGGCGTGCCGCTGCGGTTGCTGATCGTCGGGGACGGGCCCGAGCGCCCCGCCCTTGAGGCGCTGGCCGCCCGGCTGGGCCTGGACGACGGGGTCGCGTTGTTCACCGGGCGGGTGCCGCACGCCCAAGTCCGGGACTTCTACGCGGTGTTGGACGTGTTCGCGGTGCCGCGCACCGACGAGCGCGTCTGCCGGCTGGTGACCCCGCTCAAGCCGGTGGAGGCGATGGCGAGCGGTGTGCCCGTGGCGGCGAGCGATCTCACAGCGCTACGAGAACTGGTCGAACCGGAGGTTAACGGACGACTAATTCCCAACAAATCGCCAAAATCCTGGGCTGATGAACTCGAATCGCTCATTTACAGTCAAAAGCGGCGGACAGAGTGGGGAGCAGCCGCCCGCGCGATGGTCGCGCGTGACCGCACCTGGAAGCGGGTCGCCGCCACCACGCGTGAGGCGTACGGCGCCCTTGGATGCCTTGAGGCGGGGTGAGTCCCTATGCAGGCCGACCGGACCGAAGCGCTCGGGGAAGCGAGCGAACCACTCGGAGAACCGCCCGGAGTACCCCTCGGAGAACCCCTCGGAGAAGCAGAACGGCCCGATCACGTGGAACTCGCGGTGATCGGGCTGGGATACGTCGGGCTGCCGCTCGCCCGTGAGGCGGCGTCGATC
Source organism: Streptomyces sp. (assembly GCA_013362785.1). Classification (GTDB taxonomy): domain Bacteria; phylum Actinomycetota; class Actinomycetes; order Streptomycetales; family Streptomycetaceae; genus Streptomyces. The sequence continues at coordinate 16,035 of JABFVM010000590.1, read as the reverse complement.
GGCCTGCGGGTCGTCGGGCTGGACCGCGACCCCAGGGTCGTGGAGGCGCTCAACACCGGGCACTCCCATATCGACGACGTCTCCGACGAGGACGTCCGCCGGATGCTGGCGGCCGGCTTCGCGGCGTACACGGACGACGCCTGTCTGGCCCGCGCGCAGACGGTGGTGATCTGTGTGCCGACCCCGCTCAGCGAGGACGGCGGCCCCGACCTGAGCGCGGTGCGGTCCGCCGTGCGCACGGTGGCGGGCCGGCTGCGGCCCGGGCAGCTGGTGGTGCTGGAGTCGACCACCTATCCGGGCACCACGGAGGAGGTCGTACGGCCGCTCCTGGAGGAGTCCGGGTTCAAGGTCGGCTCGGACTTCGCGCTCGCCTTCTCACCGGAGCGCATCGACCCGGGCAACACCACGCACGGACTGCGCACCACACCCAAGGTGGTCGGCGGCTGCACCCCGTCGTGCGCGGCGCGCGCGGCGGCCTTCTACGGCAAGCTCGTCGACACCGTCGTGCAGGCGAAGGGCACCCGCGAGGCCGAGATGGCCAAGCTGCTGGAGAACACCTACCGGCATGTGAACATCGCCCTGGTCAACGAACTGGCCGTGATCAGCCACGAGTTGCACGTCGACCTGTGGGACGCGATCCGCTGCGCGGGCACCAAGCCGTTCGGCTTCCAGGCGTTCCGGCCCAGTCCCGGCGTAGGCGGGCACTGCATACCCATCGACCCCAACTACCTGTCGTACAAGGTGCGTTCGTCCCTCGGCTACGAGTTCCGGTTCGTCGAGCTCGCCCAGGAGATCAACCGCCGGATGCCGGAGTACGTCGTGCGCCGCGCGCAGGACCTCCTCAACACCGCCGGCCGGCCGTTGCACGGCTCCCGGGTGCTGCTGCTCGGGGTCACCTACAAGCCGGACGTGGCGGACCAGCGGGAGTCGCCCGCGGTGCCGGTGGCCCGGCTGCTGCGGGAGCGGGACGCCGAGGTCTCCTTCCACGATCCGCATGTGCGGCTGTGGTCGGTGGACGGGGCGGGCATCCCGCGCGTCGACGACGTCACTGCGGCGGCGCGCGAGCACGACCTGACGATCCTGCTCCAGGACCACTCGGCCTACGACCTGCCGGCCCTCGGCGACGCGGCCCGGCTGCTGTTCGACACACGCGGACGGATCTTCCGGCCCGACGTCGAGGTGTTGTAGCGCGACGTCCATGTGAGGCCGTCGTACTCGGGGCAGTCGAAAGGTGCGTGCTCTGATGCGGATACTCGTCGTCACCGTCGTCCATCACCCCGAGGACGCCCGGATCCTGCACCGGGAGATCGCCGCGCTGCGGGAACGCGGGCACCGGGTCGTGTACGCCGCGCCGTTCGCGTCCCGCGAGGTGGCACCACGGCGGTACGTCGAGGGCGTCGACCTGCCCCGGGCCGCCGGCCGGGACCGCCGGACGGCACTGCGGGCGGCCCGCACCCTGCTCGCCGAGCGCGGGCCGCAGGCGGACGTCGTCCTGCTGCACGACCCGGAGCTGCTGCTCGCCCTGCCCGGCACACTGCGCCGTTGGCGGCGCGGCGGACGGGTTCCGGTCACCGTGTGGGACGTGCACGAGGACACGGCGGCGGCACTGGTGATGAAGCGCTGGCTGCCCAGGCCGCTCCGGCCGCCGCTCCGCCTCGCCGTACGGGCGGCGGAACGGCTGGCGGAGCGGCATCTGCGGCTGCTGCTCGCCGAGGACGCCTACCAGCAGCGCTTCCGCCGCCCGCACCCCGTCGTCACCAACCTCACCACGGTGCCGCCGGACCGGCCCGTGCCGCCGGGCGACGACCGGGTCGTCTACCTCGGGCACCTCTCCCGGGCGCGCGGCGCGCTGGAACTCATCGAGACGGCACGGCTGCTGGGACCGGACATCCGCGTCGAGGCGATCGGCGCGGCGGACCCCGAGGTGCGGGACGCGCTCACCGAGGCCGACCGGGACGGCGTACTGCGCTGGCACGGCTATCTGCCCAACGACCGCGCCCTCGCCCTGCTCTCCGGCGCACTGGCCGGCCTCTCCCTCCTCCACGACCAGCCCAACTACCGCCATTCGCGCCCCACCAAGGCCGTGGAGTACATGGCCCACGGCGTCCCCCTGGTCACCACACCCACCCCGCTCGCGGCCGGACTGGTCGAGCGCTACGGCTGCGGCCTCGTCGTGCCCTACGACGACCCGGCCACGGCGGCCGATGCCGTACGGCGCCTGCGCACCGACCCGGAGATGCGTCTACGCGCGGCCAGGCGGGGCTGGGAAGCGGCCCTGACCCACCTCAACTGGGCCGACCGGGCGACCGAGTTCGTGATGTGCCTGGAAGCCTGGGTGAAGGAGGAGGCCGGGACGACGGACGCCGATTCCGCGGCCACGGTCACGGGCGGCGCGCCGCGCACGGCCTGATCCCGCCCGCCCGCACCAGGCGCTCGGCCTCCGCCTGTATCCGCGCCCACCGCTCCTCCGCGCTGCCGTGCCCCGGCACCCGGATGTCGATTACGGCTGCCATACCAGGACCGTACTTCCCACCACTGACAAACCGCCCCGGCTCACGGGCCCGCGCAGGGCGCCCACGCCCCGTTGACAGGTGATGTTTTACGCAAGAACATCGGCCGCAACGAGCAGAAAAGAACAGCACTGCGGAACAGCGACCCCACGACCCCATGGTTCTCCCGTCTTCTCGCAGAAGGACGTGAGTGGTGCGCATCCCTTCCCGCAAGTACGGCTCTCTGCTGGCCGCCACCCTCACGGCGGCGCTGCTGCCGGCGACCGCCCTCGGCACCCCCGCACCGGAGTCGCACACCAGGGTCTCGGAGTCGCGCGACACGGTGACCCTCACCTCCCCCGGCTACTCGGTCTCCGTCCGCACCGACGGCCAACTGGCCCTGACCACCCGGAGATCGGACCGCACGGTACTCACCACCGGCCCCGAAGCCCTCCGTTTCCACAGCGGCGGCACCTGGCAGCACGCCACGCGGCTCACCGACTGGCGCTGGCAGAGCGGCGTGCTCACGCTGACCGCGGACACGACCCTCCCGGGCACACACGTCGAGGCCCGTCTGACACCCGCCTCCGACCGCTACCTGCTCGACTGGGGCGTCAAGGGCGCCAAGGCCACCGAACTCGGCCTCACCTACGACCTCTCCTCCGCCGGCCACTGGTACGGCCACGGCGAGACCGCCACCCCCGCCGGCGGCCCGTACACCGACCAGCCCTGGCCGCTGGACGCCGGGCGGGTCGAGCAGGAGGACTTCAGCGCGGCGTCGTACCAGATGGTCGATCCGTTCTGGTACACGGCGAGTTCGGCGGGTCTGTACGTCGACACCGGCGACACGATGGACGTGTCCCTGAACGCGGGCGGCGACGGGCTCGGCCGCTTCACGGTCGAGTCTGGGGCGACGTACCGGGCGACGGTCTTCGTCGAGTCGACCCCGCGTGCCGTCTACCGCGACTACATCGGCGTCTTCGGCCGGCCGCGCCAGAGCGACGCGACCTACGAGCAGTACGCCAAGCCGCTGTGGAACTCCTGGGCGCAGTTCTACACGAAGGTCGACCAGGCCAAGATCCTGGACTACGCGACCGACCTGCACGACAACGGACTTGAGGGCCACACCGTCCAGCTCGACGACAAGTGGGAGTCGAACTACGGCAACATGACCTTCGACCCGAAGGCCTACCCGGACCCCAGGGCCATGTCCGACCGGATCCACGACCTCGGCTACGACTTCGGCCTCTGGGTCACCCTGTGGATCAACCTGGACTCCGCCAACTACCGGTACGCCGCCGACCACGACTATCTGCTGCGGGACGCCGCCGACCCCGCCAAGCCCTGCACGGTCACCTGGTGGAACGGCACGGCGGGCATCGTCGACCTCGCCAACCCCGAGGCGAAGGCCTGGTACCGGAGCAACCTGCGGAAACTGATGGACACCTACCGGGTCGACGGCCTGAAGTTCGACACCCGCTTCTTCGACGACCACTGCGCCGGCCGCGACGGCAACACCCGCACCGACTACCAGCGCCTCGGCTCCGAACTCGCCGACGCCTACGACCTCCAGGGCGCCGGCATCCGCGTGCACTGGGGCAGGCCCGCGCACGAGTCCGGCTTCGTCATCCGGCAGATCGACAAGGGCACCGGCTGGAACTCCCTCAAGGCCTCCGTCACCCAGAACCTCGCCCTGTCCACCATCGGCTACCCGTTCATCGAGACCGACATGATCGGCGGCTCCCTCAGTCAGCCCGCGCCGACGAAGGAAGTACTGGTGCGCTGGGCGCAGTCGGCGTCGTACATGCCGCTGATGTACTCCTCCACGTCCCCCGTGGACACGATCGACCCGACGACCGGCCAGAAGGTCGACTACGACGAAGAGACCGTCGCCCTGTACCGGGAGGCGACGGCCCGCCACGAGCGCCTGGCGCCCTACATCTGGGACCAGGTGCGCCACACGCTGCGCACCGGGGATCCGATCGTCCGCCCGCTGTTCTTCGACTTCCCTCAGGACACGGCGGGCTACACGATCGACGACCAGTGGATGCTCGGCCCGGCGGTGCTGGCGGCACCCAATCTCACTGCCTCGCCCGCACGGGACATCCACCTGCCGCCCGGCACCTGGTACGACGTCGACCGCGGTACGACGATCAAGGGCCCGGCGACCCTCAGGGCGTACCCGACCCCGCTCACCCTCACGCCCGCCTTCGTGAACCTGCGCGCCGAGGGCGCCGATGAGGCGATGCGGGCGCTGCGCCAGCCAAAGAGGGGCAGAGCTTCGCGCGTACCGGCCGGGTTCAGGGGCGGCCGGCACGCGCGAAGTGGGCGTTGACTATCGTTGCCCGATCATTCGATCGGTCGGGGACGAGAGGCGGGCGGAAGCGTGGCGGGGGCCGGATGGATACGGGTGCCGGTCGGGGACGACGCGGCGCGGTGGGCCACGCGCGGGAAGACCCGCAAGGTGCTGCTCGTCGTCCACAACGTGACGTCCGCGACCCGGCTGCTGGATGTGCTCCCGCTCTTCCACGACGACCTCAGGGTGCAGTTGCTGGTGACGTGCCCGGGGTCATCGGCATTCCGGGCAGGGGTCGCGGAGTTGCTGGCGGACACGGGGGTGCCCGTGCTGCCGTGGGAGCAGGCGGTCGGGACGCCGGTCGCATTGGCGCTCTCGGCGAGCTTCGGCGGTCAACTCCGGGCAATTTCCGGCCTATTGGCCGTATTGTCACACGGCGTCGGATACACTAAGAAGCTGCCGACACCCGACACCCGACACCCGACGGACGGCGGGCAGCGAGCGGGGTCGGATCCGGTCTTCGGGTTGTCACCGGAGTGGCTGCTCGACGAGGCCGGGGAGCCGGTCGTGGACGCCCTGGTGCTGTCCCATCCCGAGCAGTACGAGCGGCTGCGCACCGTATGCCCCGAGGCCGCGTCCACCGCCGTGCTCGCCGGGGACCCCTGCTGGGACCGCATGCTGGCGGCCCGCCCGTACCGCGAGCGCTACCGTCGCGCCCTCGGCGTGGCCCGGGGCCAGCGGCTGATCGTCCTCAACTCCACCTGGAATCCCGAGTCGCTGTTCGGCGACGGCGGCGGCGATGACGTACTGCCCTCCCTGCTGCCCCGCCTGACCTCGGAGTTCCCGGCGGACGAGTACCGTCTCGCGGCCGTCCTGCACCCCAACATCTGGCACGGTCACGGCCCCGGCCAGATCCGCGCCTGGCTCGACCGCGCCCGGCGTGCGGGCCTGGCCCTGATCGACCCCCTGCACGGCTGGCGGCAGGCTCTCGTCGCCGCCGACGCCGTGATCGGCGACCACGGCTCGGTCACCTACTACGCCGCCGCGCTCGGCACCCCGGTACTGCTGGGCGCCACGCCTCTCGCCGGCTTGGCCCCGGACGCCCCGGTGCACGCCTTCGTCCGCACGGCGCCCCGTCTCACGCCCGAACTCCCCCTGCGCCCGCAGATCGAGACGCTGCTCGCCGACCACGGCCCCTCGCCCGAACCGGCCGAGTTCATCAGCTCCGCCCCGGGCGAGTCGGCGACCCTGCTGCGGCGCCTCTTCTACGACCTGATCGGCATCCCCGAGCCCGACGGCCCCGCCCGCCTCGAACCGCTCCGGCTGCCGCCGTACGAGCCCGCGACACCCACCGTGCCGCTCGTCGTCCTGACCCGGCTCCTGGGCTCCGGCGAGATCGCGGTCACCCGGTACCCGGGCCCGCATCCGGCGCCGTACGGCACGACCGGCGAAGCGTCGCACCTGGCCGTGCACGAGGACACCCGCGAGGTCGACCAACTCGCCCTCGCCGACGCGGTGTTCAGATACGGGGCCGCCGATGACCCGCGCTTCGTGTCCCCCGCGCACTGGACGAGCGAGATCCTCGACCGGCATCGGCACTGCGCGCTCGCCGTGTACGTCACCGGGCCGGGGGCCTGTGTCGTCCGGAGCCGTTCCGGGGTGTCGCTGCGGATGGAGGGCGGGCCGGGCGCGGACGCGGATCCTGCGGTGTACGCCTCGGCGCTGCACGCCTGGCTGGGGGCGGGCAAGTCGCCGGAGGAGCTTGTCGGGTCGGGGCTGACGGTGCGCACGGGTGAGCGCGCGCACCCGGTGACGGTCACTCCGGAGTGACGCACCGCTCCCGCAGCTCGCGCAGCCGCCGCACATGAGGGTCGGCGTTCTCCGCGCCGAGCAGGCCGATCGCCTCGTCGATCAACGGCAGCGCGGCGCGGGGCTCACCGGCGTCCAGGCGGAACGTGGCGAGGTCGGTGAGCGTACGGGCGGTGTTGTAGGCCTCGCGGCGGCCGCGGAAGAAGTCGAGGGCGCGCTGAAGGTACTCCTCCGCCGCCTCCGGGCGACCGAGTTGGCCCAGGGCGTGGCCCCGATGGCGGTCGAGCAGCGCCAAGGCGCGGGGCATGTCGCCGTAGCCCATGTCACCGGGGCCGATGGTGTCGTAGAGGGAGTGCGCCTCCTCGAAGCAGGCGTACGCGTCGTCGAACCGCCACTGCCGCAGCCGGAGGATGCCCAGCATCTCGACGGCGGAGGCGTGGCCGCGCACATGTCCGGCGGCCCGTTCGTCGCGTGCGGCGGCTCGCACCTCGCGTTCGGCCTCCTCCCAGCGGATCGACTCCATGAGGCAGTGGGCCAGTTGGAAGTGCAGGGCGCCTGCCGTGCGGGTGCCGGGGAAGTGTTCGTCGGCGATGCGTGCCGCGGTCTCCAGCGCGGGCAGGACGACGTCGAGATGACCGGCCTTGAGCTGAAGGGGCCACAGGGCCTGGCCGAGCAGGGCCGCCGTGTCCCAGTCGTGGAACTCCTCGGCCGTCCGCACCGCCTCGACCAGGCTCGACGCCTCGGCCACGAGGGCGGCGACGGCCGCGCCGTGATCGGGGAAGGTGAACGACGACGGCGCCGACGGGACCCGCCAGCTCTCCGGCAGCGCCGCGCGGGCCGCCCCGACGGCCAGATCCCGGTACCGCTCGACGACCCGGGTGACGGCCGCCGAACAGGCCGGGATGCGGTCGGTCTCGGCCGCCATGCGTTCGGCGTGTGCGCGGACGGAAGGGCGGTAGCGGTAGCGGCCGATGCCGGTGCGTTCGATGAGCAGCGCCTCGGAGAGGTGCTCCAGGAGCCCGGCGGCCTCCGACTCCTCGATGTCGGCGGCGCGCGCGGCCGTCGCGGCATCGAGCGCGGGCCACTGGCGCAGTCCGGCCAGGCGGAAGAGACGGGCGGCGGCAGGAGTCAGCAGGCGGTACGAGTCCTCGACGGCGGCACGCACCGGGTCGTCGCTGGCGGGCACGGCGGGGGCCTCCGGACGCTCGGGCAGGGACAGGCGAAGTGCGGCGGCGTGCAGGGCGTAGGGGATGCCTGCGCAGCGGTCGAGCACGGCGGGCAGTACGCCTCGGGAGGCGCTGACGACGGACTCGTCGGCGATGCGCTCCACCATCAGACGGGCGTCGCCCCTGTCCAGGGGACCGACGTGGACGGACTGCGCGCCCAGGCCGACGAGCGGCCGCCGGGCCACCACGATGGTGAAGACCGCGGGCGCCGAGGTGAGGAGCGGTTCGATCTGTGCGACGGACCGGACGTGGTCGAGGACGAGCAGGAGCCGACGGTCGGCCAGACAGCGCCGGAGCAGGTCGACTCGTCCCTGCGCGCTGTGCGGTATCCCCTCTTCCGGCAGCCCCAGTTGGCGCAGGAGGTTACCGAGGGCCGCCTCGGGTCCGAGGTCGCGCAGGTCGACGTACAGCTGCCCGTCGGGATAGCGGGCGGTCTGCCGCCAGCCCCAGTGCAGGGCGAGCGTGCTGCTGCCCATGCCTTCGGGACCGTGCAGGAGGGCCAGCCTGGGACGCCCGTCGAAAGTGCGGGTCGCCTCCTTGTCCAGCTTCTTGATGGCCTTCTCGCGGTCCGTGAAGTAGCGCGGGCTCGGTGGCAGTGATGGACGCAGCAGCCCCTGGACCGTTCCGGGGACGGGCACGGTGCGGGCGAACGACAGCCAGGCGTCGGCGAGTCGAGGGTCCTCCCGCAGGCGCTGGTGCACCAGACGGGCCACGTCGTCCCGCTCGCCGGGCGTCGTCGGCGCGGCCACCTCCCGCCCGGCGATCCGCCGGACCAGTCCGCCCGCGTACACCCAGGCCGACTTGCCGGCCTCACCCAGGAATCCCGTGCCGACACCGGCGAGGACCCCGCTGATCGCGCCCACCGACAGCAGATCCATCATGCCGCGCACTCCCCCGCCCGTGTCTCCACACCATCCGCAGTGGATCAACCCTAGCGGCAGGCACGGGAGGTGACGTGGGATCAGCCCAGGTTGCCGCCCTTCGGGATCCCGTACACCCGCTCCACCCGCAACCGCAGCACCAGCCTCCCGTCGCGGACCATCGCCGCCCGGAAGTCGTCCCAGTCGGGATGCTCTCCCTGGACGTCCCGGTAGAGCCGGACGAGTTCCTCGACCGTGGCGTCGTACGGGTCCTTCGCGACCGGCGAGAGGTCGGCCGTGCCCTCGGCGACGGTGTACGCCCAGCGGTCGGGGCTCGTGACGTGGTACGACGCCCTGGGGTCGCGGCGCAGGTTGCGGGTCTTGGCGCGGTCGTCGGTGATCGAGACGCGGATGATGCGCTCGTCGGGGTAGTAGGCGTGGCCGACGTTCGACAGCTGCGGCCGGCCGTCGCGCTTGAGGGTGACCAGCACCCCGCCGTGGCCCTCGGAGAGCAGCGCGAGCAGTGCGTTCTGGGTGGCGTCCTCAGTCATATCCGGATCAACCCTGACGTGCCGGTCGCGCATTCCCGTCCAGCCCCCTCCCGAGCGCCGTAGACAGTGTCTACTGGATCATGGTAGACACTGTCTATGCCTTCTGTGCAGGAATCCGAACCAGGGCTGCGGGCCCGACTGGTCGACGTCGGCGTGGATCTCGTGACCCAGGAGGGCACCCAGGCCCTCACCCTGCGGGAGATCGCCCGCCGGGCAGGTGTCTCGCACGGCGCCCCGCGCCGTCACTTCCCCACCCACCTGGAGCTGCTGTCGGCCATCGCCCGGCGCGGCTTCGAGGATCTGGGCCAACGGGCGACGGCTGCCGTCGGCGACGGTACGGCGACCCCGCGGGCGCAACTGACCGCGCTGGGGCGCGTCTATCTGGAGTTCGCGCTCGGCAACCGCGGCATGTACGAGCTGATGTTCCGTCACGATCTGCTGGAGAGCGGTCACTTGGGGCTGCGGGACACCAGCCTCCCTCTCTTCGGCCGGCTCGTGGACCTCGTCGGCCGGGTCCGCCCCGACGTCGACGCCCGGCTCGTCGCGGGTGCGCTGTGGGCCAACCTGCACGGGGTCGCCCAGCTGTGGGGCTGGGGCAGTCTTCAACTCGCCACGGGCGCCGAGGACTTCGTACCTGTGCTGCGGTCCGTCCTGGACGCGCACCTCGGGCCGGAGGGCGAGTGAATCCTCGGCTCACTCTCGCGAGCAGTATCGCCGGGGCCGTGCTCGTCGCCCTGGACGGGACCGTGCTCACCGTCGCGCAGCCGACCCTGCAACGCGATCTGGGCGCCTCCCTGGCCCAGGTCCAGTGGACCAGCACCGGCTATCTCATCGCGGTGGCCAGCCTGTTGGTGTTCGCCGGGCGACTCGGCGACCGGTACGGGCACCATCGGGTCTTCGGCATCGGGATGCTCGGCTTCGGGGCCGCGTCGGCGGGTGTCGCGCTGGCGCCCGGCGTCGGCTGGGTGATCGCCCTGCGGGTCGTGCAGGGGGTGTTCGGGGCGCTGCTGCAACCGGCCACGCTCGGGATGCTCCGGGCCGCGTTCCCGCCCGACCGGCTGCGGGCGCCGATCGCCGTACGGACCGCCGCGATCGGGGTGGCCGCCGCTGCCGGGCCGGTCGTGGGCGGTGCGCTGGTGGCGGGGCCCGGGTGGCGGGCCGTGTTCCTGCTGAACGTCGTCCCCGCCGCCGTCTTCGGCCTGCTCGCCCTCGCCGTACGGCCCCCTCGCGACACCTCCCCCGCCCGGCTCGACCTGCCCGGCGCCCTCCTGCTCGCGGTGACCCTGGCCTGTCTCGTCCACGCCCTCGCCGCCCTGCCGGGGTGGGCCCTGACGGCCGCGACCGCCGCGGTCACCGGTGCCGCCTTCGTCCGGCACGAGCGCCGTACCGCGAGCTCACTCCTGCCGCCCGACGTGATCGGTTCGGCGGCGGTCGGCTCGGCGCTCGGCATGCTGGTGGCCGCGTCGGCGGCGCTGTCCGGCGCGCTGTTCACCGGCACGTTCCTGTTGCAGGACGCGCTCGGCATGAACCCCTTCCGGATGGCCCTCGTCAGTCTGCCGCTGGCCCTGCTGATGGTGCTCTCGGCGGTCGCGTGCCCGGTACTGCTGCGCCGGGCCGGTGCCCGCCGTACGACCATGGTGGCGATGGCGCTGCTCGCGCTCGGCATCCTCGCCCTGTCCCGAGCCTCGGCCACGCCTGCCCTGTGCGCGGCGTTCGCGCTGGTGGGGGCCGGGTTCGGCACGGTGATGGTGGCGGCGACCCATGTCGTCGTACGGGAGGCGGCGGTCGAGTCGGCCGGAGTGGCGGGCGGGCTGCAGCAGACCGCGATGAACGTGGGGCCCGTGCTGGGAGTGGCCGTCGCGACCGCGCTCACCGGGGCGGGCGGCGGTCCCGTGCTGCCGATGACCGCCCTCGCGGCCGTGGCGCTGGCCGGTGCGGTGCCGGGCCGGGCCCTCCCGGGACCGTATGCCGCCCCGGCGGACGATCATGGGCAATCGAAGGACCGTACACGTGTTCCTGCGGGACGATGAGGTCAGAGGCCGTTCCGGCGGGGTAGGCCGGAGCGCACCCTCGTCGTACGTATTCGGAGGAGAGCGATGGCACTGCTGACACAAGAGGTCGAGCCGGGTGAGGTCGGGCTGGACGCGAAGGCGCTGGACCGCCTCGACCAGCACTTCGCCCACTACGTCGACGAGGGGCGGCTGCCCGGCTACCTGGTGTCCGTCGCCCGCGGTGGACGCGTCGCCCACCTCACCACGCACGGCCACCGCGACCGTGCGGCCGGGCTGCCCGTCGAGGCGGACACGCTGTGGCGGCTCTACTCCATGACCAAGCCGGTCACCTCGGTCGCCGCGCTGCTGCTGGTGGAGGAGGGCAAGCTGTCGCTCGACGACCCGGTCGGCCGCCATCTGCCCGCCTTCGCCGAGCCCCGGGTGTACGTCAGCGGCTCCGGCGCCGACACGGTGACCCGCCCCGCCGACGGCCCGATAACCGTCCGGCACCTGATGACGCACACCGCCGGGCTGACGTTCGCCTTCTACCACACGCATCCCGTCGACGCCCTGTACCGCGACGCCAACCTGGAGTCGGCGGTGCTGCCCGGCTCCGACCTCGCCGAGACGGTCGGCGTGTACGCGAGCCTTCCGCTGCAGTTCGAGCCAGGCACACAGTGGAACTACTCGGTCGCCAGCAATGTCCTGGGCCGGGTCATCGAGGTCGTGTCGGGGCAGCCACTGGACGAGTTCTTCGCCGAGCGGATCTTCGGGCCGCTCGGGATGACCGACGCCGGGTTCCGCGTGCGCGACGAACACCTGGGCAGGCTGGCCGAGTTGTACGGCGAGACCGAGGGCGGCGGCATCGAGCCGATCCCGGGGCTCCCGCTGCGGGGCCGGCCCCGCTTCCTGTCCGGCAGCGGCGGGTTGGCGGCCTCCGCGTACGACGTCCACCGCTTCATGGAGCTGCTGCGGCGCCGGGGCGAGCTCGACGGCGTCCGTCTGCTGTCGCCGCGGACCGTGGACCTGATGACGTCCAACCAGCTCCCGGGCGGCGTCGACCTGCGCGCCTTCGGCAGCCGCCCCGCGCACGACGAGTCCGGCAACGACGGTCTCGGCTTCGGCCTCGGCGTCTCCGTGGTGATCGACCCGACCCGTACGAAGGCTCTGGCCGGCCTCGGTACGTACGGCTGGAGCGGGGTGGCGACCACCACGTTCTGGGTCGACCCGAGCCGTGATCTGACGGTGCAGTTCATGACGCAGGTGCGGCCGCGGACCTCGCACACGATGTTCCAGGACCTGAAGCGGCTCGTGCACGAGGCTGTGACCGAGGGCTGACGGGGTCCCCCGGTCCACGAGTCATACGCGGTTGGCCTCCGGGCGCGGAGCGTCGGCCGCGAATCGGCCGGCGCTGAGCGGACCGACGTCCACGAAGGGTGCGCGGCCGAGGTACAGGTCACGGACGACCTCGCCGACGGCCGGGCCCTGGAGGAAGCCGTGGCCGGAGAAGCCGGTCGCGTACAGGAACCGGGACACCGAAGTCGCCTCGCCGATCAGCGCGTTGTGGTCCGGGGTGATCTCGTACAGGCCCGCCCAGCCTCCCGTGCGGCGCAGGTCGAGCAGGGCGGGAGCCCGGTGCTCCATGGCGGCGGCCAGGCGGGGGATCCAGCGGTCGTGGGTGTCGGTGGCGAAGCCGGGCCGCTCGTCGGGGTCGGACATGCCGAGGAGGAGGCCGGGGCCCTCGCGGTGGAAGTAGAGGCTGGTGGTGAAGTCGATGGTCATGGGCAGGTGCGGCGGCAGTCCTTCGACGGGTTCGGTGACCGCGATCTGGCGGCGCAGCGGCACCACGGGCAGTTCCACGCCGGCCATCGCGCCGACGGCCCGCGACCAGGCGCCGGCCGCGCAGATCACCGTGTCGGTGGTGATACGGCCGATGGTCGTGGTCACGGCGGTGATCCGGTCGCCGTGCAGCTCGATCCCGGTGACGTCGGTGTGCCGTAAGATCCGCGCGCCGTACGCGCGGGCGGCGGACGCGTAGCCGTGGACGACGGCTTCGGGGGTGCAGTGGCCGTCGTCCGGGGAGAACGCGGCGGCCAGCAGGCCGTCGGTGGTGATCAGCGGGGAGAGGCGCCGCGCCTCGGCGGGGTCGATCATGCGGCTCGGCACGCCGAGGGAGTTCTGCAGCCGGACGCTCGCCTCGAAGCCGGCGACGTCCTCGGGGGTCGAGAGCAGGAACAGATAGCCGACCCGGTGCAGGCCGATGTCGTACCCGGTCTCCTCCTCGAACCGTCCGAACGCCTCCAGACTGCGTGCCCCGAGCCGGATGTTGAGCTCGTCGGAGAACTGTGCGCGCACTCCGCCGGCCGCCTTGGCGGTGGACCCGGAGGCCAGTTCGTCGCGCTCGACGAGGAGGACGTCCCGTACGCCGGCGCGGGCGAGGTGGTAGGCGATGCTGGTGCCCATCACGCCGCCTCCGATGACGACGACGCTCGCGTGCGTGTTCACGGGCCCACCTTCCTGGCGGCCTCGACCACGGCCCATGCGGCGGCCGCGTCCTGGATGCCGAGGCCGACACTGTTGTAGTAGACGATGTCCCCGGGTCCGGATCTCGGGAAGCTCTGCCCGGTGAGGACGGCACCGAGCCCGACCAGGTCCTCGGGGGCAAGCAGCCCTTCGCGCAGGGCGTCCACCACGGGCCCGGCGTGCTCGGCCGCGGTCGCCGGGTCGTCGACGACGACGCTCGCGGCGTGCAGCAGCACATCCGCGTCCACCTCTCGGCGGCCGGGCTCGAACGAGCCGACGCTGACCACCGTGGCGCCGGGCGCCAGCCACTCCCCGCGCACCACGGGCGTCGTGCTGAGCGTGCAGGCCGCGACCAGCGACGCGCCCGTGACGGCCTCCTCCGGGGTGCGGACCGGCTGGACGGGCAGGCCCAGTTCGGCCGTGAGCCGCTCCGCGGCCCGGGCACGTCGGGACTCGGTCGGACTCCACAGCCGTACGGACTTCACCTCGCGCACCCGGGCGACGGCCCGGGCGTGGGCGAGGGCCTGGGTGCCTGAGCCGAGGAGGGCGAGGTCCGCGCTGTCGGCGGTGGCCAGGGCGTCGATCGCGACGGCGCTCGCGGCCGCCGTGCGCAGGGTCGTGATCGCCGTGCCGTCCATGACGGCGGCCAGACGGCCCGTCACCGGGTCCAGCACGGTGATGACGGCGTGGATCGTGGGCAGGCCGGACGCCACGTTGCCCGGGTTGACGCTGCCGATCTTCGCGACGGTGCCGGTGTCCGCCGAAAGCCGGGACACATACGCGAAGACGACACTGTCGTCGAAGCGGCTCGGGTGCATGATCTTCCCGGGCAGGTCGGCCGCGTCGGCGCCGAGCGCCGTGAATGCCGCGCGTTGCGAGGCGATCGCCGCGTCCAGGCCCAGCAGGCCCGTCACCTGGTCTCCGGAGAGGAAGAGGACGTCGTCGGTCATTCCCTCTTCCTGTCCGGACGAGCCTCGCGGCAATCAGGACAGGTGCGCGACCGCGTCCAGATGGGGCAGGTGGTGATCGAGGCGTTCCCGCTTGGTGCGCAGGTAGGTGATGTTGTTCTCGCACGGCGGGATCAGCAGCGGTACCGTCTCGGCGACCTGGATGCCGTGCCGCAGCAGCGCCTCGCGCTTGCGCGGGTTGTTGGACATCAGGCGGACGCTCTGCACACCGAGGTCGTGCAGCATCTCGGCGGCGACGCCGTAGTCGCGGGCGTCCACCGGCAGTCCGAGCGCGAGGTTGGCCTCGACGGTGTCCAGGCCCTCCGCCTGCAGGGCCATCGCGCGCAGCTTGGCGAGCAGTCCGATGCCGCGGCCCTCGTGGCCCCGCAGATAGACGACTATGCCGGAGCCCTCGGCGACGACCGCGCGCAGCGCGGAGGCGAGCTGGTCACCGCACTCGCAGTGCTGGGAACCGAAGGCATCGCCGGTGAGGCACTCGGAGTGCAGGCGGGTGAGCACGTTCTCGGTGCCGATCTCGCCGTAGACGAGGGCCACTTGCTCGTCGCCGCGGTCGTGGTCGAGGTATCCGATCGCGCGGAATTCCCCGTACACGGTGGGCAGCGGAGCATTCACGACGCGTTCCGCGCCGGAACGCTGCGACCGCGGTGCGGACTTCTTGCCGAGTACGCCAACTTTTTCTGTCATGATTCTTCAGTTCCTAAGCAGAGACGAAAGGCCGGAAAAAGATGAGTGATTCGCAGACGCGGCCGGCGGCGCACTCGCTGGTGCCGGCGGACACCACCGAGGACGTACGGGCCCGAGGCGCGGGCGTCTCACGACAGGTGGCGGTCCTCCCCGTCGGGAGCTTCGAGCAGCACGGCCCGTTCCTTCCCCTGGCGACCGACACGCTCGTGGCCTGCGCGATCGCGCGCGAGATCGCCGAGGTGCACCCGGTGCACCTCCTTCCTCCGGTGACGATCGCCTGCTCGCACGAGCACGCGGCCTGGCCGGGGACCGTCAGCATCTCCTCCGTGACCCTTCATGCGGTGATACGGGACATAGCGGCTTCGCTCCGCCGGTCGGGCGTCGACGCCCTGGTGCTGGTCAACGGGCACGGCGGAAACTACGTACTGGGCAATGTCGTTCAGGAGTCCTCCGCGCGCGGCGAGCGAATGGCGCTGTTCCCGGCCCCTGAGGACTGGGAGAGTGCCCGGGAGCGGGCGGGGGTGGAGACCTCGCTGCTCACCGACATGCATGCGGGGGAAATTGAGACCTCCATCCTTCTGCACACTCATCCCGAATTGATCCGACCCGGTTATGAGACTTCCGATTTCGTGGCGGAC
>JABFVM010000418.1 GCA_013362785.1 Streptomyces sp. | reverse complement strand
CACGGACGGGCCGGCTGACTGGTTGACGGATGTATCAACTCCTCGGTCGACGGACGTATCAAGTCACCGGCTGGTTCCGGGCGTAAACCCTGGGTGATGGTTGCTTCCGTGCCGCGAAAGCGACAACCATCACAGTGCGGTCTCCTTGGCACCCCCGTGGTTCCAGTAGTGTCGGCCGGTCCTTAGTCTGACCCTGTCAAGAGCATTGCGGGGCAACGTGAATCAGATGCAGGGCCAGCTCGTTTCGGGGCGCTACCGGCTCGCCGACGCGATCGGCAGCGGCGGTATGGGCCGAGTCTGGCGTGCGCACGACGAGGTGCTGCATCGGGCCGTCGCGATCAAGGAACTGACCGCCGCGCTCTACGTCTCCGAGAGCGACCAGGAGCGGCTGCTCGCCCGGACCCGTGCCGAGGCCCGAGCCGCCGCGCGCATCAACCACTCCGCCGTGGTCACCGTCCATGACGTGCTGGAGCACGACGGCCGGCCCTGGATCGTGATGGAGCTGGTCGAGGGGCACTCGCTCGCCGACGCGGTCAAGGAGCGCGGGCGCGTCGAGCCGGCCGAGGCCGCCCGGATCGGCCTGTGGGTGCTGCGGGCCCTGCGCGCCGCGCACTCCGCCGGGGTCCTGCACCGGGACGTCAAGCCCGGCAACGTCCTGATCTCCGCCGACGACGGCCGGGTCCTGCTCACCGACTTCGGTATCGCCCAGATCGAGGGCGACACCACGATCACCCGCACCGGAGAGGTGGTCGGCTCGGTCGACTATCTCGCCCCCGAGCGCGTCCGCGGCCACGACCCGGGCGCCGCCTCCGACCTGTGGGCGCTCGGCGCGACGCTGTACACCGCGGTGGAGGGCCGCTCGCCGTTCCGGCGCACCTCGCCGCTGTCCACGATGCAGGCGGTCGTGGACGAGGAGCCCGCCGCGCCGCAGCACGGCGGCGTGCTCACGCCCGTGATCACCGCCCTGCTGCGCAAGGATCCGGCCACCCGCCCCGGCGCGGCCGAGGCCGAGCAGATGCTGGCCGAGGCGGCGGAGGGGCGCAGGCCCAGCACTGCGCAGGCGTTCGTGCCGACGCAGCACACCCGGTACGAGCCGGAGGCGCGCACCGGGCCCGAGTACGTGGGCTCCGGGTACACCGGGACCCCGCACACCGGCTCCGCGCACACCGGCGCCACGGCCCGCACCGGCGCCCCGAGGCGGACCGGGCAGGAGACGCCCACCGGGACGCCGTATCCCCCGATGACCGGCCCGACGACGATCGGCCCGCCGCACGACAGGACGGGCACCGGCACCGGTACGGCCGCCCGGCCGGAAAAGCGGCGGCGGCTGCGCACGGTCGTCCTCGTCGTCGCCCTCGCCGCGATCGTCGGCGGCGGCACCGCGGTCGTACTGCAGAAGTGGGGGCCGCAGAGGGGCGGTACGTCCGCCTCGGCCACGCCCGCGCCGAGCGTCACGGAGTCGGAGAGCCCGGGCGCGGCGGGTGGCGTACCCGACTCCTGGGAGAAGGTCGACGACCCGCTGGGATTCAGCCTGCATCTGCCCAAGGGCTGGAAGCGGAAAGTGGTCCAGGACGACGGCGATCTCAAGCAGATCGACTACTCACCCGACAACGGACGGCACTTCGTCCGGATCGCCGTCGACAGGTCGCCCGACTTCGCCAGCCCGTACGAGCACCAGCGTGACCTGGAGGAACAGCTCCAGCGGCTGGTCGGCTACAAGCGGCTGACCATGGAGGAGAACCTCTACCGCGACCGCAAGGGCGCCCTGTGGGAGTACACCTGGACCGCTCTGGCGAAGGACACGCCCCACCCCGGGCCGCGGCGGGCCATCGAGGAGACGTACATCGCTCGCGACGGTACCGAGTACGCGATCTACATGTCCTCGCCGGTGAGCAGCTGGAGCACGGCGCGTGAGCAGTTCACCTCGGTGCTGCAGGGATGGCAGCCGGACGCTTCCTGACGTCCTTCAGGGGTGGGACCGGTGAGGCCCTTTGCCTGTTTGCAGAGCCTTTGCCGGTTTGCATAGTTGGCCGATCGGCACCCCGGAGTCGATCCATCCGGTGCGGCATGATGAGGCGCATGGGGACCGAGGGGGCCAACTTCCGTGTGATCGCGGGGCGTTACCGCCTCGACGCGAGACTCGGCCGCGGCGGCATGGGTGTCGTATGGCGGGCGACCGACCAGTTGCTCGGGCGCGGGGTGGCGGTCAAGGAGCTCCCTCTCGACGAGACGCTCTCCGCGGCCGAGGCCCGACGCCAGCGTGAGCGCACGCTGCGCGAGGCCCAGGCGGTCGCGCAGCTCAGCCATCCGCATGTCATCGTCGTCCATGACGTGGTCGAGGACGACGAACGCCCGTACATCGTCATGGAGTTGATCGACGGCGACTCCCTCGCCGACCGGATCGCGGCACAGGGGCCCGTCGACGCGCCCGAGGCCGCCCGGATCGGCGTCGACCTGCTGAGCGCGTTGCGTACGGCCCATGAGGCCGGGGTGCTGCACCGGGACATCAAGCCGGACAACGTGCTCATCGAGAACGGCACCGACCGTGTCGTCCTCACCGACTTCGGCATCGCCCAGATGTCGGGTGCCAGCACGCTCACCGAGTCCGGGTCCTTCGTCGGCTCGCCCGAGTACACCGCGCCTGAGCGGATGTCCGGCGGCGGGACCGGCCCGGCCGCCGACCTGTGGTCGGTGGGGGCGCTGCTGTGCGCGGCCCTGAGCGGTGAATCGCCGTTCCGGCGCGACTCGTTGAGCGGCATCGTGCTCGCCGTGGTGTCCGACGACATCCGTCCGCCCGCGCAGGCGGCGCCGATCCTGCCCGTCGTGCAGGGGCTGTTGGAGCGTGATCCAGGGCTGCGGCTGGACGCGACGGGGGCCGAGCGGATGCTGCGGGAGTTTCTGGTGACGGGTCTGATGCCTGTGCCGAAACGGTTCAGCAGAGGGGGGCGCACATACTCGCCCCGCAGTGTGCTGGCCACCGCCGTGCTGGTCGCCGCGATGGCGGTGGCGGGGGTGTCGGCGGCGGCGCTGCTGGTGAAGGGGGGTGGGGACGGGGGTGTGGTGCCGACCAGTTCGGTGCCGGACACGTCGGTCGGACGGCCGAGTACGGCGACCACGTCCGGTACGCCCAGCCGATCTCCCTCGCCCAGTTCGTCTCCCTCACGTACGTCGTCTCCCTCCCTCACTCCGTCTCCGTCGCTGAGCAGTTCGGGGACTTCGGCCCCCGTATCCACCAACTCCGAATAAAGGGGAGATAAGTAGCGCCGTGGGTCACGGCTCTGTGACCGGAAAGCGTTCTCGCTGGATGCCGAAGCGCTTGCCGCGATATGCATGGAGCCATGAGCAACAACGGGGGAGCCCCTTATCGGCCCGACGAGCCGACGAGTTTCGACCTGCAACCGCCGCAGCC
>JABFVM010000263.1 GCA_013362785.1 Streptomyces sp. | reverse complement strand
GTCGAGGTCATGGTGTGGACCGACCCGGTCAGCCAGGACATCGAGGCGCTGCGACGGCTGAGTGACTACCACCGGATTCCGATCCTCGCCGTGCACGCCCCGTGTCTGTTGATCACCCAGCGCGTGTGGTCGACCGATCCCTGGACCAAGCTCCAGCGCGCCCAGGCCGCTGCCGAGAAGCTGGGGGCCGGCACCGTTGTCGTGCACCCGCCGTTCCGTTGGCAGCGGCAGTACGCCCGGGACTTCGTCGCCGGTATCTGGCGGATGGCGAACGAGACGGACGTGCGGTTCGCCGTGGAGAACATGTACCCCTGGCGCTATCGCGACCGCGAGATGCTGGCGTACGCCCCGGACTGGGACGTGACGAAGGACGACTATCGGCACTTCACGATCGATCTCAGCCATACCTCGACCGCCCGGACCGATCCGCTGCAGATGATCGACCGGATGGGGAGCCGGCTCGGGCATGTGCATCTCGCGGACGGGCGGGGATCGGCCAAGGACGAGCACCTGGTGCCCGGCCGTGGCAACCAGCCCTGCGCCGAGGTGCTGGAGCGGCTCGCCCTGACCGGCTTCGACGGGCATGTCGTCATCGAGGTCAACACCCGCCGCGCGATGTCCGGCGCCGAACGCGAGGCCGACCTCGCCGAGGCCCTCGCCTTCACGCGGCTCCATCTGGCCTCCGCGGTGAAGGTGCCGCGGCCGTGACCGACGCCACCTCGGGCCGGGGCGGCGTCGGCTCCCGACGCCGTGGCCGCCCGCCCCGTACGGAATCCGCCGACACCCGCGACCGCATCCTGGACGCCGCCCGCGAGGAGTTCTCCGAGCGCGGCTACGACAAGACGTCCGTGCGCGGCATCGCCAAGTCGGCCGGTGTGGACTCCGCCCTCGTGCACCACTACTTCGGCACCAAGGAGCAGGTCTTCGAAGCGGCCGTGGAGGTCGCCTTCGCGCCCGCCCTGAAGGTGCGGGACGCGGTGCTGGAAGGGCCTTTCGACGACGTCGGCGAGCGGATGACCCGCACCATCTTCGGGCTCTGGGAGAACCCGGTGACCCGCAAGCCGCTGCTCGCGATCGTGCGGTCCGCGGTCAACAACGACGCCGCGGCGTCCGTCTTCCGGCGGCTGGTCACCGCCCAGCTGATGCGCCGAATCGCCGGCGAGATCGACGCCCCGGACGCCGAGCTGCGCGCCGAGCTGGCCGCCGCGCAGCTGGTGGGCGTCGCGATGATGCGGTACGTCATCAAGATCGAGCCGATCGCGTCGGCCGACCCGGAGCAGATCATCGCGCGGGTGGCGCCCGTGGTGCAGGGGCATCTCACCGGGCGGTGACCCCGCCACGCGGCTGATCCCGGCTGATCGCGACTGTGTGATCGCGACTGTGTGTGGCTCCTCCTGGCTGTTCTGCGAGACATACGTCCCGTATTGCGGACACCTCGTCCCGCCCACTGGATGACCGGCGTACGCTCGTTAGCAGTCAGAAGTCTCTGATCGCATTCTCTGCAGTCCCTGAAGGAGCGAGCGACGATGCCCGAGCTGAGGTCCCGCACAGTCACCCACGGCCGCAACATGGCGGGCGCCCGCGCCCTTATGCGCGCCTCCGGTGTACCCGGTGCGGACATCGGCCGGAAGCCGATCATCGCGGTGGCGAACTCCTTCACCGAGTTCGTGCCGGGACACACCCATCTGCAGCCCGTGGGCCGGATCGTCAGCGAGGCGATCCGCGAGGCCGGCGGCATCCCGCGCGAGTTCAACACGATCGCCGTGGACGACGGCATCGCGATGGGCCACGGCGGCATGCTGTACTCCCTGCCGTCCCGCGACCTCATCGCCGACAGCGTGGAGTACATGGTCGAGGCGCACTGCGCCGACGCCCTGATCTGCATCTCCAACTGCGACAAGATCACCCCGGGCATGCTGAACGCCGCCCTGCGGCTCAACATCCCCACGGTCTTCGTCTCCGGCGGCCCGATGGAGTCCGGCCGCGCGACGCTGGTGGACGGGACGGTCCGTACGCTCGACCTGGTCGACGCGATCTCCGACGCCGTGAACGACAAGATCTCGGACGAGGACATCCTCCGTATCGAGGAGAACGCCTGTCCGACCTGCGGCTCCTGTTCCGGCATGTTCACCGCCAACTCGATGAACTGCCTGACCGAGGCCATCGGCCTGTCCCTGCCCGGCAACGGCTCGGTCCTCGCCACGCACACGGCCCGCAAGGCCCTGTACGAGGACGCGGCCCGCACGGTCATGGACATCACCCGCCGCTACTACGAGCAGGACGACGACACGGTCCTGCCGCGCAACGTCGCCACCTTCGCGGCGTTCGAGAACGCCATGGCCCTCGACATCGCCATGGGCGGCTCCACCAACACGATCCTGCACCTGCTGGCCGCCGCCCAGGAGGCGGGCGTTCCGTTCGGGCTGGAGCAGATCGACGCGGTCAGCCGCCGTGTGCCGTGCCTGGCGAAGGTCGCGCCCAACGTCGCCAAGGACCGCACGTACTACATGGAGGACGTGCACCGCGCCGGCGGCATCCCGGCCCTGCTGGGCGAGCTGCACCGCGCCGGCCTGCTCAACGAGGACGTGCACGCCGTCCACAGCCCCTCCCTTGCGGACTGGCTGAAGACCTGGGACGTGCGCGGCGGCTCCCCCTCGCCGAAGGCCGTCGAGCTGTGGCACGCCGCCCCCGGCTGCGTCCGCTCCGCCGAGGCCTTCTCCCAGTCCGAGCGCTGGGCGGCCCTGGATGAGGACGCCGAGGGCGGCTGCATCCGCAGCGCCGAGCACGCCTACTCCAAGGACGGCGGCCTCGCGGTCCTCAGGGGCAACCTCGCCGTCGACGGCTGCGTGGTGAAGACCGCGGGCGTCGACGAGTCCATCTGGACCTTCGAGGGCCCGGCCGTCGTCTGCGAGTCGCAGGAAGAGGCCGTCGAGAAGATCCTCAACAAGCAGGTGACGGACGGCGACGTCGTCGTCATCCGCTACGAGGGCCCCAAGGGCGGCCCCGGTATGCAGGAGATGCTCTACCCGACGTCCTTCCTCAAGGGCCGCGGCCTCGGCAAGACCTGCGCCCTGATCACCGACGGCCGCTTCTCCGGCGGCACCTCCGGCCTGTCCATCGGCCACGCCTCCCCGGAGGCCGCGTCCGGCGGCACGATCGCCTTCGTCGAGGACGGCGACCGGATCCGCATCGACATCCCGAACCGCACGATCGAGTTGCTCGTCGACGATGCGGAACTCGCCCGCCGCGAGCAGGCGTTGAACGGGGCGTACGCCCCGAAGAACCGCGAGCGCAAGGTGTCGGCGGCCCTGCGCGCCTACGCCGCGATGGCGACCAGCGCGGACAAGGGCGCGGTGCGGGATGTGAGCAAGCTGGGCTGAGCCTGGTGCGGGATGTGAGCGAGCGGGGCTG
>JABFVM010000110.1 GCA_013362785.1 Streptomyces sp. | reverse complement strand
ACCGATGCATCGTCGTTCATCCAGTCTTCGCGGATCGGGGGCTTGGTTCCCGTGAATGAGGGGCTTTGTTTCACGTGAAACTCCCCCAAGCCTACCGGGGACCCCAAGATCGGCTCCCCACCATTACCGACCAGGTGCCCCGTACAGCTTCGGTGGCAAGGTGCGATCACCTCTTCCTAAAGTGGGCGCATGCGCACTGGTGAGCCCCTGCCCGCCGTGGGGGAGGTTCTCGCCGCCCTCGCGACCGGACTGTGGCACTGGAACACCGCCACCGGACTGGTCACGGTCGATGCGGAGGCGGCACGGCTGCTCGGGCTGCCCCCCGAACAGGCCACTCTCAGCCAGGCCCAGGTGCGCTCCCGCCTGCACCCGGTCGACTGGAACGAGATCAGCGGGGTGATCCAGCTCGCCGTGGCCGAGGGCACGCTCGGCGAGGCACGGGTGCGGATCATGGATGAGCGGGGCCGGGTCATCCGGGTCGGCCGCAGCCGCTTCCACGCCTCCTTCGACCGGGAGAAGCGGTCGTACGAGGTGACCGGCTCCCTCCAGGAGGTCACCGAGCCGACGCCGGGTACCTCGGCGGGACGTACGGCGGTCACCGGCGACTGGCGGCGTTCACGGGAGGCGTTCCTGCTGGACGCGGGCCGGGCGCTGGCCGAGGCACGCTCCACGGCGGAGGTGCTGCGGGTCGCGGCCGGACTGTCGATGCCGGGCTTCTCACCGGATGGGCTCGCGGTCTTCGGCGTCACGGGCGATCGCCTGACGATCATCGGCCACCACGGCCATCAGCCCGGTGACGAGAACCCCTTCTCGCACATGGCCCTGGAGACGGACTATCCGGCCGCCGAGGTCGTCCGCACCGGCCGCGCCGTCTATCTCTCGTCACCCGACCGGTACAAGGACCGCTACCCGGTCACCTGGCCGCTCGCCGCGCCCTTCAACCGGCAGTCCTGGGCGTTCCTGCCGCTGACGGTGGCCGGACGCACGATGGGCGCCTGGATGGCGGCGTTCACCTATCCGGTCGCGTTCACCCCGGACGAACGGTCCGTGCTGACGACCGTGGCCCGCATGCTCGCCCAGGCCCTCTCCCGCGCCGAGGCCACCGAGTCCGCACGGGAGCTGACGGACGGCCTCCAGCGCTCGATGCTGCCCAAGCTGGGCCCCGAGATACCGGGCATGAGCGTCGCCGCCCGCTATGTCCCGACCGGCGGCGGCCTTCAGGTCGGCGGCGACTGGTACGACATGATTCCGCTCCCGAGCGGCCGATTCGCCCTGGTCATCGGCGACGTCCAGGGCCATGACGTGCGGGCGGCGGGCCTGATGGGCCAGCTGCGGATCGCCCTGCGCGCCTACGCCTCCGAGGGCCACCGCCCCGACGCGGTGCTCTCCCGCGCCTCCCGCTTTCTGCACGGGATGACGCTGGGCTCCCTCGACGAGGACCCGTCCGAGCTGCGCTTCGCGACCTGCCTCTACGTCGAGGTCGACCCCACGACCGGCCTGCTGGACATCGCCCGCGCCGGTCACCCGGACCCGGCGATCCGGATGAGCGACGGCACGGTGCTCTCCCGCCCGACGGCCGGCGGACTCCCCCTCGGCATCGACCCGGACGCCGACTATCCGACGACCCGGATCACCCTGGAACCCGGCGAGACCATGCTGATCTGCACGGACGGCCTGATCGAGACCGGCGGCCACGACCTGGAGACCGGCTGGAAGCGCATCCGTACGATCCTGGAGGACCACGACGGCGACCTGGAGGAACTCGCCGACGGCCTCGTCCAGGCCGTGCACGGCCCGTCCTCCCACCACACCACCGGCCCGCTCGCCGACCGGCGCGAGGACGACATAGCGGTACTGCTGCTGCGTCGGCAGGGCGACGGGCGCGGCGGTTCCGCCCACGGGCACGGCACGGCCGCGGCGCTGACGATCCGGCGCACCATGCTGTCGGTGGCGCAGGCCGAGCCGGAGCGGGTCCGGGTCGCCCGGCAGCAGCTGCGGGAGCTGCTGCACGACTGGGCCTCCGACGACCAGGTCGACTCGGCGGTCCTGCTGCTGTCCGAGATGCTCACCAACGTCCTCGTCCACACCGACGCCGACGCCCTGGTGCTGGCCGAGGTACGGGGCGAGCCGGGGGGCCGTCGGCTGCGTGTCGAGGTGACCGACACCAGCGACGATCTGCCGCACAAGCGCCGGCCCGGGGAACTGGCGTCGTCCGGGCGGGGGTTGCTGCTGATCGAGCTGCTGGCGCAGGCGTGGGGCGTGGACCCGCGCGGCGAGGGCAAGAGCACCTGGTTCGAGCTCTACGAGTCCGCCGACGGCTCCGACGTCGTATAACGCTCCTGCAGCTCGTGCAGGACGCCGAAGGCGGCGGCGGTGAGCGGTACGGCCAGCAGCATGCCGAGGATTCCGGCGACGGAGGCTCCGGCGGTGATCGCCACCATGACGACGGCCGGGTGCATCTGCACGGTCCGGCTCTGGATCATGGGCGTGAGCACATGCCCTTCCAGGACCTGCACGGCGAGCACGATCGCGAGTACCCACAGCGCGATCACGAACCCCCGGTCGGCGAGCGCGACCAGCACGGCGACCGCCCCCGAGATGAAGGCGCCCAGGTAGGGGATGTAGGCCCCGACGAAGACGAGCGCACCGAGCCCGACCGCGCCCGGGACGTCTAGGACGAGCAGCCCGACGGTGATGCAGACGGCGTCGATCAGGGCGACCAGGGTCGTCCCGCGCATGAATCCCTCGACGGCCTCGAACGCCCGTCGGGCCATGGCCTCCACCGTGTCCCCGCTCCGGCCCGGGACGACGGACCGCAGGGCACCGGCGGCCCGGTCGGAGTCCCGCAGGAAGAAGAACACCAGCAGCAGCGCGAGTACGGCCATGGCGATGCTCTCGCCCACGACGCTGACCCCGCTGATGACACCGGAGGCGGCCGTCCCGCCGAACTTGGTGAGCAGTTCCTTGGAGTTGGAGGCGAGGTCGTCCAAGGAGGTCCCGGCGGCCCCGAAGTGGTCGGCGAGATCCTGGGCCGCCTGCTTGAGCGCGGCGACGATCTGGTCGCCGGTCTCGACGATCGCGGCGACCACGATGTACACGGCCCCGCCGACGACGGCCACGACCGCGACACAGGTGAGTCCGGCGGCCACGGACCGGTTGACCTTGGCCTTCACCAGCCGCCGGTGCAGCGGCCCGAGCAACGCCGTCCCGAGCAGCGCGAGCAGCACGGGCACGACGGCCGTACGGAACTCGTCGGCCAGCCGGATCCCGACGTAGACGACCCCGGCGACCAGCAGCACGACGACACACCAGGCGGCGAGCCGCCGAACGGGGGCGGGGAGCAGCGGGGCGGGGGCCTGCACCTCTCCAGCGGATCATGGCCGGGCGGGGTTGTCGTGCGCGGGCGGACCGGGTGGGTGACGCCG
>JABFVM010000292.1 GCA_013362785.1 Streptomyces sp. | reverse complement strand
TGCCCTACCGCTTCCTGTCGTTGATCCTCGGAGGACAGCGCAGAGAGTACGCCTCTGGTGGGGGCCTGATGGTCGTATTAGGGGGCCAGGATGACAGGGAAGGATGAATCCCGGGCCGAAGTGGTTCGCTCGTCCACTCTTCGGGTAGGAAATCCCGAATGACGCCCGTTACCGGGAGCCGTGCGCCCGCCGCGCGGTGACGGCGGGCGCACGATGGCTCAGCTGAGAGCCGGCGTCAGCGTCGCGTCGGCATAGCGCGGCACGGTGCGGGACCAGTAGTAGCAACCGCGGATCCAGCCGGCCATGCCCTCCACATAGCCGATCCCGGCCGGGCTCAGCTCCGGTTTGATCTCCTCGTAGAGCCGCTCGAACTCGCTGATCGTGCCGTTGATCTGCCGGATGGCCAGCATGACCGCCATCGGCAGGGAGCACCGCAGCGCCCGCTGGTGGGCGAGGGCCAGATTGATCACTCCGCCCGCCCGCTGCTCCTTCACCGCGGAGAACAGGTCCGGTATCCACACCGCCGCGTCGGCCGACAACCGGCCCAGGCGCTCCATGACGGGGTGATGGAGTTCCTCGGGCGCCAGCTCGCACGGCTGTGCCGCTTCGGCCAGCGGGTAGAAGGGCTCGACGCCCGCCGTGAGGGAACGGATCGATGTGCTCAGCCCCAGGCGCGGGGGGAGGGGATGGGCCTGGGCCACGGCCTCGTACAGCAGGCCGTGTACGTACTCGCGGCTCTTCCACGCCCAGCGCGCGGCCTGCGCGGGTGTGCAGCGCTCCCGGACCTGCCGGTGGAGATCGGCCAGCGCCGCTCCCAGCGCGGTGGTGGGAGGAGCGTCGTCGCGCAGGATGGCGATGCTCTCGCACAGCATCGGGAGCAGCCGCTCCGGTGACCGTCGGCCGATCTCCTCCGCCCTGTCGTCGAAGACGAATTGATAGGCGATCTGATTGGACACGATCTGGAGAATGTCCAGGTCCACCGTGGGGCTGTTGTAGGCCGCGAGTTCGGCCGGCCGGGTGAAGGCGATCATCGCCGCCACGCCGACTTCCTCGGTCAGTCCGCACTGGCGTAACCAGATGTCGACACCGGCGGCCGCGTCGGACGTATGGGGATTGGTGCGGAACGGGAAAGGCATGTAGAGATGGGTGTCGATCAGTTCCTTGAGACTGGCAGCCGCAGTTCCGCCCTGAGCGGCGAACGCGACTTCCTCATGCGTCGTCCACACCGTTGTCACCTGCCATTCGGGATGTGTGTGTGCGGGGTGTAGTGCCGACCGGCACGTGGTTGCGCGGCTCGCAGATCATCACCAGCGACCTCGGCCCCAACGTCGCGCCGGGACGCGGCTGCTCGACGGGGCCGGGCAGATGGCGCAGGCGCCAGCGGCCGGCGACGGTGGCGAGGGCCACGGTCATCTCCGCCATGGAGAGCACGTCGCCGATGCACTTGCGACTGCCCGCGGCGAACGGGATCGTCGCACCGTGCTGCTCGTCGGCGGCCCCACCCGGCAGCCAGCGCTCCGGCTCGAAACGGTCCGGATCGGGGAACGACGCGGGATCGTGGTGCATCAGGTAGGGGCTGTACAGGACGGTCGCGCCCTGGGGGAGACGGCAGCCGGCGAACTCCGTTTCCCGGGTGGTGACGCGGGTGAAGAGCCAGCCGGGCGGTGCGTGGCGCAGCGTCTCCATGACGACGGCCCGGGTGTGCACGAGGCGTGGCAGATCGTCGGGACCGGGGCGCCGCCCTCCTGGGAGCACCGCGTCCACCTCGGCGTGCAGGCGGCGTTCCGTCTCCGGATGCTCCGCCAGCAGGCTGAAGGCGGAGGCCAGGGCCATGGAAGGGCTCTCGGATCCGGTGAGCAGCAGCGAGACGAGGTGGTCGTGGACCTCCTGTTCGGTGATCACGCCCGCCGAGCCGTCGTCACGCGTGGCCTCCAGCAGCGTCCCCAGCAGGTCGTCCCGCGGAGTGCCCCGGCGGCGTTCGGCGATGGCCGCGTCGATGATGGCGTGCACACTGTCGACCGCGCGCCGGTAACGCCGGTTCGCGGGTGTGGGCACCCGGAACAGGGCCTCGACCGGCACGACCGTGCGCACGAACAGGCCGCGGACGATCGCGGCGAGACTGTGCCGCACCTCGGTGGACGTCGCGGCGTCCATCGAGTCGGAGAAGAGGACGCGGCTGACGACCCCGGTCGTGAACGCCATCGTGGCCGCGCTGACGTCGACCCGCTGCCCGGGCCGCCAGCCACGGCACACCGCCTCGGCCTCCTCGCCCATCCACTCCGTGTGCTCGGCCACGCGGGAGGGACGGAAGTCGGGTTGCAGCAGTCGGCGCTGCCGCCGGTGCTCGGCATGACGGCACGTCACCACACCGTCGCCCATCAACAGCCGGAGCCTGTCGTACTGCGGACCTCCCTTGTCGAAGGTACGCGTGTCCTTGAGCATCCGGTGGACCAGTTCCGGATGACACACCATCCAGGCACGCTGCGGGCCGAGCCGAATTTCGACCAGGTCCCCGTGCGCGGGCAAAGAATTGAGAAACTCCAGCGGCCGGCGGAACAACGCGATACCGTGGCCGAGCAGTGGGAATATGCCTGGAGCAGTACCAGTCGTCCATGTCCGTTCCTGTTCAGGTACGGCACGGCTCATGAGAAACCTCCCGCTCAAACGCGGCACGTGAAATCGATGAACGTGCCACGGACTTGACACTTGTGACAAGTCCTGCCCAATCCGGGCAGCGCCGGGTTTCCCGAAACCTTTCTCCAAAGGGGCGCACAGGAGCATCGGGGAAGCAAAAGAAGCGCAAGAAGCATTCGGGAACGGTCGTTGATGCATCATGCATGGACCGCGATGCTCACTGGTCGCTCAGGAGCCACTCAAGAGTGGTCCCGCCAATGTGGCCTCAACCCATGTGGCCTCACCCCATGTGGTCCCGCCCCATGCGGGACGGGACCACACCGATTCAGCGTTCGCGCACGTGCACGACCTTCAACGCGGGCGACGCCAGGATGTCCTTCTCGCAGAAGCGAGCGGTCACCCACTTCTCACCGGAGAACAACCGGGTCTGATCGCTGAAGTGCGGCGAATTCGGGTTCGAGGACTGTGAATACGTCAGCAGCGTCCGGGCCACCGGACAGCGACTGCCGTTCCAGCCCACGGCCTGGATGTGGCTGGAGCCCGTCGTCACCTCCGTATAGCCGCCACGCACCCGGTCCCACACCGGCTCGACCTTGTTCCAGACACCCAGCCCCTCCGTGCCGCCGGGGACCGGGATGCGCTGCCCGTTCCGTACGACGACCTGGTGCTCGCCGAGACGGGAGTCGAGCGCGATGCCGGCCGCCCGGAGCTCCGCGACCGCGTCCGCGAGGGCCGTGGCGAAGCCGGGGGCGTCGGTGTTGAGGGTGTTCGGGGTGCGCACCGGGTCCGCCGCCGAGAACGGCACCTTCCACCGCTGGGCGGCCGGCACCTTTGCCGACAGCTTCCGCCAGAACCGGTCGAAGAGCAGCGCTCCCCGGCTACCGGTGTCCGCCGTGCGGTCCCAGGCCGCCAGCACCGGACAGGCCTCGGCGACGTCAACCGCCTTGCCGTCACTGCCTGTCGCCGTCCCGCCCGGCAGCGCCGCGCACGCCTTCGCCACGTCGGCCGCGGCCAGGTCACCCGCGGGCACCCGGTTCACGAACTGCTGCCGCTCCAGGTCCTGTACGGTCAGACCACCCCGTTCCGCCATCGCCGCCACGTCCTCGATCGCGCCCCGCGTGCGCATCGAGCGCTGCGTGCCGACGTTGCCGAAGACCCGCTCGTACCCGGTGAGCGGCCGGTCGGCGTTGGCCAGCCAGGCGCTGTCGTTGGAGTTCTCCGCGTACGGCGCGTCCCTCAGGGTGGGCATCCGCGCGGGCCCGAAGATCCCCGGCTGCAGGGCGTCGCCGTCGCTGCCGAGCGCGCAGTCGCCGCGGGAGCCGTCGAGGACCGCGAGACCTGCCGCCGGGTAGGTGGCCTTGCCGAGGTCGGTCGAGCACCGTGCCGCGAGGTCGTTCGTGATCCGGGGCAGCACCTGCGACTGGGTGTAGAGGGAGTGCCCCGAGGAGTCCGCGGCGATGGTGTTCACCCAGGGGAGCCCCTGGTGCCGGGCGAGGGAGGCGAGGACGTCGGCCGTGCCGCGCGCCTTGCCGAAGTCCAGCGAGGTGTCGGCGAAGCGCATGTTGGAGGCGTTGGGATCGCCCAGCGCGTACGCCGTCGTCGTGGTCCAGGGCAGCGCGAGCTCGCCGTCGGTGGAGGCGACGACCGGGCCGTACCGGGTCCACCACTGGGTGCGGGTCACCGGTGTGCCGTCCTTGACCGCGACGGTCACGGTCCGCCTGGTCATCCGGTGCCGCTTGCCGTCCACCACATAGACGGTGGGGTCGGCGGGATCCAGCGTCAGGCGGTGCAGGTTGAACGGGACACCGGTCGACACGGTGTGGCTCCACGCCATATGGGCGTTGTAACCGATGGAGATCGTCGGCGAGCCGAGCAGTGACGCGCCGGCGACGTTCAGCTCGCCGGGAATCGTCTGCTGCGCCTGCCAGAAGCGACGTCCGCCGTGCCACGGGTAGTGCGGATTGCCGAGCAGCAGACCGCGGCCATCGGCGGTGGTGTCACCGCGGAAGGCGACCGCGTTCGAGCCCATGTCCGCCGACTCGGCGGTCCGCTTCCGCACGGCCCGGACCAGCGCCTCGGCGTCCGGGCCGCCGGCCGTGCCTGCCGTGCCCTCGGAGCGGGCGGCGGATCCGGTGGGCGGCTGGGCCGACGTGATGTCGTCCACGGCACCGCCCTGCCCGCCGAGCACGGCGATGGCGTAGAAGCGGGCGGCCACGTCCAGCGCGGTGACCGACCGCACCCAGGCGGCGCCCTTGCAGACGGGGTCGGTGATCCGGTTCTGCTTCAGCCAGGCGTTGTACCCGGCTGCGAAGCCCCCTATGAGGTCCTCGACCTGACGGCTAGGGCCGCGCGGCGCCGGTTCGGCGAGCAGCTTCTCCACCGTGCGGGCCCGACGTACGCCTTGGAAGTACAGGTCGCTGGAGAGGTTCGTGGTGGCCGAGGAGAGTGAGAAGTCGGTCGCCGCGTCCGGCCCGAAGAAGCGTGAACGCTCGCCGCGCACGGTGGCGAACCCGTCGGCGAGCGTGCACACCTGGTCGGCGGCCTGCGCCCAACCGGTGCCGAAACCGAGGGACTTGTAGTCCCCGGCGACGATGTGCGGAATGCCGTACTCGGTGTAGCGGACGACGGCGGACATGCCGCCGTGCGAGAGCTGTTCTTGTCGGTCCTGCCGTTCTTGCCGTTCTTGCCGCTCGGCCGCGGCCGCGGGCAGTGCGGCGGTGGCGGTGAGCAGGGCGACGGCCGCGACGAGGAGCCGTCTGGGGCGGGTGCGCATCGTGCCTCCCAACGTCATTGAGGGAAGGAGCCGTTGAGCGTACCAACGGGTATGTGTCCCCGGCACGGTGTTGCGCGTCGTGCTTGACCTGTCCGTGCGACGCACCGAGGATCATGTGACATGACGCCTGGACACGGCAGCACGGTTGACGGGGTACTGCGACGCAGTGCCCGGCGCACCCCCGCGCGCGTCGCGGTCGACTACCGCGACCGCTCCTGGACGTACGAGGAACTCGACCAGGCCGTCTCGCGCGCGGCGAGCGTCCTGCTGGGCCAGGGCCTCACCCCCGGCGACCGGGTCGGTGCCTACGGCCACAACTCGGACGCCTATCTGATCGCCTTCCTCGCCTGCGCCCGCGCGGGCCTCGTCCACGTCCCGGTCAACCAGAACCTCACCGGCGACGACCTCGCGTACATCGTCGGCCAGTCCGGCAGCTCCCTGGTCCTCACCGACCCGGACCTGGCGGACCGACTCCCGGACGGCGTCCGTACGCTGCCCCTGCGCGACGCCGACGACTCGCTGCTGGCGCGACAGGCGACCGCGCCTGCCTACGACGGTCCCGAGGCGCGCGGCGAGGACCTGGTGCAGCTGCTCTACACCTCGGGCACCACGGCCCTGCCCAAGGGCGCGATGATGACCCACCGCGCCCTGGTCCACGAGTACCTGAGCGCGATCACGGCCCTGGACCTGAGTGCGGGCGACCGCCCCGCTCACTCGCTGCCGCTGTACCACTCGGCGCAGATGCATGTGTTCCTGCTGCCGTACCTCGCCGTCGGCGCCACCAACACGATCCTCGACGCGCCCGACGGCGACCGGCTCTTCGACCTGATCGAGACGGGCGGCGTGGACAGCCTGTTCGCCCCGCCCACGGTGTGGATCGCCCTCGCGGGCCGCCCCGACTTCGCGACCCGTGACCTCGACGGGCTGCGCAAGGCCTACTACGGCGCCTCGATCATGCCGGTCCCGGTACTGGAACGGCTGCGTGAGCGATGGCCGAAGCTGGCCTTCTACAACTGTTTCGGCCAGAGCGAGATCGGCCCGCTGGCCATGGTGCTGGCCCCGGACGAGCACAAGGGCCGGATGGACTCCTGCGGCCGTACCGTGCTCTTCGTCGACGCCCGGGTGGTCGACGAGCACGGCGAGGACGTGCCCGACGGCACCTCCGGCGAGATCGTCTA
Organism: Streptomyces sp.; assembly: GCA_013362785.1. Lineage (GTDB taxonomy): Bacteria > Actinomycetota > Actinomycetes > Streptomycetales > Streptomycetaceae > Streptomyces. The sequence continues at coordinate 7,845 of JABFVM010000292.1, read as the reverse complement.
CCGCTCCCCGCAGCTGTGCGAGGGCTACTGGGACAAGCCCGAGGAGACCGCCGAGGCCTTCCGGGACGGCTGGTTCCGCTCCGGTGACCTCGCGGTGCGTGACGCGCACGGCTACTTCACCATCGTCGACCGGGTGAAGGACGTCATCAACTCCGGTGGCGTACTGGTCGCCTCACGGCAGGTGGAGGACGCGCTGTACACGCACGAGGGCGTGGCCGAGGCCGCCGTGATCGGCCTGCCCGACGAGCGCTGGATCGAGGCCGTCACGGCCGTCGTCGTGCCGCGTGGCGAGGTGACCGAGACCGAACTGATCGACCACGCCCGCGAGAAGCTCGCCCACTTCAAGGCGCCGAAGCGGGTGGTGTTCGTGGACGAGCTGCCGCGCAACGCAAGCGGAAAGATCCTCAAGCGGGAGCTGCGGGACCGGTTCGCCGCGGAGTAGATCGCCGAGGAGTAGTTCGCCGCGGACTAACGGGGCCTCAGGTCCACGATCCGCCGGATCTTGCCGACGGAGCGCTCCAGTGACTCCGGCTCGACGATCTCCACGGTGACCGACACCCCGATGCCGTCCTTCACCGCCGCCGCGATGGCCCGCGCGGCGGCGTCCCGGGTCTCGGGTGCCGCGTCCCGGCGGGCCTCCGCCCGCACGGTGAGCGCGTCGAGCCGGCCCTCCCGGGTGAGCCGCAGCTGGAAGTGGGGTGCGACGCCCGGTGTGCGCAGCACGATCTCCTCGATCTGGGTGGGGAAGAGGTTCACCCCGCGCAGGATCACCATGTCGTCACTGCGGCCGGTCACCTTCTCCATCCGCCGGAACACCCGCGCCGTGCCCGGCAGCAGCCGTGTCAGGTCCCGGGTCCGGTACCGGACGATCGGCATCGCCTCCTTGGTCAGCGAAGTGAAGACCAGCTCGCCCTCCTCCCCGTCGGGCAGCACCTCACCGCTGATCGGGTCCACGATCTCCGGAAAGAAGTGGTCCTCCCACACATGGAGCCCGTCCTTGGTCTCCACACACTCCTGCGCCACCCCCGGCCCGATCACCTCGGACAGCCCGTATATGTCGACGGCGTCGATCGCGAACCGCTCCTCGATCTCCCGGCGCATCCGCTCCGTCCAGGGCTCGGCCCCGAAGACGCCCACACGCAGGGACGTACCGCGCGGATCGACGCCCTGCCGTTCGAACTCGTCGAGGAGAGTGAGCATGTACGACGGCGTCACCATGATGACGTCGGGCCTGAGGTCCTGGATCAGCTGGACCTGGCGGGCCGTCATCCCGCCGGACGCGGGGATGACCGTACAGCCCAGTCGTTCCGCTCCATAGTGTGCGCCGAGCCCACCGGTGAACAGCCCATAGCCGTACGCCACATGGACCTTGTCCCCGGGCCGGCCGCCCGCCGCGCGAATCGACCGGGCCACCATGTCGGACCACAGGGAGAGGTCGCCCTCGGTGTAGCCGACGATCGTGGGGCGGCCGGTGGTGCCGCTGGAGGCGTGGATACGGCGGATACGGTCCTGGGGCACGGCGAACATCCCGTACGGGTAGTTCTCGCGCAGGTCGGCCTTGGTGGTGAACGGGAAGCGGGCCAGATCGGTGAGCGAACGGCAGTCGTCGGGCCGTACTCCGGCCTTGTCGAAGGACTGGCGGTAGAACGGCACGTTGTCGTACGCGTGCCGCAGCGACTTCCGCAGCCGCTCCAGTTGCACCGCCCGCAGCGCCTCCGGGTCGAGCCGTTCCCCCGAGTCCAGCAGCTCCGTCGTGTCCGCCATGGGGGCTTCTCCCTCACCAACCGCGTCAATCCGGACGACCGATCATTCGGTCCGGGTGTTCGGGATCAGTAATTCAGGCGGTGCTTGATCGGGCAAGGGGGCGGGCCGCACTTTTCCCGGACCGGCGGGACGGGCCACCTGCGTCCGGACTCTCGGCGCTCGTTAAGGTTTTGGCAAAGAACGCCACACCGCACACCTGAACGAGACACGAGACAGGGGGGACAACCGTGGGCGCACCACGCCTGAGCAGCACACCCTTGCCCGGCATCGGGGTCCGCTACGACCTCACCACACGCGAACAACGCCGACTGTCGGTGGTCGCACACCGGGACGGATCCCGGACACTGAGCGCCTACCGCGAGGACGACCCGGACGCCTGCGCGCTGTCGGTACGCCTCACCTCCGGCGAGGCGGCCACGCTGATCGACGCGCTGATGCCGGCCCACCACAGCCCCAACCTGCTGTCCACCACCGAACTGGGCCTCGTCGCCGAGCGGATCGAGCTGTCCGCCACGTCGCACTGGAACGGACGGCTGCTGGGCGAGACCCGGATGCGCACCGAGACCGGCGTGTCCATCGTGGCCGTGCTGCGCCGCGCCGAGGCGATCCCCTCCCCGGCGCCCGACTTCCGGCTGGCCGGCGGCGACACCCTGATCGTCATCGGCACGCGCGAGGGCGTGGGGGCTGCCGCCGAGATACTCGGACGGGAGTGAGCCGCGATGCACAACTCCGCGGTCTTCCTCATCGAGTTCGGCGCGATCATCCTCGGCCTCGGCCTGCTGGGCCGGTTCGCCGCCCGCTTCCAGTTCTCACCGATACCCCTGTACCTCCTGGCCGGGCTCGCCTTCGGCAAGGGTGGGCTGCTTCCCCTGGGCACCAGCGAGGAGTTCGTCGCCATCGGCGCCGAGATCGGCGTGATCCTGCTGTTGCTGATGCTCGGCCTTGAGTACACGGCCAGCGATCTCGTCTCCAACCTCAAGACCCAGTACCCGGCCGGACTCGTCGACGCCGCGCTCAACGCGCTGCCGGGCGCCGGTATGGCCCTGCTGCTCGGCTGGGGCCCGGTCGCCGCCGTAGTCCTGGCGGGCGTCACCTGGATCTCGTCCTCCGGCGTCATCGCCAAGGTCCTCGGCGACCTCGGACGGCTCGGCAACCGCGAGACCCCGGTCGTGCTCAGCATCCTGGTCCTCGAAGACCTCTCCATGGCCGTCTACCTGCCGATCGTCACCGCCCTGCTCGCCGGTGCCGGTCTCGCCGCGGGCAGCGTCACCCTCGCCATCGCGCTCGGCGTCGCCGGACTCGTCCTGCTGCTCGCCGTGCGCTACGGCCGCCACATCTCGCGGTTCGTCTCCAGCGACGACCCCGAGAAGCTGCTGCTCGTCGTGCTGGGCCTCACCCTGGTCGTGGCCGGGCTCGCCCAGCAGCTCCAGGTCTCCGCCGCCGTCGGCGCGTTCCTGGTGGGCATCGCCCTGTCCGGCGAGGTGGCCGAGGGCGCGCACAACCTGCTGGCGCCGCTGCGGGACCTCTTCGCCGCCGTGTTCTTCGTCTTCTTCGGGCTGCACACCGACCCCGCGAGCATCCCGCCGGTACTCCTGCCCGCCCTCGCCCTGGCCGCGGTCACCGCGCTCACGAAGATCGCCACCGGCTACTGGGCCGCCAAGCGGGCCGGAATCTCGGCCAAGGGCCGCTGGCGGGCGGGCGGCACCCTCGTCGCCCGCGGCGAGTTCTCCATCGTCATCGCCGGGCTCGCCGTCACCGCCGGCATCGAACCGTCACTGGGGCCGCTGGCCACCGCCTATGTGCTGATCCTGGTGATCCTCGGCCCGCTGACAGCCCGATACACGGAGCCCGTGGCGACCCGACTGGCGGCACGTCTGGGCAGGCGGCCGTCGCGAAGCCCGGCAACAGTCGGGGGCGGCGGTGAGATCGAGCCGCTGGTGGACGCGGCGCACGAAGCGGTGGAGGGGCAGGACGTGGTCGGCCGGCCCTGAGGGGAGGCAGGGCGCGCGTGCACAGGCGCCGCCCTCTCCGCCCATTCCGCCCTCGTCGCCGCGAGACGCACCCTCGGCATCACCCAACACCGTCCGGGTACCGTGCCGTTGTGGACAGAGAAACCCGCACTGTAAAGGCGAACGGCATCACCCTGGCCTACCGCACCTGGGGCCCCGAGGACGCGCCGCCCGTCCTTCTGCTGCACTGCCGGGGCGCCGACGGCGCGGACTGGGCGCAGATCGCGGAAGGGCTGGCCTCGGGTTCGCGGCCACGCCGGGTGTACGCCCCCGATCTGCGGGGGCACGGGCACAGCGACTGGCCGGGCACGGATCCGGGCGCGGGACCGGAGGTCTACCGGTACGAGGTGATGCGCGACGACATACGCGCCTTCCTCACCGCACTCGGACTCGACCGGGTCGATGTCGTCGGCCACTCACTGGGCGGTGCGGTGGCCTACCTCCTCGCGCAGCAGTCGCCGGAGCTCGTACGACGGCTGGTCCTGGAGGACATACCGGCGCCGATCCCGCTCGATCCGCCCCGGCCGCCCGCCGAACGGCCCGACGGTGAGCTGCCGTTCGACTGGGCGATGGTGTTGGCGACCGACATGGAGCGCAACGCCCCCGATCCTGTGTGGTGGGACCACATGGGGCGGATCACCATGCCGACGCTGCTGATCGGGGGTGGGCCCACCAGCCTCATCCCGCAGGACCAGATCGCCCTACTCGCCGGCCTCGTCCCCGACGCCCGGGTGGTGACGATCGACGCCGGGCATCTGGTCCATGAGACCAGGCCCGAGGACTTCCTGGCGGCCGTCGAGGCGTTTCTGGTGGCGTGAGGGCAGCACAGGGCGGCGGGCGTCGGAGAGTGGGCGTGTTACATGTCCCTCAACGGCCGACCCGGCGCCGGTACCGGACATAACCGGCGGTGAGCCCCAGTGCGCCGACGGCCAGGCCGACTCCCAGGGCCACCTCGAAGTCCGCCGGCCCCGTGGCACCGCCCAGGCCGCCCCGGACGCCCTGCGTGGGGACCGGCGAGAGCGTGGCGACCGGCGTGAGTGTGGCGATCGGCGAGAGTGTGGCGATCGGCGACGGCACCGTCACACCGCGCCGGGGCAGGATCTCGCAGGCGATGCCGTCGTCCACGCCTTGGTCCTCGTCCAGACGGTGCAGGTCGCGGGGGTCGCGATTGAACTCCGCCTGCGCGTCCTCCTGGAAGGCGAAGTCCCTGCAGTCCAGGTCGGTCCGGGCGAGGGCCGCGTGGGCCATGGGCGCCGCCGGGCCGGCGGTGACGAGGACGGTGAGCGCGGTCGCGCACAGCGCGGGTATGCCTCTCTTCACGGACGATCCCTTTCGGTCCTGAGGTCTCGACGACCCCTCACTGCGACCGTAGGGACGCCTCCCGCGCACCGTCGCGTCCTGTTACGCCGTACGCATTACGCCGCCCGGGCATCGTCCATCGGAGATGCCCGGGCGGCGCGACGCGCTCGTGCTCGATTCGCTCAGTCCGCGTGAGGCCCGTACGCCGTCATGAACCGGTCCCGGAAGCTGTCCATGCCCCAGGTCGGCGCGTTCTGGGCGGGCTTGAGGCCGTCCGTCCAGTTCCAGTCGGCGATCCGGTCCAGGACCTTCTGGTCGCGGGCGACGATCGTGACGGGGACGTCCTTGCTCGTGCTGCCCGCGGTGACCGTGGGGACGGGCTGGTGGTCGCCGAGGAAGACGAGGACCGTGTCGTCGGTGCCGTAGCGCTGGACCCATTCGGTGAGGCTGTGGATGGAGTACTCGATGGCACGGCGGTACTCGGTGCGGACGCGCTCGGGGTCCTTCCAGACCTCCTTGGGGTCGGTGCCCTCCTTCTTGATCCGATGGAAGACCGAGCCGTCACCGAGGTCGTCCCAGTCGACCATGCGGGCGATGGGCGACCAGGGGTTGTGGCTGGAGGCCAGGATGATCTCCGCCATGATCGGCTCGCGGTCCTTCTTGCCGTGCTCCAGACGCTGGAAGGCCTCCAGGCTGAACTGGTCGGGCACGGGCGTCCAGCTGAAGTACGGACCCTGGTAGCCGAGGTGCTCGGAGTCGTAGATGTGGTCGAGGGCGAAGAACTTGCCCTCGGGCCAGGCCCGCCGCACGCCGGGCACGACGCCGACCGTGCGCCAGGCGCCGGTCTTGCGGAAGTAGCTGTTCAGCGTGGCGCGGTCGCTGGTCGTCAGGCTCCGGTACCGCTGCTGGTTCTTGATCCAGAGACCGGACAGGAACGTGGAGTGGGCGAGCCAGCTGCCCGCCCCCGTCACCGGCGACCGCAGCCAGGCACTGCGTGACTGGAACCCGGCCGCCTTGAGCGAGTTCGTGCCCTGTTTGAGCACCGAGTCGATCTGCGGGGCCATCGCCGGATCGTCGATCGCGACCCGGCCGTAGCTCTCGATGAACGTGAACAGCACGTCCTTGCCGCGCAGCCCCGTCAGCAACTGGTCCGGCGGCGTCTTCGCGAAGGCGTCCACGGCCGCCTGCTTCTGGAAGACCCGCCCGTCCTTCAGGCCCGCGCGCACCTGCTCGACACGGTTGTTGAGGAACTCGGCGTTGCCCTTGGTGGCGAGCGGGACGCCGGCGATCTGGATGCTCAGGGTCATACAGGTGATCCACGCGGTACCGAGGATCAGCGTCGTACGGGCGGCGACCGGCCGGTGCCGGACCATGAGGTTGGTGACCCGCACCATCGCGAGCGTCATCAGCACGAGCACGGCGACGAGCAGGACGATCACCCCGACCACCGCGAGCACCTGACCGGTACGCCCGAACGACTCCCGGACGAAGTCCGCCGCGTCGTCGAGCAGGATCCAGTCCAGGACCAGGTCGAACGGGCGGGCCAGGACCTGGTAGAAGCCCATGTCGACGAACTTCAGCACGGTGAGCAGACCGAGCAGCGCGCCCGACACCACCGCCATCAGCCGCCGGGACCGCGTCGGCAGCGCCAGGAGCAGGCCCGCGAGCAGGATCCCCTCGGCGGGGAGGCGGAAGAACGCCTCGGCGTCGAGCCGTTCGAGACGGTTCGGCACGAGAAGCGCGAAGAGCACAAGCGCGCCGGCCAGGACCGTCGTCCCCACACTGACGCCGCGAGCCGTACGGGGGTAGCGACGCCGCCAGCCGAACCAGCCGGGGGAGGGGGAGCCGGACGGCTCCGGGGAGGGGCTCGCCTTGGCTTCGAGGCTCGCTTCAGCGCCATCGGCCGCCTCGGTGGCCCCGCTCGACTCAGCCTCATCGCCCGCCTTGGTGGGCTCGCTCGACCCAGCGTCATCGCCCGCCTTGGTGGGCTCGCTCGACCCAGCGTCATCGCCCGCCTTGGTGGCCTTGCTCGACCCAGCGTCATCGCCCGCGTCGACCGCCTGACCCGCCTCGGCCTCATCCCTAGCCGTGGCCGCTTCGACCGCCTCGCTCACCTCGGCCGACTCGACTGTCTGCGCCGGCTCAGCCGCGTCGGACGCGTCGGCTCTGTCAGCCGTCCTGGCCGCCCCGCCCGCTTCCCTCGCCCCGGCTTCCTCCGCCCCGGCTTCCTTCGCCCCCGCCCCTTCCGTCTTCTGCGTTGCTTCCTCTGTTGCCTCCTGTGACACCCGGAGGACCTCCCGTGCGGTCGTGCGATGGCATGGCGAACAGCGCCCGATGAGCGAGCCTGCCACCACGAGTACGTCCGCACGTCACCTTAGGTTCAATCGGAGCTGGCCGGAATTCATCCGTCCGCCGCCACCGCCACCTCACGCGCCCACCGGTAGTCCGCCTTGCCGCTGGGCGAGCGCCGAATGGACTCCGCGATCACCAGCTGGCGCGGGATCTTGTAGCCGGCGAGATGGGAGCGGCAGTGGGTCTGGATGGCCGCCAGCGACGGCCGTAGCGCACCGTCCCGCAACTGCACCACGGCAGCCACGTGGTGACCCCACTTCGCGTCCGGCACCCCGGCCACCAGCGCGTCGTACACGTCGGGATGGGACTTGAGGGCCTGCTCGACCTCCTCGGGGTACACCTTCTCGCCCCCGGTGTTGATGCACTGCGAGCCACGGCCCAGCACGGTGACGACGCCCTCCTCGTCGACCGTGGCCATGTC
>JABFVM010000443.1 GCA_013362785.1 Streptomyces sp. | reverse complement strand
GTCACCGTCTCCACGAAGTCCGAGGCCACGTCCTTGAACAGGGTGTGCAGATCCACCTCCTGCTGGTACGAGCCGCCCATCGCGGTGCGGTGCGTCTGGCCGACGATCGCCAGCACGGGGGCGTGGTCCAGCTTGGCGTCGTACAGGCCGTTGAGCAGGTGGATCGCGCCGGGTCCTGACGTCGCCGCGCACACTCCGAGACGGCCGCTGTACTTGGCGTAGCCGACCGCCTGGAACGCGGACATCTCCTCGTGCCGGGACTGGATGAAACGGGGCTGGTTCTCGGCCCGGCCCCAGGCGGCGAGCAGGCCGTTGATGCCGTCGCCGGGATAGCCGAAGACATGCTCCACGCCCCATTCGCGCAGGCGCTGCAGGACGTGGTCGGCGACCTTGGTGCTCATGCGGGGACCTCCTGGATTCCGGGGGACTGCGCGGCACCGCTACGAGTGACCCTGCGGATGAGCGGAAAACCTGCGCGGTGTTTGGGCAGCGGGGGCGAGGGCAGGCGAAGAACAGTGCTTCGGACAGGAGGCACGTCCGTGGGAACGGCGATCGACCGCCACGGGTGTGTCCGGTTCGGGGCACTTCCGCATTCCCACGGTGACCGTCCAACCCAGAGCACAGCCAAGGGAGTTGCGACGCACCATGCCCACTTCAGTGAGCGCGAAGCACCACCCGCACGACGACGCCCCCGACACCGCCGCCGACTTCCGCAAACTCGCCACGCTGCCCGAGGGGCAGCAGCGCGACACCGTACGCGAACAGATCGTCGAGGCATGGCTGCCGATGGCCGACCGGCTCGCCGGACGGTTCCGCAGTCGTGGCGAGAGCTTCGAGGACCTGCGGCAGGTCGCCGCCCTCGGGCTGGTCAAGGCCGTCGACCGATACGACCCCGAGCGCGGCAACGCGTTCGAGAGCTATGCCGTGCCCACCATCACCGGTGAGATCAAGCGGCACTTCCGCGACCACATGTGGACGCTGCATGTGCCGCGCCGGGTGCAGGACCTGCGCAACAGGGTGCGGTTCGCCGTCCAGGACCTGCAGACCGTCTCCGGGCGCAGGCCGACCGCGGCCGAGATCGCCGAGCACGCGGAGATGAGTGAGGCCGATGTCCGGGTCGGTCTGGAGGCACTGGAGAGTTTCACCGCGCTGTCGCTGGACGCGGAGCTGCCGGGCAGCGACGACGGCTATTCGTTGAGCGACGCGCTGGGCTCCGCCGATCCCGCGCTGGACACGGTGGTCGACCGGGAGGCCGTTGCGCCTCGGCTGGCGGCCCTGCCCGAGCGTGAGCGGGCGATTCTGTATATGCGGTTCTTCGGGGACATGACGCAGAGCCGGATCGCGGAGCAGCTCGGGATCTCGCAGATGCATGTTTCTCGGCTGATCAGCCGGTGCTGCAGCCGGGTGCGGGAACAAGTGCTCAGTGACGTGGCCTGAGGGTCGGGTTTCGCCTTAGGGGTGCGGGTGCGCTGCGGAGTGCCGGTTTGTTGTGGCCGGTCGCGCAGTTCCCCGCGCCCCTTACGGGGTTGTTGTCGCCGCCAGTGAAATGTGGCGGGACATTGTGTCCATTGCCTTTGCCTCTGCCATGGAGAAGGCTCGGCGGGCTCCGCATCTGAAAAGGGTCAGGGTGCCCTGTACCTCGTGGCCGGTCTTCAGGGGGACGCACAGCAGTGAGGTGACGTTTGCCTGGACCAGGACCGGGGCGCCCTCCTTGGTACTGCCGAAGGCGTCCGGGTTTTCGGGGCGGATCTGGAGGGCGGGGGAGCCGGTGCGTGCCGTCTCCGTGACCAGGGGGCAGGCGGCCGGGTCCTGGGCCGCGAGGGTGGCCGCCTCCTTTCGTGAGGGGGCCAGCACTGTCGTACGGGACAGTCGGGCGGTGCCCGTGTCGGCGACGACCCAGTCGGCGAAGTGGGTGTGCAGGATCCCGGCGGCCCGGCGGACGACTTCCTCGCGGTCGCCGCGCGGTGCGGTCAGCAGGGCCGTGGTCATCTCGTCCTGGAGGTCCGTCAGGGCCGCGTGCAGGGTCGTCTCGGGGAGGTCGGGGACGCGGGCCGCCGCTCTGGCGGTCGGGGGCGGTGCGCCGGGTGCCCCCAGCGCGCCGGGCTGCAGCACCACCAGCACCGTGGTGTGCGGCTCCCCGCTCGGCCGTACGGCGGTCAGGGTCGTGTGCACCGGGGCCGACGGATGCTGCTGGAGGTGCACGGTGAGGCTGCGGTCGCCCTCGCCGCGCGCCACGGCCGCCGCCTGGGTACGGAACGCCGCCCGGTCGGCGTGGGCGAGGAAACCGGTCAGCGGCCGGCCCGTGGCATAGCCCGCCCGGACGCCCGTGAACGACGTCGCCGCGAAGTTCAGCCGGCGCACCACCGTCTCCCGGTCCACCAGCGCCACCGGCAGGGGAAACCGCTGGAACATCGCGCGCAGCAGATGGTGCTCCTGGCGGTCGGCGGAGCTCGGCCGGGGCTGTTCGCCCGAGGACAGCCGCTCGTACCACGGCCACAACTGGTCGGCGACATGGTCGAGTTCGAAGATGGCCGCGTCCAGGACGGTCGGCAGGTCCCCCTCCGAAACGGACCGCGCCGCCTTCAGCTCCGCGACGCGGCGCACGAAATCCACGAGCTCTTCACCGAATTCGTCCGTCTGCGCCATGGCACGAACCTAGCTCCCGACAAGGCGTTCCGGGATGGCGGGGGGCCAACTGGCCCGCTCTGTTCCTCCGTTGTTTTCCCCGCGCAGGACCGGGCACGCGCACCTACGAGGAGGAGTTGAGGATGCCCGCTCATGAACAGGTGGACCGCTGGGGTGACGAGTCCGCCGTAGCCGCCCTTCCGGGGCGCAGGCTGTCCGAGTTGTCCGAACAGGCCGTGCGCTGCACCACCGACTGCTGCGGTGCGAGCAGCATGGTGTCCGAGACCTTGGTGTCCGAGGTGGGAGCCGAACGGCCCGCCGCGGTCACCCATCCCGACCTCGCCGGCCTCGTCGCCGTGCAGCTCCGCTCGGGGGACGGGCCCATTCCGGACGCGCTGGAACGGGGCGAGCCCGTCGACTCGGCCGACCTGCTGCACGACGAGCGCTGGCCGCAGTACCGTGCCGTGGCGCTCGACTCGGGGGTGCGGTCCAGCGTCACGCTGCCGTTCCACCGCTCCGGGCTCACCGTGACGCTCAGTCTCTACAGCTTCCGGCCCGGCACCCTGGAGGACGCCTCGCACGGGCCCGTGCACGCCCTGGGCCAATTCGCCGCGAGCTGCCTGGTCCGGGACCGCTCCTACCGCGCCGCGCTCACCGAGCTCGACCACCTCGGCACGGCCCTGCGCTCCCGTCCCGTGGTCGACCAGGCCTGCGGCATCGTCATGCACGTCCTCGGCTGCGACGCCGACGCCGCCTTCGGCGTCCTGCGCCGCATCTCCCAGGGCACCAACCGCAAGCTGGC
>JABFVM010000524.1 GCA_013362785.1 Streptomyces sp. | reverse complement strand
GTGCCGCTGCCCTCGACGGTCATCAGCGGGGTGTCCTCGTTCGCCACCCGGCGCCCGATCATCGACATGATGCCGCCCTGGCCGCCGCCCATGTTGGGGGTGAAGGACACCTCGCCCTTGTAGGCGAGCATCGCGCCGCGCTGACTGAACAGCTTCTGGCCGGGCATCACGGTCGCCTCGACCATCTTGGAGTTGATCTCGCGGAAGCCCATGTCACACGTCCCCCGCGATCGTGTTCCGCTCGCTCGGCTGTACGTACACCAGCCCGTCCCCCTCGAAGCGGATCTGGAAGGCCTCGCCACCGCCCTCGCCCATGAGCGTGCGGAACGTCACACCGGACTGGAAGGACTGCCGCAGGTTTCCCTGGTGGGCCACATACGCCCCCGGGTCGACGGTCAGGGGGTACTGCGAGCTGACCCGCAGCACCACGGCCGGGCCATCCGACATGATCGCCGCCTGTCCGTGCCCCTCGACGGTGGTCGTGAACAGCCCGTTGCCCTGCGACGCGCCGCGCATCCCCGTGAAGGAGGTGCCGGTCCGCAGCCCGCCGTCGGTCGCGAGCAGGTTGCTCGACTCGACGTAGAGCTTGTCGCCCTGGAGGCTCACCAGGTTGATCTCGGAGGCCCGGTCCGCGAACCAGCAGGTCCCGTGTCCCTTCACCTCCATCAACGTCATCTGCTCGCCGGTGAGGCGCCGGGTCACCATGCCCCGCAGGCCCTCACCGCCGCCGCTCATCTTCTTGAAGGCCATCTGCCCGTCGTACGCGACCATCGAGCCGTTCTTCGCCTTCACGGCATCCCCGGTCATGTCGACGGCGAGCACCTTGCTGCCCTGAAGTCGGAACATCGCCACGCAGCGAAGGTAGCCGCCGGTGCCTGCCGCCAACAGATCCTGTAGGTGGACTTCACCCCTGACACGACCCCGAGCCACATCCCCCCTCCGGTGTTTGCCACAATGGGCGAGTCTTTGTGCTTGTGTTCACAAGCTGATCCGAGCCGACCGACGTCACTCCCGCCGAACCCCACCGAAGGTGACCCGTGGACATCAAGACCGCCAGCGCCCTCCGCCGCCTCCGTCTCGTCTCGGCCCCCGAGGCGGTGTCGTTCCTGCTGCTGCTCGTCTGCTCGGTGCTGAAGCGGACCACGGACTTCAACGCGGTGCCCGCGATGGGCATGATCCACGGCGTTCTCTTCATCCTGTACGTGATCTTCTGGGCGGACGCCTGGAACCGCACCAAGTGGTCCCTGAAGACCGCGGCGCTCTACTTCGTCCTCTCCGTCCTGCCGACCGGCGGCTTCTTCGCCGACCGCAAGCTGCGGCGTGAGGCCGAGGACGCCGTCATCGCCGCCCGCGCCCGCCGGGAAGGAAAGGTCAACGCATGATCGTCGCCTTCTCCGTGACGCCGCTCGGTGTCGGCGAGGACGTGGGGGAGTACGTCGCCGACGCCGTCCGGGTCGTCCGCGAGTCGGGGCTGCCCCACCGCACCGACGCGATGTTCACCTCCATCGAGGGCGACAGCTGGGACGAGGTCATGGACGTCGTCAAGCGTGCCGTCGCCGCCGTGGAGGCGCGTGCCCCGAGGGTGTCGCTGGTGCTCAAGGCCGACATCCGGCCCGGCGTGAGCGACGGACTCACCTCCAAGGTGGAGACCGTGGAGCGGCATCTGGCCCAGTAGGCAGCGGCGCGCAGGGGCGGACGTACGGAAGCCGTACGTCCGCCCCTGCGCGTTGTCGTCTCCAACTTCCCTCGGTGTGGGGGCACTTCGGTCGGCGGTTCCCTCAATTGGCCCGCATGGCTCGCGGACCCCAGGGGCCTGACCCACGATGAAGGCTCAGGGCCGAAAACCGCGTTCGCGCTGGTGGACGGGGACGGCCGCCGCTTGCTCCCGCGAAGGAAGGGTCTCCCGGATGACCACTTCGCCCTACACATCCCAGTCGGCGTTCGACGGTTCCAGGATGCGCGTCACCCTGCTCGTCGACCTCCGCGAAGGCGCCCAGCAACAGTTCCTCGACGCGTACGAGTACATGCGCGACCGAGTCGCGTCGGTCCCCGGCCACCTCGGTGACCAGCTGTGCCAGTCCGTGGAGAACCCCTCCCAGTGGCTCATCACGAGCGAGTGGGAGACCGCTGTGCCGTATCTCGCCTGGGTGAACAGTGACGAGCACATCGAGACGGTCAAGCCCCTGCAGAGCTGCGTCCGTGACCTCCGGTCGATGCGTTACGGCATCGTCCGCGAGACGGGCGGCGCCCGCCCGGGCATCGGCGGACTCCAGACGGCCGCACGGGTCGGCGACGGCGTCACGCGGCACGCCCTGACCTTCACCGTCAAACCCGGCTCCGAGTCCAAGGTCGCGGAGATCCTCGCCGGATACGCCCCGCCCCAGGCCCGCGTCGACGACTCCACGCGGCTGCGCCGCACCACCCTGTTCATGCACGGCAACCGGGTCGTGCGCACCGTCGAGGTGGAGGGCGACCTGATGGCCGCCCTGCGCCATGTCTCGCGCCAGCCCGAGGTACGGGCCGTCGAGGAGGCCCTCAACCCGCATCTGGAGCAGCACCGGGACCTCGCCGACCCCGAGTCCGCACGGGCCTTCTTCACCCGTGCCGCGATGCCGCCCGTCCACCACGTGGCACGCGGCGGCCCCGAGCCGGACGACATCACCCGGCACGCCCTGTACTACCCGGCCCGCAAGGGCTGCGGCATGGCCCTGGCCCGGCTGCTCTCCCGGCAGGACGAGGCCGCGCTGACCGACCCGGCCGGTCCCGTGCACCGCAGCACCGTCTTCCAGCGCGAGGACATCGTCGTCCGCCTCATCGACGTACGGGGTGATCCCGAGACCGACCCGGTCATGGCGCTCGGCATCCATGGCCCGAGGAAGCCCGCCGTGCTGGCCCGTCTGCTCGACGGCGCCGCACTCGGACTGGCGGGGCCGCTCACCGGCGAGCGGGACGCGCAACGCCTCCTGGCACACGCCGACATGATCCCGATCACCGACCGCAGGGCCGCGCGGTCCTGACCCCGCGACACAGCCTGATCCGCCGGAAAGGACCGGGCCGAGGGACCACCACCCCATCGAACGACCTGGAGACAGACCATGGACAAGATGCGCCCGCGCGTCGTGGACATCCGAGAGATCGAGCCCAACCGCAAGCGCGGCGGTGACCTGCGCACGCTGCTCACCCCTGTCACGGTGGGCGCCACGAGCGGGTTCATGGGCCTGGCCATCATGCGGCCGGGCGAACGCATCAGCGAGCACTACCACCCGTACTCCGAGGAGTTCGTGTACGTCGTCGAGGGCCGGCTGGAGGTCGACCTGGACGGAGAAACGTTTTCCCTGCGCTCCGACCAGGGCCTGATGATCCCCATCGACATGCGGCACCGCTTCCGCAACGTCGGTGACGAGGAGGCCCGCATGGTCTTCCACCTGAGCCCCCTCGCACCGAACCCGAAGCTCGGCCACGTCGACACCGAGGCCCCGGAGATCAGCGACGACGTCACGGCGTACCCGCTCGTCCAGGAGGAGGGCGGGCAGCACGAACGACCGGGGGTCCTGTCATGACCCGGCGGGTGGCGGTCACCGGCATAGGCGTGGTCGCTCCGGGAGGAATCGGGGTTCCCGCGTTCTGGGACCTCCTCGCGAGCGGCCGTACCGCGACACGAGGCATCACGCTGTTCGACCCCGAGGGCCTGCGGTCCCGGATAGCCGCCGAGTGCGACTTCGACCCGCTCGCCCACGGACTCGACCCCGAGCAGGTCGAACGCGCCGACCGCTACATCCAGTTCGCCCAGGTCGCCGCGCAGGAGGCGGTGACCGACAGCGGGGTCGACTTCGCCGCGGAGAACCCCTGGCGGGTGGCCGTGTCCCTGGGCAGCGCGGTGGGCGGCACCACCCGGCTCGAACACGACTACGTCCTGGTCAGCGAGGGCGGACAGCGCTGGGACGTCGACCATCGCGCCGCCGAGCCCGCACTGCACCGGGCGTTCTCGCCCAGCACGCTCGCGGCGGACGTCGCCGAACGGTTCGGGGCGCGGGGACCGGTGCAGACCGTCTCCACCGGCTGCACCTCCGGACTCGACGCGGTGGGCTACGCCTTCCAGACCATCGAGGACGGCCGCGCCGACGTCTGCCTGGCCGGGGCCTCGGACTCGCCGATCTCCCCGATCACCATGGCCTGCTTCGACGCCATCAAGGCCACCTCGCCCAACAACGACGACCCGGAGCACGCCTCCCGGCCCTTCGACGCCCAGCGCGACGGATTCGTCATGGGCGAGGGCGCCGCCGTCCTCGTACTGGAGGAGCTGGAGCACGCACGCGCGCGTGGCGCGCACATCTACTGCGAGATCGGCGGCTACGCCACCTTCGGCAACGCCTACCACATGACCGGCCTCACCAGCGAGGGACTGGAGATGGCCCGGGCCATCGACCTCGCGCTCGACCACGCGCGCGTGAACCCCACCGACATCGACTACGTCAACGCGCACGGCTCGGGCACCCGGCAGAACGACCGGCACGAGACCGCCGCGGTCAAGAAGTCCCTGGGCGCCCACGCCTACGACACGCCCATGAGCTCGATCAAGTCCATGGTGGGTCACTCGCTCGGCGCGATCGGCGCCATCGAGGTCGTCGCCTGCGTCCTCGCCCTGGCCCGCCAAGTGGTCCCGCCGACGGCGAACTACGAGACCCCGGACCCCGAGTGCGACCTGGACTACGTCCCGCGCACCGCACGCCCGCGCAGGCTCGACAACGTGCTCTCCGTGGGCAGCGGCTTCGGCGGGTTCCAGTCCGCGGTCCTTCTGACGGGGCCGGCAGGGAGGAATCGATGAGTGGTAGTGGCATACGCACCCGACGGACGGCCGTCACCGGCATCGGCGTGGTCGCGCCCAACGGCCTGCACCAGGACACGTACTGGAAGTCCGTCAAGGAGGGCACCAGCGTCCTGGACCGAATAACCAGGGAGGGCTGCGAGCACCTCCCCCTCCGAGTCGCCGGCGAGGTCCGCGGCTTCGACCCGTCGGCGCTCATCGAGGAGACCTTCCTCGTCCAGACCGACAAGTTCACCCACTTCGCCCTGGCCGCCGCCGACGCCGCCCTGCAGGACGCGGGGCTGAGCAGCGCCGCCGCCGACTCGCCGTACTCCGTGGGCGTGGTCACCGCGGCCGGATCCGGCGGCGGCGAGTTCGGCCAGCGTGAACTGCAGAAACTGTGGGGCAAGGGATCCCGGTTCGTCGGGCCCTACCAGTCCATCGCCTGGTTCTACGCCGCCAGCACCGGCCAGATCTCCATCCGCAAGGGCTTCAAGGGACCCTGCGGAGTGGTGGCCAGCGACGAGGCCGGCGGCCTGGACGCCGTCGCACACGCGGCCGGGGCCGTGCGCCGGGGCACCGACGTGGTCGTCGTGGGGGCGGCCGAGGCGCCGCTCGCCCCGTACTCGGGGGTCTGCCAGCTCGGCTATCCCGAACTCAGCACCGTCGCCGACCCGGCCCGCGCCTACCGCCCCTTCACCTCCGCGGCCTGCGGTTTCGTACCCGCCGAGGGCGGTGCCGTGCTGGTGGTCGAGGACCTGGACCGGGCACAGCGCCGGGCCGCGGTCGTCCGGGCCACCGTGGCGGGACACGCCGCCACCTTCACCGGCGCCTCGCGCTGGGACCTGTCCCGGGAAGGGCTCGCCCACGCCATCAGCGGCGCCCTGGACGAGGCCGGCTGCGCGCCCGAGGAGATCGACGTCGTCTTCGCCGACGCCCTGGGGACACCGGAGGCGGACCGCGCCGAGGCACTCGCCCTCGCCGACGCCCTGGGCCGGCACGGCACCCGAGTGCCCGTCACCGCCCCCAAGACCGGGATCGGACGGGCCTACTGCGGGGCGCCCCTGCTGGACATCGTGGCCGCCGTGCTGGCCATGGAGCACGGGCAGATCCCCCCGACGCCCGGCGTCTTCGACATCTGCCACGACATCGACCTGGTGACCTCCGCGGCCCGCCCGGCCGAGCTCCGTACGGCCCTGGTCCTCAGCCGGGGACTCATGGGCTCCAACTCGGCGCTAGTGCTCCGCCGGGGCCCCGCGACCAGCGTCTAGAACGGCTGCCGCCCGGCCGACGCCGTGGACGCGCGCCGGCCCGGCGGCACCAACTGAGCACCCGGTACGACAAGGAGGACTCCTATGACCACGGAAATCACCCAAGTGACCGTCGAGGAACTGGCCTCGCTGATGAAGACGGCCGCCGGTGTGACCGTCGACCCGCACGACCTCGCGGGCCGGGCGAACACCCCCTTCGCCGAGTTCGGCCTCGACTCGCTCGGCCTCCTCGGCATCGTGGGCGAGCTGGAGAACCGGCACGGCCGGTCGCTGCCCACCGACGCGGAGCGCTGCAAGAGCCCCCGCGCCTTCCTCGAACTCGTCAACGGCGCACTCACGACAGGAGCATGAGGTGGCAGGACACACCGAGAACGAGATCACCATCGCCGCACCGGTCGACCTCGTCTGGGACATGACGAACGACCTGGACCGCTGGCCGAAGCTGTTCAGCGAGTACGCCTCCTGCGAGGTGCTGTCCCGCGAGGGCGACGCGGTCACCTTCCGGCTGACCATGCACCCCGACGAGAACGGCAAGGTGTGGAGCTGGGTGTCGGAGCGGATCGCCGACCGCGAGAAGCTCATCGTGCGCGCCCGCAGGATCGAGACCGGCCCGTTCGAGTACATGAACATCGTGTGGGAGTACGAGGAGACTCCCGACGGCACCCGGATGCACTGGACGCAGGACTTCGCCATGAAGCCCGACGCTCCGGTCGACGACGCCTGGATGACGGACAACATCAACCGCAACTCGCCCATCCAGCTGGCCCTCATCCGTGACCGCATCGAGGAGGTCTCGTGCACCACGCCCTGATCGTCGCCAGGATGGCCCCGCACTCGGCCCAGGACATCGCCGGCGTCTTCGCGCACTCCGACCGCGGCGAACTCCCGCACCTCGTCGGGGTCACCCAGCGCTCCCTGTTCCAGTACGGCGATGTGTACATGCACTTCATCGAGGCCGAGCAGGACCCGGGCCCCGCCATCGCGAAGGTGGCCGGGCACCCCGAGTTCGTCGACATCAGCAAGAGGCTCGAAGCGTTCGTCAGCCCGTACGACCCGGAGACCTGGCGCAGCCCCAAGGACGCGATGGCGCGGTGCTTCTACCGCTGGGAGAGGAACTGAACGACGAAAGGCCGCCGCCCGTGCCTCGGCACGGGCGGCGGCCTTTCGTCGTGCGAGCTCTACGAACCCGCCAGCGCCGGCATCAGCCGCAGCGCGTTCTCCCGGTTGATGTCCTGGAGCTGCCGCTCCGAGAGACAGGCGTCGCCGTCCAGTGCCGGCATCACGCTGTCGGCGATGACATGGGCCGGGGTGGGCGGCCAGTCCGTGCCGAACAGGATGCGGCCGGGGTCCACCGTCGCCAGCAGGGTGGGCGTGGCCGAGGGGGACATCGGGCCCGCCGTGTCGAAGTAGAACCGGTGCAGGTAGTCACGGACCCTGCCGGGCTCGATCCCCGGGGTGAGCCGGCCGCCGAAGAGTTCGAGCCGGGTGGCCATGTAGGGCAGGAAGCCCCCGCCGTGCGGGAGGATGAAGCTGAGGTTCGGATAGCGGTCCAGGGTGCCGTTCCTGATGAGGTTGATGGCCGCGCGGGTGGTGTCCATCAGGAAGTCGCACACGAAGGGCGGCATGCCCGGCAGCCCCGCCCCGTCCTTCCCGGCCGGCACCTCCATGGGGTGCGTGCTGATGACGGCGGACCGGTCGTTGAGCTCCTGGAGCAGCCGGTCGTGCGACTCGTCGCCGAGGACCGCGCCCTCCACGCTCGTCCGCGTGCTCACCCCGACGGCACCGAGTTCGTCCAGGCCGTGCCGGACGCTCCACGCGGAGAGCTCCAGGTCGTCGAGGAACACGGGCGTGAAGAAGGCGAACCGCGCGGGGTTGCTCTCCACGACGTCGGCGGCGGCCCGCAGGGCGACCCGGGCGCTCTCCTGGCGCTGGGCCCGCTCCCGGAACCGGCCGAGCATGGCGACGGTCATGACGGAGGTGCCGATGCCCGCCTTGTCCATGATCTCCAGCGCCGAGTTCAGGTCCCAGCGCGTCCACCAGGGCAGCTTCTCGCGGTCGACCACGCCTTGTTGCTCCGCCCAGTCCAGCCAGTCGGGGGCGGTGAAGTGGTGGTGGACGTCGATGCGTCCGGCAAGGGTCATAACAACGTCCTCGGTGTGGGGTTCAGCAGGGGAGGAGGGGAGGGGAGCGCAGGCGTTCAGTCGCGGCAGAGCAGGGTCTGCAGCACGTTCGTCAGGACGCGGTCGGCGTCCGGCATCGCGGCGTCCGCCCGCCAGGCGACGAAACCGTCGGGGCGCACCAGTACGGCACCGTCCTCGGCCGTGCCGTGCAGCTCCGCCCAGTCGGCGTCCCGTTCGGGGGCGAGGTCGTGATCGGGGCCGGTGCCCACGAGATACGCCTCGACGGGGACGCCCAGGTTCAGCGAGGCCCTTTCCACGGCGGACCGCCACTTCTGCCCCCCGGACCCGGCGAGCAGCACGAAGGAACGCTCGTACAGGTCGAGCGTGGAGATCCGGGCGCCTTGCCTGGTGACCCACATGTGCGGTGCCCGGCTCCCCGGCTCGCCGCCCAGCTGGAAGGAGTCGGGGACGATCGGCCGCTCCGGCGGGGCGCCCACCACGGCGTTCGAGGCGTACCGGTAGCAGAGGGAGACGGTCATCAGGTCGGCCGGATCGTTGTTGCGCCCCGCGGCGGGACTGAATCCCGGGTGCTGCTCGTCGGCGGCCTGGACGCACGCGCGCGTGCCGGTCGCGAGGGCGACGGGCCTGCGCTCCCGCTCGTAGGAGTCGAGCAGCGGCAGCCCGGCCCAGCCGCGCAGCACCGAGGCCAGCTTCCAGGCGAGGTTGTGGGCGTCCTGGATGCCGGTGTTGGAGCCGAACGCCCCGGTGGGCGGCATCTCGTGGGCCGAGTCGCCGGCCAGGAAGACCCGGCCCTCGCCATAGCTGTCCGCGACCCGCTTCGAGGCGTGCCAGGGCGCCCTGCCCGTGATCTCGACGTCGATGTCCGTGACCCCGACGGCGGCGCGGATGTGGGCCGCCAGCCTCTCGTCGGTGAAGTCCTCCAAGGTCTCGCCCCGGTCGGGATACCAGGGCACGTGGATCACCCAGCGCTCGGCGTTGTCCACCGGCAGCAGCGCGCCCTCGCCCTGCGGGTCGGTGACATAGCAGACGACGAACGGCTTCTCGCCCACGTGGTTCTGCAGCGTCCTGCTCCGGAACGTGACGCTGACGTTGTGGAACAGCTCGCCCGGCCCCGACTGGCCGATCCCCAGCTGACCGCGGACAGGGCTGCGGGGGCCGTCGGCGGCCACCAGGAAGCCGGCGTTCACGGTGTACGTCTCACCGGTGTCCCGGCGCATGATCCGGGCCTGTACGCCCTCGCCGTCCTGGGTGAAGGAGAGCAGCTCCGAGTTGAAGCGGATATCCGCGCCCTGCTGCCCGGCGTAGTCCAGCAGCACGGGTTCGAGATCGTTCTGACTGCACAGGCACCAGTCCGAGGAACTGACCCGGGAGGTGTCCATGCCGCCGGCGATGTCCCCGACGATCCAGCGGCGCTCCTTCCCGGTGAGTCGGTCCACCTGGAGGATGCCGTCGTTGTCGGCGAGCACACCGGCCGCGCCGCGAATGCGTGACTCCAGACCGGCGGTCCGGAAAATCTCCATGGTGCGCACATTGTTGCCGCGGCCACGCGGGTGCGTCGATGTGGCGGCGTGCCGCTCCACGAGCATGTGCTCAATTCCGAGGCGCCCCAGAAAAACCGAAGTGGAAAGACCCACCAGGGATCCGCCGACGATGAGAACTGGTACAGATTCCGCTTCGTGTCCACTCACGTCGACGATGCTTACCAGGAAGGCCTCCCGCCCACACGTCCTACGGCGACCCGACCCGTATGGCGCAGTGCCGTTTGCGGCGTGCCGGTGCCCGGGAAACTGTGGCTCTGACCGACGGAATCCGACCGCCGGAATCCACGCCTACCCGGGGACAGCCATGACCCAAGCGTTCGCATCCGAGGAATCCGAGGCACTGTCGTCCGAAGAGGCCGCGGCCGCGGCCTCGTCGTGCAGCCGGGAGTTCCGCGCCAACCCGCATCCGGTGTACGCCGCGCTCCGGGAAACGACACCCGTGTGCCCCCTGACGCCGCCGCACGGCGTCGAGACGTACCTGATCACCCGGTACGACGACGCGCGCGCCGCGCTGGCCGACCCGCGGCTGAGCAAGGACATGTACGGCGCCATCGACGCCTACCACCGCATTTTCGGTGACTCGTCGATCGCGCTCGACGACAACATGCTCTTCTCGGACCCGCCGAAGCACACCAGGCTCCGCAGGATCGTCGGCAACACATTCACCCCGAAAAGAGTGGAATCGCTGCGGACGCGTGTTCAGCAGATCACCGACGAACTGCTGGACGAATGCCCGAAGTCCGAGCCCTTCAACCTTCTCCCGGAGTTCTGCTTCCCACTGCCGATGCAGGTGATCTGCGAACTCCTGGGCGTTCCGGAAAACGAACGCCAAAAGGCGCAGGAATGGTCGGCGACCGTCGCGCAGACCGGTTTCGGGCCGGAGGCGAGAAAAGCCCTGGAAATCGCCGAGGGAAATCTGCGCGAGTATCTCGTGGAGCTGTGCGCGCGGAAACGGCGGGAGCCGGAGTCGGATCTGCTCAGCGCCCTCGTCACGGCCCAGGACCAGGAAGGCGCGCTCACCGACCACGAACTCGTGTCGACGGCCTGGGTCCTTCTCTTCGCGGGCCACAAGTCGACGGCGTACCAGATCGGCAACGCCGTCTACCACCTGCTCAGCCGACCGGACCAGAAGGCGCTGGCACTGCGTGACACGGCCGGCATGACCGCGGCCATCGAGGAGATGCTCCGCTTCGAGACCTCCGTGGAGAACTCCACGTTCCGCTGGGCCAAGGAGGACATCGTCATCCGCGACCAGCTCATCCCCAAGGGCGCGCTCGTCCAGATCTCGATCACCGGCGCCAACCGCGACCCGGAGGTGTTCGCCGACCCGAACGAGATGGACATCCAGCGCCCGAACGTCCAGGCCATGCATCTCGCCTTCGGCTACGGCCCGCACTACTGCGTCGGCGCCCCGCTGGCCCGGCTGGAGATGCAGCTCGCCCTCGGCACACTGTTCGCCCGGCACCCCCGGATGACCCTGGCCGTCGCGCCGGAGGAGGCGCGCTGGATGACCGTGCCGTTCCCCGCCTTCCGCGGCCTCGCGGAACTGCCCGTCGTCCTCGACCCGTCCTGACGGGAGCGTCATGGAACGCGTACGCGTCATCCGGCTGCTCCACGTCCGGGACGGCCGGGAGGCGGACTTCGTGGAGTCCTACCAGGGCGTGCGCGACCGCGCCCTGAACTTCCCCGGCCACCTCGGCGAACAACTGTGCCGCTCCCTCGACAACCCCGCCCAGTGGCTGCTCACCAGCGAGTGGGACAGCCTGGAGTCCGTCCAGCAGTGGCGGACCGACCCCGACCACCGGACCCTGGTCGAGCCGATGAACGCCTGTCTGCACGACGAGCGGTGGACGGCGGTCTTCCAGGTCAGGGAGACGGCGGGCACATAGCACCGCGAGCAGGCCGTCGTAGGGCGATGGACCGAAAGGCGAGACGGGGCTGACCAGCATGTGACCGGCCGGTAGTGTCGGTTCCGTGCCGAAGCCGCTCAGTCTTCCTTTCGATCCCATCGCCCGCGCCGACGAACTCTGGAAGCAGCGCTGGGGCAGCGTGCCGTCCATGGCCGCCATCACCTCGATCATGCGCGCACACCAGATCCTGCTCGCCGAGGTCGACGCGGTGGTCAAGCCGTACGGGCTGACGTTCGCGCGATACGAGGCCCTGGTGCTGCTCAACTTCTCCAAGGCCGGCGAACTGCCGATGTCCAAGATCGGCGAACGCCTCATGGTGCACCCGACGTCGGTCACGAACACCGTGGACCGGCTGGTCAGGTCGGGCCTGGTCGACAAACGGCCCAACCCCAACGACGGGCGCGGCACGCTCGCCTCCATCACCGACAAGGGCCGCGAGGTCGTCGAGGCCGCCACCGGCGACCTGATGGCGATGGACTTCGGACTCGGGGTCTACGACGCCGAGGAGTGCGCGGAGATCTTCGCGATGCTGCGCCCGCTGCGGGTGGCGGCACACGACTTCGAGGAGAGCTGACCTCGGGGAACGACGAGCCGGGGCCCGGGGCAAGATCTCCCGGAACGGGTGGTTACGCTCGTACGCATGAAGAAGAGCGTCCTGACTCGCTACCGGGTGATGGCCTACGTCACCGCCGTCATGCTGCTCGTGCTGTGCACCTGCATGGTGTTCAAGTACGGCTTCGACACGGGCGAGGACCTCACCTTCGCCGTCTCGCAGGTCCACGGCTTCCTCTACATCATCTATCTGGTCTTCGCCTTCGACCTCGGCTCCAAGGCCAAGTGGTCGTTCGGCAAGCTGCTGTGGGTGCTGCTCTCCGGGACGATCCCGTTCGCCGCGTTCTTCGTCGAGCGCAGGGTCACCCGCACGGTCGAGCCCCTGATCGGCGAGCCCGCCCCGGCCGTCGCCAAGGCCTGACCCGCCCCTTACCGCCGTACGACCGCGTGCGGCGGTTTCTCATCGACGTTTACTAGGACGCCCTAGTAAAATTCGGTGGTATGGACGCTGACGCCATCGAGGAGGGCCGCCGTCGCTGGCAGGCCCGGTACGATGCCGCGCGCAAGCGCGACAGTGACTTCACCACCTTGTCCGGGGATCCCGTGGAGCCGGTGTACGGGCCCCGGCCGGGGGACAGGTACGAGGGCTTCGAGCGGATCGGCTGGCCCGGGGAGTACCCCTATACGCGCGGGCTGTATCCGACGGGCTACCGCGGGCGGACGTGGACCATCCGGCAGTTCGCCGGGTTCGGGAACGCCGAGCAGACCAACGAGCGGTACAAGATGATCCTCCGCCACGGCGGCGGCGGGCTCTCGGTCGCCTTCGACATGCCGACGCTGATGGGCCGCGACTCCGACGACCCGCGCTCGCTGGGCGAGGTCGGGCACTGCGGGGTCGCCGTCGACTCCGCCGCCGACATGGAGGTCCTGTTCGGGGACATCCCGCTGGGTGACGTGACGACGTCCATGACCATCAGCGGACCGGCCGTGCCCGTCTTCTGCATGTACCTGGTGGCGGCGGAGCGGCAGGGCGTCGACCCGGCCGTGCTCAACGGCACGCTGCAGACCGACATCTTCAAGGAGTACATCGCCCAGAAGGAGTGGCTCTTCCAGCCCGAGCCGCACCTTCGCCTCATCGGCGACCTCATGGAGCACTGCGCGGCCGGCATCCCCGCCTACAAGCCGCTGTCCGTCTCCGGCTACCACATCCGCGAGGCCGGTGCGACGGCCGCACAGGAGCTGGCGTACACGCTGGCGGACGGCTTCGGCTACGTCGAGCTGGGCCTGTCGCGCGGACTGGACGTGGACGTGTTCGCCCCCGGGCTGTCCTTCTTCTTCGACGCGCACGTCGACTTCTTCGAGGAGATCGCCAAGTTCCGTGCCGCCCGCCGGATCTGGGCGCGCTGGATGCGGGACGTGTACGGCGCGCGGACCGACAAGGCCCAGTGGCTGCGCTTCCACACCCAGACCGCGGGCGTCTCGCTGACGGCCCAGCAGCCGTACAACAACGTCGTCCGTACGGCCGTGGAGGCGCTGGCGGCCGTGCTGGGCGGGACGAACTCGCTGCACACCAACGCCCTCGACGAGACCCTCGCGCTCCCCTCGGAGCAGGCCGCGGAGATCGCCCTGCGTACCCAGCAGGTCCTCATGGAGGAGACCGGCGTCGCGAACGTCGCCGATCCGCTGGGCGGTTCCTGGTACGTCGAGCAGCTGACCGACCGGATCGAGGCCGACGCCGAGAGGATCTTCGACCGGATAAAGGAGCGGGGCCTCAGGGCCCACCCGGACGGGCGGCACCCGATCGGGCCGGTCACCTCCGGGATCCTGCGCGGTATCGAGGACGGCTGGTTCACCGGGGAGATCGCCGAGTCGGCGTACCGCTACCAGCAGGCGCTGGAGAAGGGCGCGAAGCGGGTCGTCGGCGTCAACGCCCACACCGGTTCCGTCACCGGCGACCTGGAGATCCTCCGCGTCGGCCACGAGGTGGAGCGCGAGCAGGTCCGCCTGCTGGCCGCGCGCAGGGCGTCCCGCGACGACACCGCCGTACGCACCGCCCTGGACGCCATGCTGGCCGCCGCCCGCAGCGACGCGAACATGATCGGGCCGATGCTCGACGCCGTACGGGCCGAGGCGACCCTCGGTGAGATCTGCGACGCGCTGCGGGGCGAGTGGGGGGTGTACACGGAGCCGGCGGGCTTCTGAGACGGCGGATCCGAGACGGC
>JABFVM010000030.1 GCA_013362785.1 Streptomyces sp. | reverse complement strand
TCCGATCTCGGTACGGCGCACACCGTGACCGGGCTGGTCCTCGCGGGCGTCGCCGCCACCGCCGTAGCGCTCAGGAGCGCCCGCCGCGGCCGCCAGCGGCGCTGACGATGGCCGAGCAGGAACGCTCCCGGCACGGCGGCCGCCTCCTCATGGGCGCGGCCTGGGCCGTGCTGCTGCTCGCGCTGTGGCTGTGGGGGCGGGAGATCACCGAGGTACGGCAGGCCATGTCCGCCCCCGTGTCGGGCGACGTCGCCGCGGTCGGCCGGCCCCAGCAGGTCCGGCTGCCGCCCGCCGCCCGGCCGTTGGGGGACGCGCTGCCGCAACGCCTGGACATCCCCGATCTCGACGTACGCGCACCGGTCGTCGCCCGCGGACTCGATCCGCAGGGCGCGATCGATCCGCCGCCCTACGACCGGCCCGGCACCGTGGGCTGGTACGCGGCCGGCGTGAAGCCGGGGGCCGCCGGGGCCGCGCTGCTCGTGGGCCATGCCGACACCGCGACCCGGCCCGCCGTCTTCCACCGCATCGCCGCGCTTCCGCCGGGCGCCACGATCCGGGTCCTCCGCGACGACGGCAGGGTCGCCGAGTTCACCGTGGACGACGTCCGGGTCCTCACCCGCGACCGCTTCGACGCCCACCAGGCCTACGGCGCCCGCCACTTCGGCCGCGCCGAACTCCGCCTGATCACCTGCGGCGGCACCTTCGACCCGACGGCCCACGCCTACACGGCGAACGTGATCGTGTCGGCGTACCTGACGGGAACGGGCCTCTGACGCGACCGGCGCGCACTGGCCACCACCTGGCCCGGTCGACGACCCGCTCCCCCCGAAGCCGTCGACCGGGCTGGTCCTCAACCGCGCGCGCACGGGATGCGGGAGTAACCCGGCGACCGGCGCGGGAGGGCTGGGGTGACCAGTGGAGGACTGTCCGACCGGGGGCTGGGGTCGTCCGGGAAGACTCTAGAACGGAAGCGGCCCGGGGCCTAGAGGCGTGTTCGAGAGGCGTGTTCGAGGCCCCGCCGCGGGTGTCGTCAGTCCTGGGCCCGCTTTGCCTCCCGACGCAGTTCGGCGTCGTCGGCGACCCGGTCGATGACCGCCTGCGCGACCCGGTCCAGCGGCAGCCTGCGGCGGCGGGCGTACTGGCGCAGGGCCACGAAGGCGTGGTCGGCGACGGTGTTCCAGCGCTCGGCGAGCATGCCCTTGGCCTGCTCGATGCGGACCCGGCTGGACAGCGCCTGCTGCAACTGACCGGAGAGGGTGCGACATCGGACGTACGTCTTGTTGTTCTGCAGTCCGAGGGCCGCGCAGTCGGCGAAGAGCTGGGCCAGCCGCACGTCGATGGCGGCGTCGTAAGGGTCGCCCACGGGAAGCGTGGTGAGGAAGACGTTGAGCGCGCCCAGCGGCCGCTCGTGGCGGCGCAGGGGCACCGCGAAGGTGGTCTCGATGTCATGCGCCAGCGCCCGCTCGGTGAAATCCGGCCAGCGCCCCGCCGCCCGGGCCGCCCTGATCGAGACCGGTGCCACCGGCAGTCCGGAGCTGTAACTGTCCAGACAGGGCCCGCCCCCGTGCTGCGCCTCCAGCAGTTCCAGCGCCAGCTCCCGCTGGGCGCCGCTCGCCGCCAGCGACACCGGCTCGGCCTTGTCGATCAGCATGAACCCGGCGGCCCGCGCGGCCAGCACCTCCACACAGTGGTCGGCGACCCGGGGTAAGTAGTGCGCCGTCTCGAACCCGTCGACCAGGGTGTCCGCCGACTCCACCAACGCTTCCGCCAGCCTGATCTCCCGGGTGACCTGGTGCATGACGCACGCTCCCCTTCCCTTGTCTCCCCCTGTCGGCCGCGCCCCGAAGCCGCACGCCTACCCTGCTCATCGGAGCCGTAACGGTGCCTGTAACAGCTCTCCGACAAGCCTTGGCGACCTCGTATGCCCCGCGACACGTATGTCAGGATTGAGTCTTGGAACAGTGCACCCGAGGGGGAGCTGGATGTACCTGAAGAGGGGGGCCTGGAGGGGCGCTCGTACGCGGACGTCCGCGGTGCTGCTGGGGGCGGCACTGCTGATCGCGGGCTGTTCCTCCGGGGACGGAGACGAGCCGGACGACAAGGCCGACGCCGGAATCACCCAACAGCCCAAGGACACCGACCCGTTCTGGGTCAACCCGGACGGGAACGCGGCCCAGCAGGTGGCCGACTACGTCAAGGACGGCAAGAAGGAGGACGCCGAGGAGATCCGCAAGATCGCGCAGCAGCCGACGGGCGAGTGGATCGGCCCGGAGAACCCGGAGCAGGAGGCCCGCGGCTTCACCGAGGCCGCCGACAAGGCCGGCCGCACCGCCCTGCTGGTCCTCTACAACATCCCGCACCGCGACTGCGGCCAGTACTCCCAGGGCGGCGCCGCCGACGGCAACGCCTACCGGACCTGGATCGACGGCGTAGCCAAGGGCATCGGGGACCGGTCCACGACGGTGATCCTGGAGCCGGACGCCCTGCTGCACCTGGTCGACGGCTGCACCCCGGACGAGTTCCACGAGGAGCGCTACGACCTCCTCAAGGGCGCCATCGGCAAGCTGAAGTCCCTGAAGAACACCAAGGTCTACGTGGACGCGGGCAACGCCGGCTGGGGCCACCCGGACCAGATCTTCGAGCCCCTGAAGTGGGCGGGCATCGACCAGGCCGACGGCTTCTCGGTCAACGTCTCCAACTTCTACACGACCAAGGACTCGATCGCGTACGGCAAGCAGCTCTCCGCCAAGGTGGGCGACAAACCCTTCGTGATCGACACCAGCCGCAACGGCAACGGCCCCTACACCGAGGGCAAACCGGACGAGCGCTGGTGCAACCCACCCGGCCGCGCACTGGGCGAGTCCCCGACGACGAAGACACCGGACCAACTGGTGGACGCGTTCGTCTGGGTCAAGCGCCCGGGAGAGTCGGACGGCGAATGCAAGGGCGGCCCCAAGGCAGGCCAGTGGTGGGCCGACTACGCCTTGAAACTAGCGAAAGCCACAACCCCTTAGGGGCGCGGGGAACTGCGCGAACAACCACAACGCTCCCGCACCAAAAAAACAAGGTGCGGGAGCGTTACGGCATTTACGGCACCTACGGCACTCGCACCCACTGCGCCTTCGACGGCGTCCCTTGATCATCCGTCACAAACAACATGTACCACCCCGACGGCACCAGATCCCGGTTCGTCGGCACCGTCACCGTGAGCTTGTCGCCGGACTTCTTGAAGTCCAGCTTCACCGACCGCTGATCCACGTCCGTGACATGCGTCGACGCGCTAGGCCGGATCAGCCGTACGTTCCGGACGGACGACGCGTGCTGCGAGGTGAACGTGCCTGTCCCGCCCCGCTGGATCGTCTGCGGCCCGCCCGACAGCGACGGCTGCGCGTCCCGGTACAGATACGGCGGCGTGTAGATCTCGATGCGCTGCTCGAACTTGCCCGGCTTGGTGTTGGCCTTGTCGGCGTACAGCGAGTCCGAGCCGAAGAACATCACCCGGCCGTCGGGCAGCAGGATCGACCCCGAGTGGTAGTTGCGGCCCACCAGCGGGTCGGCGACGCTGCGCATCTTCCCGGTCTTGGCGTCGTAGATCCGCGCCTGGAGGATGTTGGAGTCACCGCGCCCCCGATAGTCCTCGGAACCGCCCGAGACCAGCACGGTGTCGTCCGGCAGCACCGACGACTGCGGATACCGCGTGCCCTTCTCCAGCGACGGCCCGTCCACGAACTTCGGGTCGTTCGCCTTGAGATCGATGAGCCGCGTCTTGTTGCTGGACTCCTTGGACTCGCCGACGCCACCGCCGCCGATCACCATGTACTTCTCGTCCTGCGCCGGCGGCAGCAGCACCGTGCCCGCGGTCTCCATCAGCTTGGCGTCGCTCAGCCCGGGCAGCTTGGTGAACGCGTTGGTGTCCACGTCCCAGATGCCCGGATCACGGCCCACGTTGTCAGGGCCGTAGCCCGCGTTCGCACCCGAGTAGAAGATCTTGCCGTTCAGCATCGGGAACAGCGCCGGGTACGTCGGGAACTGACGCGTCTTCGCCGTGTAGGTCCACTTCTTGGTCTTCGGGTTGTAGAGCTCGTTCTTGCCCGGCACCAGCTGGCCGATGTCGTCGAGGCCGGAGACGCTGAGGATCCTGCCGTCGCCCATGGTGGTGAGCGTCGGGTACCAGCGGGCCTCGTGCATCGGGTCGACCTTGATGTACTTCTCGGCGACCGGGTCGAACTCATAGCTGTCCCGGATGCCCTGGAAGTCCTTCTTGTCCAGGGCGATCTTCTGCGCGATGCCGTACGTGTTGCGGGCGTCGGCGCCGGACAGCCCCTGAATGCGGTAGTTGTCCTGGGTGCCGGTCTGGTACTTGGCGCCCTTCTTCTGCGCCTCGACATAGATCCGGCCGAGACCGGGGTCGTTGCGCAGGAACTTGCCGGTCGCCTTGTCGAAGACCTTCTTCGCGCGCGGCACCAGCACCGGGTCCTTGGAGACGAACGTCTTGCCGTTCTCCTTGCCGGTGAACTTGGTGCCCGCGGGCAGCGTGATCGGCTCGTCCGGGTTCTCGTTGTGGACGATCATCAGGCCGCCGGCCTTGGTGACGTCACCCTTGAGCTTCTCGTACCGCTTCGTGCCGCCCGCGATCAGCAGGTTGCCGTTGGACAGCTGGGTGTGGCCCGTGCAGAACAGGTCGTTCGGCGTCGGCACCTTCTTGATCGTGCCCTTGACCGGGTCCCAGATCCGGGTGTCGTACTTCTTCGCGTCGAAGTTGTCCTGATTGTTGCCCGAACCCGCGATCAGCAGCACCTTGCCGGTGTGCAACAGCGCCGCGTGGATGGTGTTCTGGCGGTACTCCTCGGGGAAGTCGACGATCTCCCACTTGCCGTTCTCGGCTTTGTACTCGGGTTTGTTGATTTGGTACTGGTGGTATTTCTCGGTGCCGACGCGGTACAGCCACGGCCCGTTCATTCCGGCCAGCGCGAGTACCACCGCCGTACCTATCGCGAGTCGACGGGCGCGGCGGCGGCCTGCACGGTCGTTCATTCCTTACGTCCCCCAAGTCCACCAAGGGCGATCTGCATGGTCTGGTCGTTGCCGCTGTTGCCCGAAGCGGCCCAGCTCGGCTTCTGCTGCGGTGAGTGCGCCGCATGCGGGGCATGGGACGCGTGCTGCGTGGGCAGCGGTTGCGGCTCCGGCTGGTAGGACGCCGGCTGGGCCGGCATGGGCTGCGCCGGGACGGTCGCGGCGGGCTTCTTCTTCTCCTGACGCAGCATGTAGCGCCACGCGAAGATCGGCGTCGCGGTGATCAGCATGGCGAACGTCGCCCAGGTGATCATCGCGGGGTGCGAGTGCCCGTACACGAAACCGGCCGTGATCGAGGCGCCGAAGATGACGATGAAGTACCAGTGGTACCGGAAGGTCCCGAACCACCGGTCGGGGCTGGCCGAGTCGCCCTTCGGCGTCACCACGAACTTGCTCTTCTTGCGCAGCACCGAGTCGATCAGCGCCTTCGCGTACAGCGGCGCCGACAGCGCGGACATCACCATGCCGGCCACACCGCCGGAGCCCTCGGGCTCGTGCGGCGAGACGTTGTGGCGGCGGTTCCAGACGTACAGGCCGATCTGGAGCGCGGAGGCGTTGCCGTAGAGCATCAGCCAGATCGTCGGGTCGATGTTCACACCCGAGGCGCCCAGGCCCAGGAACAGCGCACAGCTCAGCGCCGCCAGGATCCAGTTGAGGGCGGACATCGGGTAGAAGATGATCATCATCGTGTAGTTGAAGAGCTTGCTCGGCGGCAGCGAGTACCAGCCCTTCCAGTACTGCTTGAGGATCGTCTCGTACGTCCCTCGCGACCAGCGCATCTGCTGGGTGAAGAAGTCCGTCCAGGCGCTGGGTCCCTCACCGACGGCGAGCACGTCCGGCGTGTACACGGAACGCCACTTCTTCCCCGTCGCCGGGTTCTTGTGGCGGTGGATCTCGAAGCCGGTCGCCATGTCCTCGGTGATCGAGTCGTACAGACCGCCGATCTGCTTGAGCGCCTTGATGCGTACGGCGTTCGACGTACCCACGAACATCGGGGCGCCGTACTTGTTGCCGGCGCGCTGGATGAGGGCGTGGAAGAGGAACTGCTGCGATTCGGCGGCCTTGGTGACGAAGTTGTCGTAGTTGCCGTACACCTGCGGGCCGATGACGAAGCCGATGTTCGGGTCGCGGAAGAAGCCGAGCATCCGCTCCAGGTAGTTCGGCAGCGGCACGTGGTCGGTGTCGACCGAGGCGAAGAAGTCGTAGTCGTCGCCGTGCGCGTCCAGCCAGGCGTTGTAGTTGCCGTGCTTGGTCTTGGCGCGGTGCGGGCCCTTGGGCTGGTTCCACTTGGCGACGCCCTTGCGGGAGAAGTGGTGCACGCCGAGCCGGGCGCAGACCTCCTTGACCTCCGGGTCGTCGCCCTCGTCGAGCAGCCAGACGTGCAGCAGGCCCCGGTGGCGCAGCTTGACGGCCGCCTCCAGGGTCTTCGTCACCATCTCCAGCGGCTCCTTGCCGGGCACGAAGGAGGTGAGGAAGGCCACTCTCGTGCCGGTCTCCGGCACCACCGGGATCGGGTCGCGGGCGACCAGCGTGGCGTGCGCGTTGGACAGCACGTTCATGCAGCGGAAGAACTCGATCAGACCGATCGAGACCAGCATGACTATGTCGAGCGCCGGCAGGAAGTCATAGGCGGGATAGTCCCGTTCGGTCCAGTGCTCGGGCTGCAGCAGCCAGAACAGCAGGACCAGCGAGAGCACCGGGGCCGCCGCGAGCATCAGCGCGACCCTGATCCGGTGCGGCTCCTGCGAGATCAGCGAGCGGTACTCGACCCGGTACGGCTTGTTGGGATCCGGCTGGGTGAGGGGACCGGCCAGCCGACTGTAATGCTCGTAGTCGTACTTCGGCAGCGTCTTCTTGATCCGGCGGAAGGCTCCGGTCCGGGTCTGCGAAGGCACCCGTAGCTGAGTTGTCTGAGACGGGTCGAAGTTCTGCCGGGCGCCCGTCGGCGTCGACGTCATGAGTCATCCCCCCACACGCAGGTCACCGCGTGTCTGTCGGTTCCTTTACGACTGTGTCGATCCCCCTCGACCTTCACAGGCGTATCAGTGGTGGGCCGCAGTCACCACATCCTCCACACCTTAGACATGGAACTGCGACCTTCCGGTTGCATCATGCCCCCCTCGGCATGCGGTCATGAACGGGGCCCCCTACTCCCCGGCAAAAACCGGCAACCGGCTCCTTGCCCCCCAACTGCCGCGTATGCGCAGCATCTTGAAAAACCAATCACCAGGTTCTACGTCGTCGCACATGATCGCAAGATGCGAAACGAGGTGTTTACCGGTCATACGCGCTCATTGTGGCACCTGTGGGGGTGTTGCGTATCCGTTGTGGACACGCGGGCGCGGATGTTGCCGAAGTGATCGCGTATGGCCTCCTCTGCCCGTATCGCGTCGCCCGACCGCACCGCGTCCACGATCTCGCGGTGCTGCCGGCAGGTGACCAGGGGATCCTGCGGTGCCCCGCCGAGATCGGTGTGGACGCGGTGGAAGGCGTCCCAGAACGCCTCCATGACCTCGCCCAGCAACGCGTTGTCCAGCCCCCGGTAGAGGGTGGCGTGAAACGCCCGGTCGGTCTCGGCGATACCGTCCCCGCCCCGCGCCGCCTGCTCTTCCATACGGTCGACGAGCGCGTCCAGTTCAACGAGATCGGCATCCGGGATCCGCCCCGCGAGCCGCGACACCAGTCCGCTCTCCACGGCCTCCCGCAGTTGCAGCAGCTGGAGCAGGGTGTCCTCGCCGCGGTAGTGCCCGGCGACCGTGCGGAAGGCGAGGCCCTCGATCATCGGCGCCAACGACATTGCACCGACATACGTCCCGAAACCGTGCCGGATCTCCACGATGCCCATCGCCTGCAGCCCCTTGAGCGCCTCGCGCACGGAGTTCCGGCTGGCACCGAGGTGCGCCATCAACTCGGGCTCCGTCGGCAGCGGGGCCCCGGAGGGCAGCCGGCGGTCGATGATGAGCTTCTTGATCCGCTCCTGAAGGTCACGCGCTGCCATGGCCAGAGAGTATCCGGCCAAACACAAGAACAGCCCCTCGCTTGCACAAGGGGCTGCCCTGCCAGGAACCCGCCCCCCACGCGAAAAGCCCCCCGCTTCCGCGAGGGGCCTTCACCGTCTGTGCGCCGCCAGGGACTCGAACCCCGGACCCGCTGATGCTGCATTTCCCGGGGGATAACCCCCGGACCCCCAGCCGCCCCCGCAGGACCCGGGAGCGCCTGCCCTCAACGCGAAAGACCCCCCGCTTCCGCGAGGGGCCTTCACCGTCTGTGCGCCGCCAGGGACTCGAACCCCGGACCCGCTGATTAAGAGTCAGCTGCTCTAACCAACTGAGCTAGCGGCGCCTGCTGACGTCGTAACTCTACATGACCTTGCGGGGTGCTTCTGACCGCCGAGCGGGGGGCCGGGGGGCGGTCGCGGGCTCCGTAAACCATTCGGACCGTCAACATGCGAGTCCGGAAGACAGTTGTGAAACTGACGGTGTGTACAGCCGCGGACATTTCCATCTGGAGTGTGAGGGGAATCGCATGGAGACTCGGACTCCGGTATTCGAGGAATTCGATCCGGAGAGTGACTGCGACTGCCCCGGATGCCTTCACTGGAGACGCGTACTGCCGCATTCCACGACCGGCCGCCACCCGGCAGCGAACCGGGCGCTGATCGTCGCCGCAGCCGCCTCCGCCACCCTCGCCGTCGGCCAGCCGGCCCCCGCCCTCGCCGCCCCCCACGCCCACGACCGACCCGGCGTTCCCGCAGGTGACGAGCCCGCGTCCCCCCAGGGCGGCCTGGCCCCGCTGCACGGCCCGGGCGGGCTGCCGGCCACGCCGGGCACGGTGAAGACCCCGGCGACCACGCGCGCGGACATCATCAGGCGGGCCAAGAAATGGGTCGCGGCGAAAGTGCCGTACAACATGTCGCGGTACTGGTCGGACGGATACCGGCAGGACTGTTCCGGCTTCGTCTCGATGGCCTGGAAACTGCCCCGGAATGAATGGACCGGCAGCCTCGGCCAGTACGCCGTACGTATCAACAAGGAGGATCTGCAGCCCGGCGACATGCTGCTGTTCCACAATCCGGCGGACCCCCGGCAAGGTTCGCACGTCGTCATTTTCGGCGGCTGGACGGACCACACGCGCAGTCACTACGTCGCCTACGAGGCGACCCGCCCGCACGCCCGCCGCAAGGCCACCCCGTACGCCTACTGGACCCACTCCGACCGCTATGTCGCCTACCGGTACAAGGGACTGGTGACCGGCTCGACGGGCGCGGAACCGGACACCGGCGAGCAGCCGCCGGTCACCGCCGACCCGCAGAAACCGCACAGGCCGGATCCGGGGAAGCCGGAGCACGCGACGCCGTACCCGGGGCGGGCGTACTTCGGACCCGGCGCCAACAACAAGCACGTCACCCAGCTGGGCCGCCTGCTCGTCGAGCGCGGTGCCGGCGCCCACTACTCCGACGGCCCCGGCCCGCGCTGGACGGACGCGGACCGCAGGGCCACCCGGGCCTTCCAGCTGGCGCAGGGCTGGCGGGGCCGGGAGGCGGACGGGCTGCCGGGGCCGCACACCTGGGAGCTGCTGGTGACCGGCAAGGGCAAGAACGTGCAGGTGGCGGCGGCCGGGGCACGTCCGCCCGGGAAGCCGGCGTCGCACGGGGTGCCGGGCTATCCGGGGCGGGCGATGTTCCGGCCGGGCGTCAGCAACAAGTACGTCACCCAGCTCGGCGAGCAACTGGTGAAGAAGGGCTTCGGCAAGCTCTACAAGGCCGGGCCCGGACCGAGCTGGGGCGAGGCGGACCGGCGCGCGGTCGAGGCCTTCCAGCGCGGACAGGGCTGGCGGGGCGGCGCGGCGGACGGCTATCCGGGACCGGAGACCTGGCGGCGGCTCTTCTCGTGACCAGATGCGCTCGATGCCCCCAATGTCGTAGATATCCCCCCTGCACCCCCGACAACCCCTGCTGTGACGCGTCTGGCGCGGAGGCTGGAGGCACGCATGACCACGACCACTTCTCACTCGTCCGACTCGGAGGGAGTCCCGGACGGAGGGACGGCGGCGGCTCGCCCCGGACGGCTGATCCAGAACGAGGTGACCACCGAGATCCCCGTCCACCTCCTCTTCCGCGACGAACCCCCCACGGTGTCCGTGCCGATCAGGCCCACGGTCGTGGCACGCCGTCAGGGCACCGGCGAGCAGCCGCGCGTGCGCCAGCCGGTGCGGCCGGAGCCGCGTCCGGTGCCGGAGATGGACCCCGAGCTGGCGGAGCGGCCGGCGCGGGTGCTGCCCGGGGCGGCCGGTGTGCTCGCCGGGGCCTGCGGGGTGGCCGGGTGTCTGGCCACCTCGTGGTGGTCGGGGGCGTTGCCGCCGCTCGCGGTGGAGGCGCTGGGGCTGCCGGCGTCCGCGGGCGCGGGCCTGGGGCCGGGGCAGTGGGCGGCGTACACAGGGGCCGGGGCGCTGGGGCTCTTCGGGCTCGGCGGGCTGGCGCGGGGGCGGACCGGGCGGGCCTGGGTGCTCGGGCTGTTCGGCCGCTACCGGGGGACGGTCCGGCGCACCGGACTGCTGTGGGTCAACCCGTTGCTGCTGCGCCGACGCGTGGACGTACGGCTGCGTCACTGGCGCAGCGAACCGATGCCGGCGGCCGACGGGGGCGGGGTCGAGCTGCGGGTGGTCGTCCTGGTGGTGTGGCGGGTGAAGGACACCGCGCGGGCGATGCTCGGGGTGGAGGACCACGAGACCTATCTGCGCGAGTGCGTCGAGGCGGCACTGGCCCGGGTGCCGGTGGAGATGCCGGGTGCCTCACGGGGGTCCGCCGAGGCGGCCTCCGACGCGCTGACCCGGCTGGTGGTGCGGGACGCGGGGGCGGTCGGCCTTGAGGTGTTCTCGGTACGGCCGGTGCGGGTGGAGTACGCCCCGGAGGTCGCCGCCGCCATGCATCGGCGCCGTATCGCCGTGCTGGACGCACAGCACCGGGCGGCCGTACTCACCTCGGTCGTGGACTCGGTGGAGGACACGGTGACCCGGCTGACGGTGAGGGGTCTGGTCGAGCTCGACGACTACGAACGCAAGGCACTGGTCAAGGACTTGACGGTGGCGTTCTGTGTGGGGCGGGGTGAGCTGGGGCCCTGACGCTCGTTGAACATGGCCCCCGACGGCCCCTTGAACATGTTCCTTGATTGGTATGGACATGTTCAACGGTCAGCAATAATCTGGGACTTGGTCTAGACCTGCAAGC
Organism: Streptomyces sp.; assembly: GCA_013362785.1. Classification (GTDB taxonomy): domain Bacteria; phylum Actinomycetota; class Actinomycetes; order Streptomycetales; family Streptomycetaceae; genus Streptomyces. The sequence continues at coordinate 3,181 of JABFVM010000030.1, read as the reverse complement.
TCGCCGAACTTCCCCCACGTTCCCAGGAGCAGCAGCATGCGCAGAAAGACCAAGTGGTACGCCGCCGCACTCGGACTCACCACGGCCGGGGCCTTCGCGCTCTCCGCCGGAGGTGCCAGCAGCCACGGCTACACCGACCTCCCCATCAGCAGGCAGAAGCTCTGCCAGAACGGCACCGTCACCAACTGCGGCTCCATCCAGTGGGAGCCGCAGAGCGTCGAGGGCCCGAAGGGCTTCCCCGGCTCCGGCCCCGCCGACGGGCAGATATGCAACGCGGGGCTGGGGCAGTTCGCCCAGCTCAGCGCGCCGAAGACGCCGTCGGGCGCGGCCTGGCCCACCACCAGGGTGACGGGCGGTCAGAGCTACACCTTCCGCTGGCAGTTCACAGCGATGCACGCCACGACCGACTTCAAGTACTACGTCACCAAGCCGGGCTGGAACCAGAACCACAACCTGACCCGCTCCGACCTCAACCTCACCCCGTTCTTCACCGTGCCCTACAACGGGCAGCGCCCGCCGCAGACCCTGTCCCACGCGGGCACCCTGCCGTCCGGGCTGAGCGGGCACCACGTGATCCTCGCGGTGTGGACGATCGCGGACACCGGCAACGCGTTCTACGCCTGCTCGGACGTCACATTCTGAGGTTCTCTTGAGTAAATGCCCAGGTCGGCGTGGGTAGGTTCCTCCCACGCCGGCCGAACGGGGGCCGTGCACGGCCCTCGGGGGACCTCATGGAAGTCTTGTTCTACCTCGTGCCCGCGATCATGATCGGGATCGCCTCCTTCGGCATGGTCGCGGTGATCCGCCGCTCCCTGCGGGTCAGCCGCGCCTGGAACAGCGGCCTGACCGCCGAGGCGCGCTGTCTGCGGACGTACACCACGACCAGTGGCGGCCGTGGGGACACCTCGGTGCACACGACCCTGCACCACGTATACGAGTTCATCACGCGGGACGGCCGCAGCGTCCGGTTCGAGGAGACCGGCGGGCCCGGGACGATCCTCGAGGGCGACATCGTCACCGTGCACTATGTGGCGGACGACCCGCAGCAGGCCACGGCCAATCCTCCGGCGCCCGGAAGGCTCGCGGCGGGCACGGGGTGCATTCTGGCGTTCCTCGGCGTGTTCATCCTCGCGGCCATCGTCTTCGCCCTCGTGGCGCACTCGATGTTCTCCACCGCGGACGGGTTCTTCGGATGGGACGGCTTCTTCGGCGGGAACGATGCCCCCGGCGAGGGCGACTTCCCCACGGAGGGCGACTTCCCCACGGGGGACGATGTCTTCATGGAGCCGTGACGCCGTGACGCTCCTGACGCTCCACATCTGACGCTACGTCAATTACGGTGCGCCCCCATGGAGTCCACCACGGAACGCACCGTCGCGGAGCTCGTCGCGGCACGGTGGGGCGATCACCGGCCGGGGCTGTGGTTCGAGGGGCAGACGCTCACGCAGCACGAGACGGCGGCCGGGGCCGCCGTCCGGGCGGCGCTGCTCGCCGACCTGCTGCCGCCCCGCGCCGAGCCGCACATCGGCGTGCTTCTGGACAACACCCCGGAGTACCCGTTGTGGTTGAGCGCGGCCGCTCTCGCGGGAGCCGCCGTCGCCGGGATCAACCCCACCCGCCGGGGCCCCGAACTCGCCCGCGACATCCTGCACACCGAGTGCCGCCTGCTGATCACCGAGCCGACCCGACTGCCCTTGCTGAAGGGCCTCGACCTGCCCGGCGTACGCCTCCTGGTGACCGGCACCGAGGAGTACGACGACCTGCTCGCGCCCTACGCCGACGCCCGGCCGGACGCCTCCCGGGCCACCCCCGCCGACCGCCTCCTGCTCTACTTCACCTCGGGCTCGACCGCCGCCCCCAAGGCCGCGCTCTGCTCCCAGGGCCGCCTGGCCGCCGCGGGCCGCTCCCTGGCGGAGCAGTTCGGGCTCGGGCCGGAGGGGGTGCACTACGTCTGCATGCCGATGTTCCACGGCAACGCGGTGATCGCCGACTGGGCGCCGGCGCTGGCGAGCGGCGCGGGGGTGGCGCTCAGGCGGCGGTTCTCGGCGTCGGGGTTCCTGACGGACGTACGCCGGTACGGGGTGACGTATTTCACCTACGTGGGCCGGGCGATCCAGTACGTGCTGGCCACCGAGCCGCGTACGGACGACCGGGAGCACTCGCTGCGGCTCGGCTTCGGCACCGAGGCCGGGGCGCGGGACGCGGTGGCCTTCGAGCGGCGGTTCGGGGTGCGGCTGGTCGAGGGGTACGGGTCGTCCGAGGGCGGGGCCGCCGTGCAGTGGTCGCCGGGGACACCGCCGGGGGCCGTGGGGCGGGCGGGGCCCGGGCTCGTCGTACTGGATCAGGGGACGCGCGAGGAGTGCCCGGCCGCCGTCTTCGATCCGGCCGGGCGGCTGCTCAACGGTGACGAGGCGATCGGGGAGCTGGTGAACCGGGCGCCGAACCCCTTCGAGGGGTACTGGCGCAATCCCGAGGCGGAGGCCGAGCGGCGGCGGGACGGCTGGTACTGGACGGGCGACCTCTTCTACCGGGACCGCGACGGCTATCTCTACTTCGCCGGCCGCACGGACGACCGGATCCGCGTCGACGGCGAGAACCTGGCCTCCGCGCTGATCGAGAACATCCTCGCGCGCTACGAGGGGGCGGCCGCCGTCGCCGTGTACGCCGTGCCGGATCCGGTCACCGGGGACCAGGTGATGGCGACGATCGCCGGCACCTTCGACCCGGTGGCCTTCACGGACTTCCTGGCCGCCCAGCCCGATCTCGGGACCAAGATGGCACCCCGGTTCGTGCGGGTGGTGGACCGGATGCCGGTCACGGCCACGAACAAGATCCACCGAGCACGGCTGCGAAAGGAAGGCGTCCACTGCACCGACCCGGTGTGGTGCCTGCCGCCCGGCCAGCGCACCTACCGGAGGCTGGAAGACACAACCCCCGGACCCCCGGCCGCCCCTGCTGGCCCCGCAAACGCCGAAGGGCCCCTCGCTCCCACGAGAGGCCCTTCACCGGTGCGCCGCCAGGGACTCGAACCCCGGACCCGCTGATGCTGTATTGCCCGGGGGCAACCCCCGGACCCCCGGCCGCCCCTGCTGGCCCCGCAAACGCCGAAGGGCCCCTCGCTCCCACGAGAGGCCCTTCACCGGTGCGCCGCCAGGGACTCGAACCCCGGACCCGCTGATTA
>JABFVM010000225.1 GCA_013362785.1 Streptomyces sp. | reverse complement strand
CTTGTTGCCGAAGCCGCTGACCAGGTCGGCGAGGCCGTCGGTGTCCCGGGTGTCCGTGACGGCCCGGAGCAGCAGGTCGGTGAAGTCAGAGTCCTTCTTGACCGCGAAGAGGCCGGCCGCCTCGCCCTCGTCTGCGTTCATCTCCCGCTGGTAGCGGAAGAGTTCGGGGTCGAGGCTAAGGTCGCCGAGGTGCTCGATCCAACGGTCGTGGATCTCCTCCCAGTGCACCTCCAGATGCGGATACGCCTTGCCCGCCTCCGTGATGGCGTCGCGGAAGCCCTTCATGGTGCGACGGCGGCCCTGCGCGCCGGACTGCCCCTCGGCGGGCGGCCGTACGGTGGTGGCTTCGGCGACCGGCAGGTTGTCCAGGCTGAGCCCGGGGCCAGGCCGGAAGGAGTACCAGGCCTCGGCGAACTTCCGCGGGTCGTTGGAGACCTGGCGCCCGCGCCACTCGCTGACCTTGCCGACCACGACGCACTCGCCGGTGAGCGTGTGCTGCCACTCCAGCGCGACATGCCCGCAGTCGTCGGCGAGCAGGAACTTGCGCAGTACGCCCGAGCTGGCGCCGCCGAGGGTGTTGCGGTGGCCCGGCAGCATCACCGAGAAGATCAGCTTGAGCAGGACCGACTTGCCGCCGCCGTTCTCCAGGAAGAGCACTCCGGCGGGCGCCGGGCGGCGCGGCGGACCGACGGGCTCCTCCTCGAAGAACTCCGCCTGCGTCGGCGCGGGGTCGGGCACGGGCTCGCCCACACCGCGCAGGTCAAGCACGGTGTCGGCGTAGCGCGCACCGGCCGGTCCGATGGAGTAGAGGCGGACCCGGGACAGCTCGTACATGGCGGACTCTCGTAAGTCTTCGTCAGATCGGGGAAGTTCGGGGAACTCGGGGTGGCGCGTGGGCGTCAGCCGGAGTGGAACGGCAGTCCGGCGTCGGCCACCAGCTCCAGGTCGTCCGTGTCCTCGGCGGGCAGCAGGGTCGCCGTGCCGTCGGTGACCGGGACGACGCCCAGCTCCAGCAGCTCGGCCATGGCGGCGCTGCCTGCCATGTCACGCACCTGGAGTTGGTAGCGGGCGGTCGTCCGGTAGGTACCGCCGTTGTCGTCGCCCGTCCGCTGCAGGAAGCCGGAGTCGGTGAGGAAGGCCACCGCCTTGCCGATGATGCCGGTCGTGGAACCCGCGAGCCGGCGCGCGTCCTTGGTGGCGCCGGTCGCGCTGCGTCTCACCCAGATCCGCCAGGCGGCCTCCAGGCCGGGCGCGTCCGTCGCCGGGTCGGTGTTCTCCCCCTGCTCGTCCGCGCGTTCCTCCAGCCGTCGGCAGGCCTGCCGGACGAAGGCGTCGACGCCGTTGACGGTGACGCGCCCGATGTAGCCGTCGTCGGCGAGGTCCTCGGGGCGCGGGAACGCCATGGCGGCGACGGCGAGATGGGCCAGCCCGTGCAGGAACCGGTCGCTGCCGTCGGCCGACGTACGACGCGCGTAGTCCCCCATGCGCACGGCGAACACGGAGTCCTCGGCGGCGGTCACCGCCATCCCCGCGCGGGGGGACACCTCCAGCACGACCAGCCCGAGCCCGGCGGCCACGGCGTCCGCGAGCCTCGCGAACGCCGGGTCCTCGCGGTGGCGGCGCAGGAGGTCGGCGTACTCCTGGTCGCGCGCGGGCTGCAACTTGGGCTGCAGCCCGAACGCCACGAGCCGCGCCGCGTCGGCGGCGTCGGCGGGTGTGACAGCGGCAGGCGCCGACGGGGCGGGGGCCTCCGCGTCACTCCACTCGACGTGCTCGCTCACGGTCGGGGCTCCTTGCTGCGTCGTTGTTCGCTCATGCTGCTTCCGTCCTGTCCGCTGCCATTCCCGCCGCGTCCAGCAGTGCCGTCCCCACGATGAGGTCGGCACCGCCGAACTCGGGATCGTCCAGCTCCGTCCCGTCGTCCACGGCGAACAGCAGCTTCTCCTCGCCCTGCCGATAGGCCGTGCCCACCGGCGGACTGGCCGCGTGCACCGCCAGCAGTGCGACCAGATAGGGCAGATCAGGATCCTGCCGTCGTGCCTCGGCCAGCAGCCCCGACAGTCGGCGCGGCGCGTCGGCCGGCAGGTCGAGCAGGACCATCGCGGCCGCCAACTGCTCCTCGCTGAACCGGCTGTCGTCCGGCGTCGCGATGAGGTCGGGCTCGGGCATCTCGGCGCCGAGGTGCTCGCGCTCCACGGGAGGCGTCAGCAGTATGTCGACGAGATCACCGACCCGCACCGACACCGGCGTACGCATTCCCGTCCCGCGTGCGAAGAAGGCGTCCGTGACCCGGACGGCCTGCTCCAGCGGCAACGGCAGGAGGGGCGCGAGGAGATGGCCGTACAGATCTGTCCCCGAGGTCGTCATCGGCGTCGCGAAGGCCTGCCGGTCCTGCTCGGCGCGGAACAGGGGGCCGGCCTCCAGCAGGCGGGACTGCAGCTGGGTGTGTCGTCGGATGCAGTCCTTGACGATGTCGACGAGCTCGGCCGCGCGGCGCTTGTGCTCGGCTTCCTCGGTCTCGTCGCGGGCCTTGCGGATGTTGGTGAGGATCGCGTTCTCGTGGCGGTACCGGTCGGCGACGTGGTCGAGCGCCTCGGCGATCATGTCGGGTACGGCGCTCAGCCAGTCGACCGCGCGGACGTTGCGGCGGGTCGCGTCCAGGGCCCTGCGCAGCGTCTCGGAGTACTGCACGGTGCGGTACCGGGCCTGCTCGGCGGCCAGCTGCGCGTCGGCGAGGCGGCCGCGGTTGATCAGCACCTCCAGCTTGACCTCGGCGGCGATCTGGGCGCTGGTGACATCGGTGTCGAGGGCGCCGACGAGGACGTTGACCGCCTCGTCGGTCGTCCGCAGGTAGACCGTGCCGCCCGGCCCCGGGACCTCCTCGATCAGCTTGAAGTCGTAGTCACGGCGGACATAGCTGCCGTCCGGCGCGAACGTGCCGTACACGGCCCGGAAGCCGCGGTCCACGCTGCCGACGTTGATCAGGTTCTCCAGGACCCAGCGGGCCACCCGCTCGTGCTCGGCGACGGGGCGGCGCGGGGCCTGGGCGGCGATGCGGGGGATGAGGCGGGCGACTATCTGGTCGTGGTCGGCGCCCGTGTCGAAGTCCATGTTGAGTGTGACCAGGTCGATGGCGGCGAGCGCCACCTCCGCCATGCCGTAGACCGAGTACTCGCCCGCGAGGTTGGCCTTGCGTGCGTCGAGGTCGTGCAGCGGCGCGGTGCAGGCGAGCGCGCGCAGCCGCCGCGCCAGGCCCTCGTCGGCGGCCGGGCCCGGAGCGGGGCGCGGCCCCGCGCTGAGCTGGGGCGGAACACGGTCCGTCGATGCAGGCGAAGTCACGGTGCACAGAGTAGGTCCTGGGTCTGACATCGGCCCAAACGGTGACGCTCCGCTGGGTGAGCCGGGAATCGACGGTTGTATGTCGTCTGCGGGCCGGGATGTGGTTGCTCGCGCCCACGCGGCGGAGCCGCATATCGATAAGCCCCGCGCCCCTCAGGGCGTGCTCGTCACCCGGCGCCTATAGACCTCCACCACCCGCTCCAGCGAATCCCCGAGATACACCGCCAGCAGTTTCTCCGCCTCCACCCGGTCCGCCGCCTCCAGTGCCTTCAGGATCTCCCGGTTTCTCGCCAGGTACGGCTCGTGCAGGCGCTTCGGGTCGTCCACGACGTGGAATGCGAGCCGTAGCTCCGCGAAGACGCTGCGCATCAGTTCGTCGGTGCGGGCGCTGCCCGCCAGGGCGACCAGTTCGCGGTGAAAGTGGATGTTGGCCGTACCCACTCCTTTCCAGTCATCCTCGGCGGACGCCCGGCGGCCCTCCTCAACGGCTGCCGCGAGGCCGTCCAAGGCGTACGGCGGCTCACCGAGCCCCCGCACGACGGCGCACTCGACGAGGCCGCGGGTGCGGTAGATGTCCTCGACGTCCTCGACGGTCAGAACCCGGACGAAGACCCCTCGGTTCAGCTCGTGCACCAGCAGGCGTTCGTGTGTGAGCAGTCGGAACGCCTCGCGCAGGGTGTTGCGGGAGACGCCGAGCGCGCCGCCGATGCTGTCCTCCGAAAGGCGGGTGCCGGGAGGGAAGAACCCTTCGGCGATACGGCTCCTGAGGATGTCCGAGACCCGCTCCGCGGTGCTCGTGCGGCCCAGGAGCGCGCGGTCCTCGGAGAGTGAGGTCAGGTGCTCTTCCATGCCGGAATTCAATCGCAGACCCCAAGAACGAAACAACATGGGTATTGAGGGATCGTTGAACAATCCTCTACGGTACTGCGCACCGGCACGGCTCACTCCTCAAGCACCCTCCGTCCCCCTCTCTGCGAGGTGCCCATGAGCACGACCCCTCCACCACAGGCCCTGGCCAACACCCACTCCGCCACTAACGAACGCGCCGCCGACGACGGCGCGTTCGGCTGGCTGCGCGCCCTCGGTCCGCGCGGCCGCCGAGCCTTCGCGGGTGCTTTCGGCGGCTATGCCCTGGATTCATACGACTACTTCACCCTGCCGCTGAGCATGGTCGCGCTGGCCGCGTACTTCGGCCTGGACAGCGGCCAGACCGGCCTGTTCACCACCGTCACGCTCGTGGTCTCCGCGATCGGCGGCGCCCTCGCGGGCGTACTGGCCGACCGGATCGGCCGGGTCAGGGCGCTGATGATCACGGTGATCACCTACGCGGTCTTCACCGTCGCCTGCGGTTTCGCCCCCAACTACGAGACGCTGCTGGTCTTCCGCGCCCTCCAGGGCCTCGGCTTCGGCGGTGAGTGGGCGGTCGGCGCGATCCTCGTCGCCGAGTACGCGAGCGCCAAGCACCGCGGCCGCACGCTCGGCGCGATCCAGAGCTCGTGGGCCGTCGGCTGGGCCCTGGCCGCGATCATGTACACGGTGGTCTTCTCGTTCGCCGGCGACGACCTGGCCTGGCGCATCATGTTCTGGACCGGCGCGCTGCCCGCCCTGCTCGTCATCTGGATGCGGCGCCGGGTGCACGACGCCCCCGAGGCCGTGGCCGTGCGGGAACAGAGCGCCGAGAAGGGCTCGTTCTCGGCGATCTTCAAGCCCGGCCTGCTGCGTACGACGATCTTCGCCGGGCTGCTCTCCACCGGCGTCCAGGGCGGCTACTACACGCTCGCCACCTGGGTGCCGACCTATCTCAAGACCGAGCGCGAGCTGTCGGTCGTCGGTACCGGCGGCTATCTGACGTTCCTGATCTCGGGCGCCTTCATCGGCTATCTGACCGGCGGTTACCTCACCGACCGGCTGGGCCGTCGGCGCAACATCTGGCTGTTCGCGCTGCTGTCGGCGGTCTGCATCCTGGCGTACGCGAACATCCCGAGCGGCGCCAACACCCTGCTCCTCGTGCTCGGTTTCCCGCTCGGGTTCTGCATGTCGGCGATCTTCAGCGGCTTCGGGTCCTACCTGAGCGAGCTGTACCCGACGGCCGTGCGCGGCACGGGACAGGGCTTCACGTACAACACCGGCCGCGCGGTGGGCGCCGTCTTCCCCACCACGGTCGGCTTCCTGGCCGACAGCTGGGGCGTGGGCGGCGCACTGGTCTTCGGCGCGATCGGCTATGGCATCGCGGCGCTGGCCCTGTTCGGACTACCGGAGACGCGCGGGAAGGAGCTGGTGTGAACCGCACGGACGACCGTCCGCCCACCGTCGCGACGAACGACCGCCCGCTCGACGCCCTGTCGGACGACCGTCCGGTCACCGCCACCGACGAGCACGCGCACGCGTGGAGCCCCGAAACGGCCCGCTCCCGCTTCCGGGAGGGCCTCACGGGCCCCACGGCCGGGGTCGCGGCGGGCCACACCCAGGTGAACCTGATCTCGGTGCCCGCCGACTGGGCGTACGACATGCTGCTGTTCTGCCAGCGCAACCCCAAGCCCTGCCCGGTGCTCGACGTCACGGACGCCGGATCCTGGACGACCGTCCTCGCCGAGGGCGCCGACCTGCGCACCGATCTGCCGCGCTACCGGGTGTGGCGGGACGGCGAGTTGGTGGACGAGCCGACGGACGCGCGCGCTCACTGGCGGAGCGATCTGGTGTCGTTCCTCATCGGCTGCAGCTTCACCTTCGAGTGGGCGCTGGCCGAGGCGGGCGTACCGATCCGCCACGTCGAGCAGGGGCGCAACGTCCCGATGTACGTCACCGGCCGCCCGTGCCGACCGGCGGGGCGGCTGCACGGCCCGATGGTGGTGTCCATGCGCCCGGTGCCGCCGCAGCACGTGTCGGCGGCGCTGCGGGAGACCGGCCTCCTGCCCGCGGTGCACGGCAGCCCCGTGCACTGCGGCGATCCGTCGGCCCTGGGAATCGCCGACCTCGGCCGGCCCGACTTCGGCGATCCGGTGGACATGGAGCGGGACGACATCCCCATGTTCTGGGCCTGCGGAGTGACCCCCCAGGCCGCGGTGATGGCCTCGCGCCCGCCGTTCGCCATCACCCACGCACCGGGCCAGATGTTCCTGACCGACGCCCGCGACGAGCAGTACCGCATCGTCGCCTGACCACCGGACTGAGGAAACGACGGAACTCATGACCTCGATCGATCTCAACGCCGACCTCGGCGAGGGCTTCGGCCGCTGGCAGCTCACCGACGACGAACGGCTGCTGTCCGTCGTCACCAGCGCCAACGTGGCCTGCGGCTTCCACGCCGGGGACGCGGCCACCATGCGGCGGGTGTGCGAGCAGGCGGCCGAGCGCGGGGTGCGGATCGGTGCCCAGGTCTCCTACCGGGACCTGGCGGGGTTCGGGCGGCGCGCGATGGACGTGCCGCCCGCCGAGCTGGCGGCCGAAGTGGCGTACCAGATCGGCGCCCTGGAGGTCTTCGCGCGAGCGGCGGGCACGCGCGTGTCGTACGTCAAACCGCACGGCGCCCTCTACAACCGCGTCGTACACGACGAGGAGCAGGCCGGCGCGGTCGTCGACGGCGTGCTCCTGGCGGACGCCACGCTGCCCGTGCTCGGCCTGCCGGGCTCACGCCTGCTGGAGCTGGCCGCCAAGGCGGGACTCCCGCCCGTCACGGAGGCGTTCGCGGACCGTGCGTACACCGAGCAGGGCACGCTCGTGCCGCGCGGGCAGGACGGCGCCGTGGTCACCGACCCGGAGGCCGTCGTGGCGCGCTCGGTGGGCCTGGCCCGCTCGGGCGTGGTCACCTCGCACTCCGGAGCACATGTCGAGGTACGCGCGCGTTCCCTGTGCCTGCACGGGGACACGCCCGGCGCCGTCGAGCTGGCCCGCCGGGTGCGGTCACGGCTGGAGGAGTCCGGTGTCCGGGTGGAGGCATTCGCATGAGGGCGCTGCCCGTCGGCGACGACGCCCTGCTCGTCGAGGTGTCCTCGGGCGAGGAGGCCCGGGCACTGCACGCGGAGCTGCTGCGGCGCCGCGCCGAGGGCACGCTGTCGGTCCGCGAGATCGTCCCCGCGGCCCGCACGGTCCTGCTCGACGGCCTCACCGACCCGGCCCGTCTGGCCTCCGAGCTGACCACGTCCGACGTGCCCCCCGCTCCCCCACGCGCGCGTGAGGCCGTCGAACTCCCGGTGCGCTACGACGGCCCGGATCTGGCCGACGTCGCCGCGCACTGGGGGGTCTCCCCGCGCGAGGTGGCCCGCATCCACGCGGACACCGAGTTCAGTGTCGCGTTCTGCGGTTTCGCGCCCGGGTTCGGCTATCTCACCGGCCTTCCGCCGCGCTACGACGTCCCGCGCCGGGCCACTCCGCGCACGGCCGTCCCCGCCGGTGCGGTGGCGCTGGCGGGTCCGTACACGGGCGTGTACCCGCGCTCGTCGCCGGGTGGCTGGCAGCTGATCGGCACCACGGACACGGTGCTGTGGGACCACACGCGGGTGCCGGCCGCGCTGCTGTCGCCGGGCACGCGCGTGCGCTTCGTTCCGGTGGGGAGCTCATGACCGACCGCGCGCTCTCCGTCGTACGCGCCGGGGCGCTCACCACCGTGCAGGACCTCGGCCGTCCCGGGCACGCCCACCTCGGCGTGCCGCGCTCCGGTGCCCTTGACGGGCCCGCGGCGACGCTCGTCAACCGGCTGGTCGGCAACGGCCCCGAGGCCGCCGTACTGGAGACCACGCTCAACGGCTGTGCGGTACGGCCGCGTTCGACGGTCACCGTGGCGGTCGGCGGAGCGCCCTGCCGGGTCACGGTGGACGGACGCCCGGTGGCGTGGGGCGCTCCGGTGCGCATGCGAGCGGGCGCGCTCCTGGATGTGGGCGCGGCCGTCCGCGGCGTACGCAGTTATGTGGCCGTATCCGGCGGCATCGCCGTGGAGTCGGTCCTCGGCAGCCGGTCCACGGACCTCCTGTCCGGCCTCGGCCCGCCGCCCCTCACGGACGGCGCGGTGCTCCCCCTGGGCTCACCGACGCCGCTCCACGCGCGCGTGGACGTCGCCCCGCAGCCGGCTCCGCCCGCCGAACTGGTCCTGCGTGTGACGCCGGGCCCGCGCGACGACTGGTTCACGCCGGAGGCCGTGCGTGTCCTCACCTCCCGCACCTACCGCGTGTCCGCCGCGAGCAACCGCATCGGCCTGCGCACCGACGGCCCCGCCCTGGAACGGGCGCTCACCCGCGAACTCCCCAGCGAGGGCGTGGTCCTGGGCGCGGTCCAGGTCCCGCCCGACGGCAGGCCGGTCGTGTTCCTGGCCGACCACCCGACGACGGGCGGCTACCCGGTGATCGCCGTCGTCCGCACGGCCGACCTCCCGGCCGCCGCCCAGGCTGTACCGGGCACACCGGTCCGGTTCGTGGCCGTACGCCGCCGCTGAGGACCGCGGACGCCCACCGGTGCTGACCCGTCCCGTCCCCTACGCCGCCGCTGGGGACCGCGGACGCCCACGCGCGCCGTCCCGTCCCCCTACGCCGCCTCCGGTTCCGGCTGCGGCGTAGGGACCGGGCGCTGCCCGGGCACGGGCACCGACAGCCCCTCCGGCAGGGTCAGGTGCTCGGGCAACGCCTTCGCGTCCACCACCCGTCGCTGCTGCTCGGGCACCCCGGGCAGCCCGTCCCGCTCCGGCACGCGCCGGTGCTCCGGCACTCCCGTCCACTCGGGCGCGGACAGCGCCGCCAGCGCCCGGGACACCGAGTGGGCCGCTCGCACGTCGAGCCGGTCGCTGGTGCCCTTCGCGCGGTGCCGCATCTCCACGGCGGCGAGACGCACCAGCTGCGGCAGCAGGTCGTTGCACCGCCGGATCACCCAGGCGGTACCCGCGGTGGCCAGCCACAGCAGGCTCGCCGACCTGGTGGGCGGCGGGTACTCGGGCTCGGCCGCGGGCGCCAGATGGGTCGCGATGCCCCGGTGCCGCAGCATCGCGTGGAAGCGCAGGGCGATCTGCCGGTGCCCGCGCTCCCCGGGGTGCAGCCGGTCCGAGCTCCACATCGCGCGGTCCATGATCCAGGGGTCGTCGACGGCGTGCAGATGCACCGCCCCGTACCGCTCGGACAGTGTGTGGACCACCGTGTTGACGGCCCGTTGCCTGCGGGCCAGCGGGTTGCCCAGGACGCCCGGCAGGCCCAGCATCGTGCCCGGGTCGGGCAGGCAGGCCGTGAGCACGGCCGTGCCCTGTCGGGTGAACGACTCGTAGACCTTGTCGAGCCGCTGGGCGATCTTCTCGATGTCGAAGGTGCTGCGCAGGGTGTCGTTGACGCCCACCAGCACGGACGCGACGTCCGGGCGCAGCTCCAGCGCGGCCGGCAGCTGGGACTCCAGCACGTCGCGCGTCTGCGCCCCGCTCACCGCCAGGTTGGTGAACTCGGCGGACGGCTCGGACAGCCCGCCGGCGAGCAGCGCGGCCCAGCCGCGCCACCCGCTTCCCACGGGATCGCCCACGCCCTCGGTCAGCGAGTCCCCGAGGGCGACATACCGGAGCGGTCTCATGCCGCGCCCTCCGCACGCGCGAAGGGACGGGCCGGCACCGCCGCGTCGTGCGCGGTGAGGAAGGCGTCCACGGCCGTGCCCCAGCCGAAGCACTCCGCACGCGCGCGTGCCGCCTCCCGGCGCTCGCGCTCGGGGCGGTCGAGGAGCATCTCCACGGCGTCCGCGAAGGCGTCCCCGTTGTCCGCCGCGGTGGCCCCGGCGGATCCGATCACCTCCGGCAGCGCGGAGGACGCGCTCGCCACGACGGGCGTACCGCAGGCCATGGCCTCCAGCGCGGCGAGCCCGAACGTCTCGGCGGGCCCGGGGGCCAGGGCCACGTCGGCGGAGGCCTGGAGGGCGCCGAGCAGGCTGCGGTCGGCGACATGCCCGAGGAAGGTCACCGGCAGATCGCGCTCCTGGGCCCGCTTCTCCAGCCCCGCGCGCAGCGGCCCGTTCCCGGCGACGACGAGTACGGCGCGCACTCCACGCCGGCGCAGGGACTCCAGGGCGTCCAGCGCGGTGCCGGGCCGCTTCTCCACGGAGAGCCGGGAGCACATCACCAGCAGCGTCTCGTCGGCACGCACGTGTGTGCCGCGCAGTGCCGCGTCGCGCAGGGTGGGACGCCGGTTCATCAGGTCCACGCCCAGGGGGGCCCGTACGACGTTGCGGGCGCCGATCCGCACGAACTCCCGCTCGGCGAACTCGGTGGTGCACACGACCTTGGAGTACGTGTGGGCGGTGCGGACGTTGAGGGCGTCGGCTGCGCGCCGGGACAGGTTCTCGGACAGGCCCCAGGTGCGCAGTACGCCGTCGGCGGTCTCGTGGGAGACCATCACGGCCGGGACGCGGGCACGGCGGGCCCACCTTCCGGTCCAGCGCAGCGTCGTACGGTCCGAGACCTCCAGGCGGTCGGGAGCGAGCTCCTCCAGGAGGGCCGCGACCCGCCGCTTGTCGAGCAGGACACGGTAACCGCCGGTGCCGGGCAGCATCGGGCCGGGCAGGGTGATCACCCGGCCCTGCTCGGTCTCGCAGTCGCTGTACTTCTCGCCCGGCACGATGAGGACGGGGTCGTGACCCGCCAGCTTGAAGCCCTTGCCGAGCTCGCGCAGGGCGGTGCGCAGGCCTCCGGAGGCGGGGGCGACGAAGTTCGCCAGCCGGACGATGCGCAGCGAGGAGTTCGTACCGTTGCGAGGCGAGGCGTTCATACCGTCACCGCCGGCCTCCGCGCCCTGAGCACGGCCTCGTAGTGGTCGATGAGCTCGTCGCCGATGGCGGCCCAGGTCCGGCCCTCGACGGTCGCCCGTCCGGCGGTGCCGTAGGCGGCCCGCAGCGCCGGGTCGGCGACCAGGGACCGCACGGCGTCCCGTACGGCGTCGGCGTCGCGCGGCGGCACCAGCAGGCCGGTGCGGCCGTGGTCGACCAGGTCGAGCGGGCCGCCCGCGGCCGGTGCGACGACGGGCACACCGCTGGCCATGGCCTCCTGCACGGTCTGGCAGAAGGTCTCGAACGGGCCTGTGTGGGCGAAGACGTCGAACGACGCGAAGATCCGGGCGAGATCGTCGCCGCCGCGGCGGCCCAGGAAGACCGCGCCGGGCAGCGCCTCGGCGAGCGCGGGCTGGCTCGGCCCGTCGCCGACGATGACGACCTTCACGCCGGCCAGGCCGCACACACCGGAGAGCAGCTCGATGTGCTTCTCCGGGGCGAGCCGTCCGACGTAGCCGACGATGACCTCGCCGTTCGGGGCGAGTTCGCGGCGCAGCTTCTCGTCGCGGAGCTCGGGGCGGAAGCGGGCGGTGTCCACGCCGCGTGCCCACAGCTTGAGCCGGGGCACTTCGTGGGCCTCCAGATCGTTCATGGAGGCACTGGAGGGGACGAGGGTGAGGTCGGCGGCGGAGTGGACGGACCGTATGCGCCGCCAGGCGGCGGCCTCGCCGGCGCCCATGTAGGTGCGGGCGTATCCGGCCAGGTCGGTCTGGTAGACGGCGACGGCGGGGATGCCGAGCCGGGCGGCGGCGGCCATGCCGCGCACGCCGAGGACGAAGGGGCTGGCCAGGTGCACGACGTCGGGCCGGTGCTGGATCAGCGCGGCGGCGAGGCGCCGACTGGGGAGCGCGACCCTGACCTGGGGATAGCCGGGGAGCGGGAGGGAGGGGACTTGGACGACGGGGCAGGGCGCCATGGAGGCGGCTGCCTTGTTCCCGGGAGCGGGAGCCGGTGCGACGACGAGGGGTGCGTGACCGCGATCGACGAGGTGTCGGGCGGTCTGGAGCGCGCAGTGGGCCACGCCGTTCACATCGGGGGGAAAGGATTCGGTCACGATGACGACACGCATACCGGTGTTGTCGCCGCACTGGACGTGGCCGCGTCAAAGTGGATCTTTCCGAACGACAAACGTCCCATGAGCGTTCCGCTGCGCCCCCGAGCGGGTCAGATCGCGTCCATACGCGCCTGACCCGCAGGTCATCGGGTGTTCACCCGGCGGGCGGTTCTCCCCGAGATTCACAGCGTGCACACATGTCCCGCCCGATGATCAGTCGGCGGTCGGGTCCGGTCCGATCCGGCTGCGTACGGCCGTCTGGACCTCGTCCTCCTCGGCCGGGTCGGCGGCGAGCCGGCGCAGTCGCTCCACGACGCGCGTGTCCCCGGTCTCGGCATGCCGGGCGGCGATTTCGCGGGTGGTCTCCTCGCAGTCCCAGAGGCACTCGACGGCGAATCCGGACGGGAAGGAGGGATCGGTGGCGGCCAGGGCGCGGGCGGTGCGGCCGCGCAGGTGGGAGGAGGCGGTCTCGCGGTAGATATGGCGCAGCACGGGGGCGGCGCAGGCGATGCCGAGGCGTCCGGTGCCGTCGACGAGGGTCCACAGGGTCGGGGCGTCGGGACCTTCGCCCCGTACGGCCTCACGCAGGGCCGCGAGGACGAGGTCCTTGTCCTCGGCTCCGCCCCGGCAGGCGAGCATGCGTCCGGCGGCGGCGCCCAGCGGATCGGGCCGTCGGGCCCAGCCACGCGCACGGTCGACGGCGGCGATACTGCGCATACGTTCGAACGCGTCGACGGCGGCTTCCACGACGACGGGCGAGCCGGTGATCACGGCCGCCTCGATCAGGTCGAGGGCATCCGGATCGTTGCTGTCGGCCAGGTACCGCAGAGCCGTGCAGCGGGCTCCGTCGGTGCCGTCCTTGGCGGCGGCGACGATCTCGGGCCGGTCCTCCGGGCCCGCGACGGCGACGAGGCACCGCGCGGCGGGCACATACAGCGCGGCACCGCGCTCGAAGCCCTGCTGGGCCCACTCGAAGACCGCCTGCACGCTCCACCCCGGACGGGGCCCGGTAGGTCGCATCTGGCGTTGCCAGCGGTCGAAGCAGCCGGCCTCCTGAGCGGCACGCACACGCGTGGCGATCGATTCACGCGGATCCTCCGCCCACAGCCGCCAGGGCCGTGGCTCAAAAGCATCGCGTACGGCGGCGGCCAGCTCGGCCTCGCCCTCGGGATCGGCCGGGAAACGCGCCAGGACGGGCGCCGCCAGGGCACGCAGCCCGGCGTCGTCGTCCCTGAGCGCCAGTTCGTCCAGCGCCCAGGCCCAGCTGGAGCCCGACGCGGCGTACCTGCGCAGCAGTTCCAGGGCGTCCCGCCTGCCGTAGGAGGCCAGGTGACCGAGGACGGCGAGGGTCAGCCCGGTGCGTGACTCGTCGGTGTCGAGGGCGTCCTCGACGTCGAAGAGGTGGGCCTCGATCTCGTCCAGCTCGCCGTTCAGGTCGAGGAAGAGACGGGCGTAGTACAGGGAGCGGTTCTCCACCTGCCAGTCGTGGCGGGGGTCCCGCAGCACACAGTGGTTCAGAGCCGCGAGCGCCTCGGCGCGCGGGGCGGTGAGCGCGTGCAGTGTGCCGTCACCACGGCCCCGCTGGAGCAGGCCGAGCAGCGTACCGCTGGGCGCTATGACCGGTTCGAACATGGGAAACAGCCTCACATCAAGCGTCGACGCAACCGGGGTTCTTGCTTCACCTGGCCGCGTGACAACACGTCGGGGCGCCCGCCGTTTCCTGCTTGCTGTAGACCATCTTCCTCTGCCTCTCGTCGGTGGCCCATGCGGACCGATCACGGTCCGCGCGGTGCGGCAACACCTGCCCAGCCATCGCGTCCGTGAATCACGACGTCATGATGACTCGGCACTTACATCTGCCGCGACCGAAATTTCGGCGGCCCTGTACCGCCTCCCCCGTTTTCTGTGTTTTCGCTGGTCAGCGAAGTCGGATCAGTGTGCGCCGAACAGTTCGAGCAGTTCCGTCTTGCCGAACATCCGGGCCGTGTCGACGGCCGAGGGGGTCCCCTCGGCCGGGTCGGCACCGCCTTCCAGAAGAGCCTTGATCACTTCCGTCTCGCCCTTGAAGACGGCACCGGCGAGTGGTGTCTGGCCTCGGTCGTTGACCCGGCCCGCCTCGGCACCCCGGGCGAGCAGGGCGCGCACCGCGTCGGAGTGGCCGTGGTAGGCGGCGAGCATCACGAGCGAGTCGCCGCGGTCGTTGGTGAGGTTGGCCGGAACGCCCGCGTCGACATAGGCCACGAGCGCCTCGGTCTGCCCCTGCCGGGCCAGATCGAAGATCTTGGTCGCCAGCTCCACGACCTCGGGGTCGGGGGCTTCAGTC
>JABFVM010000304.1 GCA_013362785.1 Streptomyces sp. | reverse complement strand
ACGAACCGGGGGGAAGAGGGGGGAAGCAATGCCTCGTTGGAGGGCCTTGCCGGATGAACTCGATCCGCAGGTCAGGGAGTTCGCGAGTCAGCTGCGGCGGCTCGTGGACCGCAGCGGTCTGAGCATCGCGGCGCTGGCCGACCGGACGGGATACAGCAAGACGTCCTGGGAGCGGTATCTGAACGGGCGGCTGCTCGCGCCCAAGGGCGCCATCGTGGCGCTCGCCGAGGTCACCGGCACCAATCCGGTCCACCTGACGACCATGTGGGAGCTCGCCGAACGCGCCTGGAGCCGTTCGGAGATGCGCCACGACATGACCATGGAGGCCATCCGGATCTCCCAGGCGCGCGCCGCGCTGAGCGAGTTCGGCGCGCCGCCCGCGAACGCCAAGGGCAGCGCAAAGGGGAGTGCCAAGGGGAGCACCAAGGCGGCCAAGCCCGCACGCAGGGGTGGCAGTGCCACGGCCGCGCCCACGCCCGGGGTGGCGGGACCGGCCGGGGTCGCCCCGACCGTGCCGCCCGCGGTGCCGGTGCAGCCGACGGCGCCGGAGGTTCGGGACGCGGGGGTCCGGGACTCGGGCGTTCGGGACTCGGGGATTCGGGATTCCGTCGGGGACGACGTCCGGGAGGTCGGGGACTCCGGGGGCAACTCGTGGAAGCTGGCCGGGTATCGGGGGCCGTCGCCGACGGGTGCCCGGGGGGCCGGTACGACGTCCTCCGGGGCGTCCGTCGGGTCCGGGGCCGTCGGCGCGGAGTCGGGTCCTGCCTGGACGCCCGCGACGCCCGGTCCGTACGGCGAGCCTCCGCAAGGGCCGCGTCCGGGGAGCAGGGCCGCCACTCGCGGCGGCTCCGGCGGTGGCGGTGGGAAGCGGCGGCTGACGATGTTCCTCGCGGGGGTCGTCGGTGTGCTGGTCGTGATCGCGGCGGTCTTCTACTTCACCGACGGCGGCAGCGGGAAGAAGGGCGAGGACGCCGCCAAGTCGCCCTCGCCGACCGCCTCGGCCGACACCGATCTGCCGCCCGGCGTGAAGTGCAGCGGTGCCTCCTGCACCGGCAAGGACGCGGAGGCCATGGGGTGCAGTGGTGACCTCGTGACGACCGCCAAGACCGCGACCGTGGGTACGGCCGTGGTCGAGGTGCGCTACAGCGAGGCCTGCGGCGCGGCATGGGGGCGTATCACCCGGGCCGCGCAGGGGGACGAGGTCGTGGTGACGGTCGGCAAGGCCAAGGAGAGCGGGTCGATCACCGCCGTCGGGGACACGATCGCGTACACGCCGATGGTTGCCGTGAAGGACGCGGGGGAGGCGAATGCCTGCGCGACGCTGGCCGTCGGGCAGGAGGGCTGCACGCAGTAAAAGAAGTTCGGGTGGGCAGGAATGGGCGCCGGCAAAGTGGGAACGCGCACCGTACCCCCACGGGAGTCCGGCATCGGTACCCCCACCCGGCGGCCGCCAGGTTCACCTCTCCCGGACCTGGCGGCCGCCCCCTTTTGTCCTGGCGGCCGCCCCCTTCTTTTGTCCCCTTCACCCCGACGATTTGTCTCCTTCGCCCCGGCGTTCGTCACTGATCGTCATTCTGTGGGACGGGCCACACGGGACCCGGCCGTGCGAGATCCCGGATGCGCGATAGCCTGACCGGTGGATCTCTCGACGCCAAGAGATCGATCATCTCTAAGTCCCGCACCCGGGGCCGGGATGCCCTCACCGCCAGCTGTCCTACGGAGAACGCCATGACCCGCACTCCCGTGAACGTCACCGTCACCGGCGCGGCCGGCCAGATCGGCTACGCCCTGCTGTTCCGCATCGCCTCCGGCCAGCTGCTCGGCGCGGACGTGCCGGTCAAGCTGCGGCTTCTTGAGATCACCCCGGCGCTCAAGGCCGCCGAGGGCACCGCCATGGAGCTCGACGACTGCGCGTTCCCGCTGCTCCAGGGCATCGACATCTCGGACGACCCGAACGTCGCCTTCGACGGCGCCAACGTCGCCCTCCTCGTGGGCGCCCGCCCGCGCACCAAGGGCATGGAGCGCGGTGACCTGCTCTCCGCCAACGGCGGCATCTTCAAGCCGCAGGGCAAGGCCATCAACGACAACGCCGCGGACGACATCAAGGTCCTCGTCGTCGGCAACCCGGCCAACACCAACGCGCTCATCGCGCAGGCCGCCGCCCCGGACGTACCGGCCGAGCGCTTCACCGCGATGACCCGCCTCGACCACAACCGCGCGCTGACCCAGCTCGCGAAGAAGACGGGCTCGACGGTCGCCGACATCAAGCGCCTGACGATCTGGGGCAACCACTCCGCCACCCAGTACCCGGACATCTTCCACGCCTCCATCGCCGGCAAGAACGCCGCCGAGGTCGTGAACGACGAGAAGTGGCTGGCCGAGGACTTCATCCCGACCGTCGCCAAGCGCGGTGCGGCGATCATCGAGGCCCGTGGCGCCTCCTCGGCGGCCTCCGCCGCCAACGCCGCCATCGACCACGTCCACACCTGGGTCAACGGCACCGCCGACGGCGACTGGGTGTCCATGGGTATCCCGTCCGACGGCTCGTACGGCGTGCCGGAGGGGCTCATCTCCTCCTTCCCCGTCACCACCAAGGACGGCAAGTACGAGATCGTCCAGGGCCTGGAGATCAACGAGTTCTCCCGCGCCCGTATCGACGCCTCCGTCAAGGAGCTGGCGGAGGAGCGCGAGGCGGTCCGTTCCCTCGGCCTCATCTGAGTCGGCCTCATCTGAGTCGGCCTCACCTGAGTCCGACTCATCCGAGTCCACGGTTCTGTCACGAACCTGCGCGGGCCCCGTTCCGGTTGCTTCCGGAGCGGGGCCCGCGGCCGTTTTCGCCGCTAGCGTCGGAAGCAGTACGCATGAGGTGATTCGGGGGACTTGTCATGAGCGGATGGGACGGCAACAGCGACGGCCACAGCAACAGCGACGGCCACAGCTCCGGTTCGTGGGCCGAGCACGAGCCGAGCGAGGAGAGAGGCCAGGCGGCCTGGGCCGCCGCCGCGCGGGAGCCGATCAGCCCACCGCCCTGGGCGTCGGCCCGGACCCAGACCTTCTCGACGCCCGCGTACGAACCGCCGCCCCCTGCGCAGCCCTCGCCTCCCCACATCCAGCCCGCACCTGCCCGCGCCCGCCGCCTGCTGCTCGTCGTCGTCACCGCGGCCGTCCTCGGAGCGGGCGTCGGCACCGGTGTCTGGTACCTCATCCGCGCCGACTCCACGGCGGGCGGGAGAGCCGCGCGGACCCCGCTGCCGAGCGTCGCCGTCGCCACCCCGTCGGCCTCCGCGGGCAACTCCCCGTCGGCGTCCGCCTCGCTGTCCTCACCCGCCGGCTACCGCCGCGCCCAGGACCCCGTCGGCTACACCCTGCACGTCCCCGAGGGCTGGATCCGCAGGCAGGAGCAGGGCGAGAAGGCCCCGGTCGTCCGCTACGACTCCCCGGACGGCGACCGCGGCCTGCAGATCTTC
This sequence comes from Streptomyces sp., assembly GCA_013362785.1. Classification (GTDB taxonomy): domain Bacteria; phylum Actinomycetota; class Actinomycetes; order Streptomycetales; family Streptomycetaceae; genus Streptomyces. The sequence goes on along the minus strand of JABFVM010000304.1, from coordinate 11,100 downwards.
GCGCTCTCGGAGGACACCCCGGCCGAGTCCCTCGACCTCGCCGAGAACGACCCCGGCTACGGCTACTCCCACCAGCCCGGCTACCAGCCCCTGCGGCGCGCCTCGGCCGCCGGCTGGTCCGAGCTCACCTACCGCTACGACGACGAGAACAAGGGCCCGCGCCAGGTCATCGACCACCGCTTCGAGGCCACCGACGGCACGCTCTACGCGATCCGCGCCGCCGGCCCCGAGTCCCTGTCCCCGGAACTGGTCCGCGAACCGCTCACCGAGGCACTGGAGTCCTTCTGCCCGTCGGACGGCCAGTGCCGCTGACGCCGCCCAGCCCTAGTCCGGGCTCAGCGATCCAGACGCTTCTCGAACCAGTGGCTCGCATAGGCGTTGTCGTCGTACGCCGGGATCTCCGTGTACCCGCACGCCCGGTACATCGCCTGCGCCTCCTTGAGCGCGGCGTGCGTGTCGAGGCGTACGACGGTGAAGTCCCGTGCGGCCGCCTCGCGTTCGAGGGCGTCGAGCAGACGGCGGGCCAGGCCCAGGCGGCGGGCGTCGCGGTGCACCCAGACGTGGCGGATCTCGCCGACGCCGGGTGCCAGGCGGCGTAGCGCGCCGCAGCCCACGGGGCGGCCCTCCTCGTAGGCGACGAAGAAGGCGCCGGCGTCGCCGGACACCTCGTGTGGCCGTACGAGGTCGTTCTTGTCGAAGCCCTCGGGGAACCGCTCGTCGATGTCGTCGGCGTACGCGTCCAGGCTGGCCAGGGCGTCGGGGGCCGCGCCGTCGACGAGGTCGACGGTGATGCCCGCGAGGCGCAGGAGCCGCTGGGTCGTCGCCATGGCCTGGGTCAGCTCGGCGCGCTGCGGGGCGGTCAGCCCTTCGAGGAGCCCCGCGACGACCGCGCCGGCCCGCCGGTTCTGCTCCTTCAGCTCCACCCGTCCGGCCTGGGTCGGTTCGATCATGCGCAGCCGGTTGTCCCGCGGGTGTGCGCTCAGCCGGGCCATGCCCTGGGCCTCCAGGGCCTTCGCCATCCGGCTCAGATACCCGGCGTCCAGACCGAGCCGGCTCCTGAGCTCGCGCAGTGACGCGCCGTCCCCGATCTCGAACAGCAGCCGGGCCTCGCCCAGCGGGCGGTCCTGGCCGAGGTAGTGGTCGTCCAGTACGCCGATGCGGCGCGTGAAATAGCGGTTGAAGTGCCGGAAGGCCGTCACGTGCTCCGCCGCGACCGGCTCCGGGGGCTCTGCGGGCTTCGAGTGCTCCATATTTCTTTGACTTTAGTCAAAGGTCCCATCCTGGTCCATGGTTGTGACCTGAGCGTGTCCCTTTTGTTCATGTTTGAGTGAATGTTCAGTGATGCACCGCACTTTCCGCCGTCGATTGCGCATGCAATGCGGGGGCCGGGGCAGGCGGAGACGGTCCTATGAGTGACACCTGTGTGACTCAGGGGCGCTGAACAGGAACGGAAGGCAACACCGATCATGACCGGACAGCAGGCGCGGCAGGAGCCGCAGACGATTCACGCGGGCGGCGAGTGGCGCGAGGCCGCCTCGGGTGCCACGCGCGACATTCTCGACCCCGCGGACGCCCTGCCGTTCGCCGTGGTCGCGGAGGGTGACGAGAAGGACGTCGACCTGGCCGTGGCGGCCGCCCGCGGCGCCTTCGACGGCGGCCAGGGCGAGTGGCCCCGCACACCGGTCGGCGAGCGCGCCGCGCTGCTGCGCCGCGTCGCCGACCTGCTGGTGCGCGACCGCGAGAAGCTCGGGCTGCTGGAGGCCCGCGACGCCGGCAAGACCGTCGAGGAGGGCCGGGTCGACATCGACTGTGTCGCCGACGCCTTCCGCTACTTCGCCGAGCTGGTCGCCGCCGAGGCCCCGGGCCGGGTCGTGGACGCGGGCTCGGCCGACATCCACAGCGTCGTCGTACACGAGCCGCTCGGTGTGTGCGCGCTGATCACGCCCTGGAACTACCCCCTCCTCCAGGCCAGCTGGAAGATCGCGCCCGCGCTCGCCGCCGGGAACACCTTCGTCGTCAAGCCCAGCGAGATCACCCCGCTGACGACCATCGCGCTCATCGAGCTGCTCGTCGAGGCGGGGCTGCCGACCGGCGTCGCCAACATCGTCACCGGCCCCGGTCACTCGGTCGGCGCCCGGCTCGCCGAGCACCCCGACGTCGACCTCGTCTCCTTCACCGGCGGCCTGGTCAGCGGCACCAAGGTGGCCCAGGCCGCCGCCCCCGGCGTCAAGAAGGTCGCCCTCGAACTCGGCGGCAAGAACCCCAACGTCGTCTTCGCCGACGCCTGCGCCACCGACGAGGCCTTCGACACCGCCGTCGACCAGGCCCTCAACGCCGCCTTCATCCACAGCGGCCAGGTCTGCTCGGCAGGCGGCCGCCTCATCATCGAGGAGTCCGTGCGGGACCGTTTCGTCGCCGAGCTGGCCCGTCGGGCCTCGCGCATCCGGCTGGGCCGCGGCACCGAGGACGGCGTCGAGTGCGGGCCGCTCGTCTCCGAGCAGCAGCGCGCCAAGGTCGAGGCGTACGTCGAGTCCGCGCTCCAGGAGGGCGCGGTGCTGCGCTCCGGCGGCAAGCGCCCCGAGGCCGGCCACACCAGGCCCGCCACCGGCTACTTCTACGAGCCGACCGTCCTCGACCACTGCCACCGCGAGATGCGCGTCGTACGCGAGGAGGTCTTCGGGCCGGTCCTCACCGTGGAGACCTTCCGCACCGAGGACGAGGCGATCGCCCTCGCCAACGACACCGAGTACGGCCTCGCCGGCGCGGTCTGGACCGCCGACGCGGGCCGGGCCCGGCGTGTCGCGGGCCGGCTGCGGCACGGCACCGTCTGGATCAACGACTTCCACCCCTACCTCCCGCAGGCGGAGTGGGGCGGCTTCGGCAAGAGCGGAGTGGGCCGTGAGCTCGGCCCCGCCGGACTCGCCGAATACCGCGAGACCAAGCACGTCTACCAGAACCTCGCGCCCAGGCCGGTGCGCTGGTTCGCGGGCTGACCTCCCCATGAGACCCCTCAGTCAGCCCTGATCAACCCCCCTTGGAGTACCACCCCATGCCCGAGAAGACCCACGAGTACGACTACGTCGTCATCGGCGGCGGCACCGCAGGCTCCGTCATCGCCTCCCGCCTCACCGAGAACCCGGACGTCACCGTCGCCGTCATCGAAGGCGGCCCCAGCGACGTGGACCGGGACGACGTCCTCACACTGCGCCGCTGGATGGGCCTGCTCGGCGGTGAGCTGGACTACGACTACCCGACCACCGAGCAGCCCCGCGGCAACTCCCACATCCGGCACAGCCGCGCCCGCGTCCTCGGCGGATGTTCGAGCCACAACACCCTCATCGCCTTCAAGCCGCTGCCGTCCGACTGGGACGAGTGGGAGGAGGCCGGCGCCAAGGGCTGGGGCGCGGTGCCGATGGAGGCGTACTACGCGCGCCTCAAGAACAACATCGTCCCGGTCGACGAGAAGGACCGGAACGCCATCGCCCGTGACTTCGTCGACGCGGCCCAGGGCGCGCTCGGCGTCCCGCGCGTCGAGGGCTTCAACAAGCAGCCCTTCACCGAGGGCGTCGGCTTCTTCGACCTCGCCTACCACCCCGAGAACAACAAGCGTTCCTCGGCGTCCGTGGCGTATCTGCACCCGGTGATGGACGAGCGCGACAACCTCACCATCCTGCTGGAGACCTGGGCGTACAAGCTGGAGCTGAACGGCACCCACGCCGAGGGCGTCCACGTGCGCACCAAGGGCGGCGAGGAACTGCTGATCCGCGCCCGCAACGAGGTCGTCCTGTGCGCGGGCGCCGTCGACACGCCCCGTCTGCTGATGCACTCCGGCATCGGGCGCCGCCAGGACCTGGAGGCACTGGGCATCCCGGTCGTCCACGACCTGCCGGGCGTCGGTGAGAACCTGCTCGACCACCCCGAGTCGGTGATCGTCTGGGAGACGAACGGCCCGATCCCGGACAACTCCGCGATGGACTCCGACGCGGGCCTCTTCGTGCGCCGCGACCCCGAACACCAGGGCCCGGACCTGATGTTCCACTTCTACCAGATCCCGTTCACGGACAACCCGGAGCGACTGGGATACGAGCGCCCGGAGTTCGGAGTGTCCATGACCCCGAACATCCCCAAGCCCAAGAGCCGCGGCCGGCTGTACCTGACCAGCGCCGACCCGGCGGTGAAGCCCGCGCTCGACTTCCGGTACTTCACCGACGAGGACGACTACGACGGCCGCACCCTCGTCGACGGGATCAGGATCGCCCGTGAGATCGCCAAGGCCGAACCGCTGGCCGGCTGGCTCAAGCGCGAGGTGTGCCCCGGCCCGGAGGTCACCGGCGACGAGGAGCTCAGCGAGTACGCGCGCAAGGTCGCGCACACCGTGTACCACCCGGCGGGCACCTGCCGTATGGGTGCCGCCGACGATGAACTGGCCGTGGTGGACCCGCAGTTGCGGATCCGGGGCCTGAACGGAATCCGAATCGCCGACGCCTCCGTCTTCCCGACGATGACCGCCGTGAACCCGATGATCGGGGTGCTCATGGTCGGTGAGAAGGCAGTCGACCTTATGGGAGGTGAGGCGTGATGAGTACGACCCCTCAGACCGCGCCGCAGAACACGACGCCCGAGACCCGCAAACCCCCGGCCGAGACGCCGGTCTTCTCCGTCGACGGCCTGTGGAAGGTCTTCGGCCCCAAGCCGCACCTGGTCCCCGCCGACCCGGAACTGGCCGCGCTCACCCCCGCCGAACTGCGCACCCGCACCGGCTGCACGGCAGCCGTCAGGGACGTGTCCTTCGACGTCCGCAAGGGCGAGGTCTTCGTGGTGATGGGCCTGTCCGGCTCGGGCAAGTCCACCCTGGTCCGCTGTCTGACCCGCCTCATAGAGCCGACGGCCGGCACCATAGCCATCGACGGCGAGGACGTCCGCGCCATGGACAAGACCCGGCTGCGCGAACTGCGCCGCCACCGCGCCGCGATGGTCTTCCAGCACTTCGGCCTGCTGCCCCACCGCACGGTCCTGGACAACGTGGCGTACGGCCTGGAGATCCAGGGCGTCGGCAAGGCGGAGCGCCGTGAGCGGGCCGCCGCCGTGGTCGCCAAGGTCGGCCTGGAAGGCATGGAGCACCGCAGGCCGGGCCAGCTGTCCGGCGGTCAGCGCCAGCGCGTCGGCCTGGCACGGGCCCTGGCGGTGGACCCCGAGGTGCTGCTCTTCGACGAGCCGTTCAGCGCGCTCGACCCGCTGATCCGGCGGGACATGCAGGAGGAGGTCGTCCGACTGCACCAGGAGGAGGGCCGCACCATGGTCTTCATCACGCACGACCTCAGCGAGGCCCTCAAGCTCGGCGACCGCATCGCCCTCATGCGCGACGGCCGCGTCGTCCAGCTCGGCACCCCCGAGGAGATCGTGGGCTCCCCGGCCGACGACTACGTCCGCGAGTTCGTCCGTGACGTCCCGCGCGAACAGGTCCTGACGGTCCGTACGGCGATGCGCACCGCGTCGTCCGACGAGGCCGGCAACGGGCCGGCGGTCGCGCCGGACGCGACGGTGTCCGAGGCGATCGAGGCCGTGGCGCGCACCGGTGCCCCGGCCCGCGTCATGGAGGACGGCCGCTGCCTGGGCGTGGTCGACCACGAGGGGCTTCTCGGCGTCGTCGCGGGGACGGAGCAGCCCGTCGCAGCGGGAACGGAGCAGGCGAAGGAGGTGGTGTGATGGCCACGGTCACCGCCGCCGCCCCGCGCACCGCCCTGCCCGGCTTCCTCAAACGCCCCGGCGTGCGCAAGCTCCTGCTGATCGCGCTCGCCGCCGCGATCCTCGTCCCGCTGGCCGACGCCCACTGGGCGAGCGGCACCTGGCCGGGCGCGCTCACCGTCGACGTCTCCGAGCCGCTCACCAAGGTCAGCGACTGGATCATCGACAACCGGGACAGCCACCCGCTGTTCCTCTACTTCTTCGGCCACCTCAGCAACGCGGTCATCGTCGCCGTACGCGCCGTCTACCTGGTGCTGCTCGCCGCCGGCTGGGTCGGCGTCACCGCCGCCGCGTCCCTGATCGCCTGGCGCGTCGCGGACTGGAAACTGGCCGCCGGTACCGGTGTCGCCTTCCTGACCTGCGGGTTCCTCGGCATGTGGATCCCGACCATGCAGACCCTCGCCCTGATGGTCGTGGCCGTGCTCGCCTCGGCCGTCGTGGGCGTGCTGCTGGGCCTCGCCGCCGGACTGTCCGACCGTATGGACCGGGCCCTGCGCCCGGTACTGGACACCATGCAGGTGCTCCCGGCCTACGCCTACCTCCTCCCCGTCGTGCTGGTCTTCGGCATGGGCGTCCCCGCCGCCGTCCTGGCCACCGTCGTCTACGCCGCCCCGCCGATGGCCCGCCTCACCGCCCTCGGTCTGCGCGGCGCCGACAAGGAGGTGCTGGAGGCGGTCGAGTCCATGGGCACCACCGCACGGCAGCGGCTGCTGACCGCCCGCATCCCGCTGGCCCGCAAGGAACTCCTCCTCGGCCTCAACCAGACGATCATGATGGCGCTGTCCATGGTGGTCATCGCGTCCGTCATCGGCGCGGGCGGCCTCGGCGACCGCGTCTACCAGGCGCTGGCCACCGTCGACGTCGGCGCCGCCCTCGCGGCCGGCATCCCGATCGTGCTGCTCGCCGTCGTACTGGACCGGGTGACCGGCGCGGCAGGGGCGCGGCTCGGCGACGAACCCCGGCCGAACGGCCGGGCACGCTCGCTGTACGCCCTGGCCGCCGCGGTCGCCGTGGCCGTCGCCGGACGTCTCGCGGGCCGCCTCGACTGGCCCGACGCCTGGACCCTGAACTTCGCCGAGCCCGTCAACCGCGGCGTCGACTGGATGACCGACCACCTCTACTCCGGCGTCCCCGTCATCGGCGGCACCGCCGACTGGGCGGCCCACTTCACCACCTGGGTGCTCAACCCGCTGCGCGACGGCCTGCAGTGGCTGCCCTGGTGGTCGGTCCTGCTGATCGTCGCCACGCTCGCCTGGCTGATCGGCACCTGGCGCACCGCGCTGACCGCCGTGCTCGCCATGGCCGCGATCGGCGTACTCGGTGTGTGGGGCTCGTCGCTCGACACGCTCTCCCAGGTCCTGGCGGCCGTCGCCGTCACCCTGCTCCTGGGCTTCGCCACCGGCATCGCGGCGGCCCGCAGCGACCGGGTCGAGCGTCTGCTCCGCCCCGTGCTGGACGTCTTCCAGACGATGCCGCAGTTCGTGTACCTGATCCCGGTCGTCGCACTGTTCGGCGTGGGCCGCGCGCCCGCCGTCGCCGCGGCCGTCGTCTACGCCCTGCCCGCCGTCGTCCGCATCACCACCCAGGGTCTGCGCCAGGTCGACCCGGCCGCCCTGGAGTCGTCCCGCTCGCTCGGCGCCACCCCCGCCCAGCAGCTGCGGCAGGTACAGCTCCCGCTCGCCCGCCCGGCACTGCTGCTCGCCGTCAACCAGGGCGTCGTCCTGGTCCTCGCCGTCGTCATCATCGGCGGCCTGGTCGGCGGTGGCGCGCTCGGCTACGACGTCGTCGCCGGCCTCGCCCGGGGCGACCTGGCGACCGGTCTGGTGGCCGGTGCCGCCATCGTCTGCCTCGGTCTGATGCTGGACCGGGTGACGCAGCCGACGGAACGCCGCGCGAAGAAGGGAGCGTGACATGCGCATTCGTATCCGACCCATGCGGATCCGACCCATGCGGATCCGACCCATGCGGACGACTGCCGTAGTGGCCGGCGTGTCCTCCCTGGCGCTGCTGACCGGCTGCGGTGCCGCCGACATGACCAAGCAGTCGTCGCCCTTCGCCAACGCGCAGGGCGCCAAGACCGTGACGCTCTCCATCCAGTCCTGGGTCGGCGCCCAGGCCAACGTCGCCGTCGCCCAGTACCTCCTGGAGCACGAGCTCGGCTACCGCGTCGACACCGTCCAGGTCGACGAGATCCCCGCCTGGGACGCGCTCAGCCAGGGCCGGGTCGACGCGATCATGGAGGACTGGGGCCACCCGGACCAGGAGCAGCGCTACATCAAGGACAAGAAGACGATCGTGCCCGGCGGCGACCTCGGCGTCACCGGCCACATCGGATGGTTCGTGCCGACGTACTTCGCGAAGGCCCACCCGGACGTCACCGAGTGGAAGAACCTCAACAAGTACGCCGACGAACTGCGCACCGCGGAGAGCGGCGGCAAGGGCCAGCTGATGGACGGCTCGCCGTCCTACGTCACCAACGACAAGGCGCTGGTGAACAACCTGGACCTGAACTACCAGGTGGTGTTCGCCGGTTCGGAGGCCGCGCAGATCACCCAGATCAAGCAGTTCGCCAAGGCCAAGAAGCCCTTCCTGACGTACTGGTACGAGCCGCAGTGGCTGTTCAAGAAGGTCCCCATGACCGAGGTGAAGCTGCCGGCGTACAAGGAGGGCTGCGACGCGGACCCGGACAAGGTCGCCTGCGCCTATCCGCACACCCCGCTGCAGAAGTACCTCAACGCCGACTTCTCCAAGAACGGCGGTGAGGCGGCGGCCCTGCTGAAGAAGTTCAAGTGGACGACCGAGGACCAGAACGAGGTCTCCCTGATGATCGCCGAGCAGAAGCTGTCGCCCGAGGAGGCGGCGAAGAAGTGGGCGGACAGCCACGAGTCGACGTGGAAGGCGTGGCTGTCCTGACGGTCGGGGCGGCTGAGCCCCGGGTGGCTGAGCCCCGGGGTGGCTGAGCCTCGGGGTGGCTGAGCCTCGGGGTGGCTGAGCCTCGGGAGGGCTGAGCCCCGGGCGGCTGAGCCCCGGGGCGGCGTGGCTGTCCTGACGGTCACTTCCGGAGGTCGGCGGCGATCTCGCGCAGCGCCTCGTCGGCCCTGCGCTGGAGCCCCGGCCCGAACGTGATCCGGGTGGCCCCGAGTTCGCCGAGTTCGGCGGGCGAGGGGCCGCCGGTGTCTCCGTTGCCGCCGGTGACTCCGGTCACCGTGCCGTGCACATTGATCGGCCCCTGGATGCCGGACCGCAGCAGCGGCAGTACGTCGACGGGGGCGCCGATCGGATACACGCAGTCGGCACCGGCGGCGACGTACAACGCGGCCCGCTCGATGGCCTGTTCCGCGACCTGCTTGGGGTCGGCGTCCCGGCGGGCCCGGATGAAGGTGTCGATCCGGGCGTTGAGGAAGACCCGGTCGGCGGCTGCGTGCCGCACCTCGGCGAGCCAGTCGGCGTGCGCGCGGGGGTCCTTGAGGACCCCGCCCTCGGAGTCCTCCAGATTGCACCCCACGGCACCCGTCGCCAGCAGCCGCTCCACGAGCTCCCCGGGCGCGATCCCGTACCCGCCCTCGATGTCCGCCGACACCGGCACGTCGACCGCCCGCACGATGCGCGCCACCGCCGCGAACATCTCGTCGGCCGGCGTCTGCCCGTCCTCGTACCCGAGGGAGGCGGCGACCCCCGCACTGGGCGTGGCGAGCGCCGGGAACCCGGCCCCGACGAAGACGCGGGCGCTGGCGGCGTCCCAGGGGCCGGGCAGGACCAGCGGATCGTCGGGGGAGCGGCGGCGGTGGAGCGCGCGTAAGGCTTCGACTTCGGTCACGGTGTGTACCTCCCTGGTGGATTGCGGCGACTGACGATCGCCGGGGGTGCGGTCGGCCGGGGTGCGGTGGGCCGGGGGTGCGGCAAGCCGGTGGCGCGGTGAGCCGGTGGCGCGGTGAGCCGGCGGTGCAGTCGGCCGGTGGTGCGGTCGGCCGGTGGCGCGATCACACGGTGGTACGTGAGCTGCTCACTGATGCTGCCCCGGCTGGTAGTGCCCCGGCACCATACGGCAGGTCACTCCGAACCGGTTCCAGGCGTTGATCACGGTGATCGCGGCGATGAGCTGGGCCAGCTCGGCCTCGTCGAAGTGCTTGGCGGCCTTCTCGTACACCTCGTCGGGCACGAACCCGTCGGTCAGTACGGTGACGGCCTCCGTGAGCTCGATCGCCGCGAGCTCCTTCGGGGTGTAGAAGTGCGCGGACTCCTCCCAGGCGCCGAGCTGCACGATCCGCTCGACGCTCTCGCCGGCCGCGAGCGCGTCCTTGGTGTGCATGTCGAGGCAGAACGCGCAGTGGTTGATCTGCGAGGCCCGGATCTTCACCAGCTCGTACAGCTGCGGTTCGAGTCCCTTCCGGGCGGCCGCGTCGAGCCGGATCATCGCCTTGTAGACGTCGGGGGCGTGCTGGGCCCAGCTCAGCCGGGCGGGGCGCTCGGGGGCGTACGTGGCCGTTGCGGTCGTGGTGGCTGTGCTGGGCAGGGTGGTTGTGAGGGGCGAGGTGAGGGGCGAGGTGGTTGCGGTCGTGCCGTCTGTGGTGTCTGCCGTCGTCATGATCTCGACCCTAGAAGCGAAGCAGCCCAGGAGTATGGTCCATTTCCATGGCAAAACCTTGGGCCACTTTGGGCATCGACCTCCACCTTGAACCGACAGGACCGGGCCTGCGCCGAGGCCTGACCGAAGCCCTGCGCGACGCCGTCCGCACCGGACGCCTCGCCCCGGCCACCCGCCTCCCCTCCTCCCGCTCCCTCGCAGCCGACCTGGGCATCGCCCGCAACACGGTGGCCGAGGCCTATGCGGAGCTGGTCGCGGAGGGCTGGCTCACGGCCCGACAGGGGTCGGGGACGCGGGTGGCGGAGCGGGCGGTGAGTGGGCCGGTGGGGGAGGGGGCGGGGGCGGGGATGGCGGGACCGGCGGTGACCGGGCCGGTGGGGGAGAGACCGGGGGCGGCGGGACGGGCGGTGAGCCGGTCGGCGAGGGAGGGGGCGATGATGCGGCAGACCGGCACGCCGGGCGCACCCGGTGCCCCTGGCTCACCCGGCACCCTGGACTACTCACCGGGCGCCCCGAACTCACCAGGTGCAGGTGCAGGTGCAGGTGCAGGTGCAGGTGCAGGTGCAGGCGCTGGCGGTGGCGGTGGCGGTGGCGCAGGCGCTGGCGGTCCTGCCGCTGCACCTCGCACGACCGCCACCACCGGCACGACCGCCACCACCACCGGCACGACCGCCACCACCACCGGCACGGCCCCCACCCCCGGCACAGCCACCACCGCCCCCACGCCACCCCGCCCGGACCGCTCACGCCCCCGCACTCACACCCGCGCC
>JABFVM010000429.1 GCA_013362785.1 Streptomyces sp. | reverse complement strand
TCGGAGAAGAAGCCCGGGTCGAGCCCGAACGTCTCGGTCAGCCGCAGCAGCACGGGCACGGTGAGCGGACGGGAGTCGTGCTCCATCTGGTTCAGATAGCTCGGGGAGATGCCCAGGGCGCGGGCGAGTTCGGCCTGGCTCATCCGGCGTTCCTCGCGCAGCCGCCGCAGCCGCGCGCCCGCATAGGCCTTGCTCACTCCGGGCTCCTCCTCCGTGTGCGGACAGGGGCAGCGTACGCGAGAAGCACTCGCCATCCGGCTTCGCAAAGTTGGCAGACGAGGACCGGAAGATTCGCAGAAGTTGGCAACGGTCCACGGTTGTTGGCACTCAGTGCCAGTGCCAAAGTCGTCGGTGCGGCCAGCGAAAGCGTGCGAAGCACAACGGGCCGCACCAGCACGAGACACGCAGTGCCATCCCCGGCCTGCCCAGGTGTACGGATTGGCACTCAGCACAGACCGAGGAGACGGTGACAGTCATGGCAGAGGCGAGCACACAGGCGGCCCAGGAACTCGCGCGGCGCTGGGCCACCGACCCCCGCTGGCAGGGCATCGAGCGCACCCACAGCGCCGAGGACGTGGTACGGCTCTCCGGCAGCGTCCGTGAGGAGCACACCCTGGCCCGGCGCGGCGCCGAGCGGCTGTGGCGGCAGCTGCACGAGCGGGACTACGTCCACGCGCTCGGCGCGCTCACCGGCGGCCAGGCCGTCCAGCAGGTCAAGGCCGGGCTCCAGGCCATCTACCTGTCCGGCTGGCAGGTCGCCGCCGACGCCAACCTGGCCGGGCACACCTACCCCGACCAGAGCCTGTACCCGGCCAACTCGGTGCCGCAGGTGGTCCGCCGGATCAACAACGCGCTGCTGCGCGCCGACCAGATCGCCACCGCGGAGGGCGGCGAGGACACCACCGACTGGCTCGCGCCGATCGTCGCCGACGCCGAGGCCGGGTTCGGCGGCCCGCTCAACGCGTTCGAGCTGACCAAGGCGATGATCGCGGCGGGGGCCGCCGGTATCCACTACGAGGACCAGCTGGCCTCGGAGAAGAAGTGCGGGCACCTCGGCGGCAAGGTCCTGGTGCCGACCTCGCAGCACATCCGCACCCTGAACGCGGCCCGGCTGGCCGCCGACATCGCCGATGTGCCGACGGTGGTCGTCGCGCGTACGGATGCGCTCGCCGCCAGTCTGCTGACCAGTGACGTCGACGAGCGGGACGCCGAGTTCGTGACCGGGGAGCGGACGGCGGAGGGGTTCTACCGGGTGCGGAACGGGATGGCGCCGGTCATCGCCCGCGGGCTCGCGTACGCGCCGTACGCCGATCTGATCTGGGTGGAGACCGGTACGCCGGATCTCGCGCAGGCGCGGGAGTTCGCCGAGGCGATCCATGCCCGGTACCCGGACCAGATGCTGGCGTACAACTGCTCGCCGTCCTTCAACTGGAAGGCGGCGCTGGACGACGACCAGATCGCCAAGTTCCAGCGGGAGTTGGGGGCGATGGGGTATCGGTTCCAGTTCATCACGCTGGCCGGGTTCCACTCGCTGAACCACGGGATGTTCGACCTGGCCCGGGGGTACGCCGAGCACGGGATGACCGCGTATGTCGAGCTGCAGGAGCGGGAGTTCGCCGCGCAACGGCACGGGTTCACTGCCGTTAGGCATCAGCGGGAGGTCGGTACCGGGTACTTCGATCTGGTTTCCACTGCCGTCAATCCGGCTTCTTCTACCACTGCTCTGGCTGGGTCGACCGAGGAGGAGCAGTTCCACTAGGTCGTGTGCGGGCTGCCGGCCGGGTGTGGCTGGTCGCGCAGTTCCCCGCGCCCCTGAAGGGGCGCGATTTCTCACCCCCTCTTCAGGAGAATCCCCATGTCCGCAACCGCACTTACGCACCATCTCCGTGTGCTCGCCGCTTCCGGTCACCGTCATGACGAGATCCTCACCCCTGCCGCCCTGGACTTCGTCGGTCGGCTGGTCGGGGCCTTCGGGGAGCGGCGGGTGGAGCTGTTGAAGGAGCGGCGTCGGCAGGCGCTGCGGCTTGCCTCGGGGGCGCCGCTCGACTTCCCCATGGTCACCTCCGCCGTGCGCGCGGACCCCGGCTGGCGCGTCGCGCCGGCCGCGCCCGGGCTGGCCGATCGCCGGGTGGAGATCACCGGGCCGCCCGACCGTCGGACGGCGGTGAACGCGCTCAACTCCGGTGCGTGCGTGTGGGTGGCGGACTTCGAGGACGCTACCGCGCCGACCTGGCACAACGTCATCGACGGGCAGCTGAACCTGCTCGACGCGATCGAGCGGCGCGAAAGCGACCGGCCGGCCACGATCGTCGTACGGCCGCGCGGCTGGCATCTCGACGAGGAGCATCTGGAGTTCGACGGCCGACCCGTGCCCGCCGCCCTCGTGGACTTCGGGCTGTACTTCTTCCACTGCGCGCGGCGTCAGGTCGACGCCGGTCACGGGCCGTACTTCTCTCTGCCGAAGCTGGAGAACCGGTACGAGGCGCGGTTGTGGAACGACATCTTCGTCTTCGCCCAGGAACTCCTCGGCATCCCGCGCGGCACGGTCCGCGCCACCGTGCTCATCGAGACGATCACCGCCGCCTTCGAGATGGAGGAGATCCTCTACGAGCTGCGTGAGCACTCCTCCGGCCTCAGCGCGGGCCGTTGGGACTATCTCTTCAGCCTGATCAAGACCTTCGGTCACCGCACCGACTTCCTGCTCCCGGACCGCGCGCAGGTCACGGTGACCGCCCCCTTCATGCGGGCGTACTCCGAGCTGCTCGTGCGTACCTGTCACAAGCGGGGCGCGCATGCCGTCGGCGGTGTGACCGCCCAGGTGCCGAGCGGGGATTCCGCCGCCCACGAGGCGGCGGTCGCCAAGGTGCGGCTGGACAAGGAGCGGGAGGCGGAGGACGGCTTCGACGGGTCCTGGGTCGCGCATCCCGGGCTGGTGGACCTGTGCCGGGAGGTGTTCGACGACGTCCTCGGGAACCGGCCGCACCAGATCGACCGCAGGCGGGACGACGTCGAGGTGACGGCGGCCGAGCTGCTGTCGGTGCGCCGGATCGGCGGGCCGCCGAGCGCCGAGGGCGTGCGTGCCAATGTGGCTGTGGCCCTGCGGTACTTCGCCGCCTGGCTGCGTGGGCAGGGTGCCGTCGCGCTGTACGGGCTGATGGTGGACGCGGCGACCGCGGAGATCGCCCGGGTGCAGATCTGGCAGTGGCTGCGGCACCGGGTGGTCGAGCGGGAGGCGGTGGTAGGGCTGCTCGAAGACGAGCTGGTCTCGCTGGGTGCGGAGTATCCGTCGGCGCCGTTGGACGAGATCCGCGCGCTCTTCGAACGCACCGCGATGGCAGGTGAGTTGCCGCTGTTCTTCACCCCGGACGCGTACACGCGGCACCTTGTGCGGCGGGCGGAGGAGGGGGCATGAGCGGGGACATCAGGCGCGTCGGCGTGGTCGGCGGCGGGCAGATGGGGGCCGGGATCGCCGAGGTGTGCGCCCGGGCCGGGCTGGACACCGTGGTGTGCGAGGCCGACGCCGTCGCCGCCCGGCAGCGTGTGGCCGCCTCGTTGGAACGAGCCGTGCGGCGGGGGAAGTTGGCGGAGAGCGCGGCACAGGAAGCTCTGGCGCGACTGGTCTTCACCGGCTGTCTGGAGGATCTGGCCGACCGGCAGCTCGTCATCGAGGCCGTCATCGAGAACGCCGACGCCAAGGTGGAGGTGTTCACCGCGCTCGACAAGATCGTGGCGGACCCGGCGGCGGTCTTGGCGACCAACACCTCCTCCCTGCCCGTGATGCGCCTCGCCATGGCCACCGGCCGCGCCGACCGCGTGGTGGGGCTGCACTTCTTCAACCCGGTGCCCGTGCTGCCGCTGATCGAGGTCGTCACCTCCCTGCACACCGCCCCGGAGACGGCCGCCGCGGTCGAGGAGTTCGCCACCGGGGTGCTCGGCAAGACGGTCGTCCGCTCTCGGGACCGTGCCGGT
This sequence comes from Streptomyces sp., assembly GCA_013362785.1. GTDB lineage: Bacteria > Actinomycetota > Actinomycetes > Streptomycetales > Streptomycetaceae > Streptomyces. Next base: position 10,608 of record JABFVM010000429.1, on the reverse strand, counting down.
TTCGTCGTCAACGCGCTCCTCGTGCCCTATCTGCTGGCCGCGATCCGCATGGCGGAGTCCGGGTTCGCCACCGCCGCCGACATCGACGCCGGCATGGAGCTGGGCTGCGCCCACCCCATGGGCCCGCTGAGGCTGGCGGACCTGATCGGCCTCGACACGGTCGCCTCGATCGCCGAGTCCCTGTACGACGAGTTCAGGGAACCCCTGTACGCCCCTCCCCCGCTGCTCCAGCGGATGGTCGAGGCGGGGCTGCTGGGCCGTAAGTCCGGGCGTGGGTTTCACATGTACGGCACCGGCATCTAGGGTTGCCGGTGCAGCTGGTTCGCCCCGTCAGCCAGGCGGGATGCGTCGTAAGAGGGAACCCGGTGGGAATCCGGGACTGCCCCGCAGCGGTGAGCGGGAACGACCGCCGTCATACGCACTGGGTCCGACGTACCGGGCCTGGGAAGCGACGGCCAGTAGGTGTCCTCAGGTGATGAGGACGTGCCCGCGAGTCCGAAGACCTGCCAACTGCCCGTGCGCGGACGATTCCGCGCGCGGACATCCCGGTGACCTCGTGGGCGGGTCGGCGTGCATACCGAACGGGCGGCCAGGGGCCGTCGCCGTCCGGTTCCGTCACCCCTTCGCGCTCTCGTCCCGTCCCCGGGATGCTCAGGGATTCATCTCGCGAAGGAGATCTCCGTGACCACCGAGTCCGCAGCCGCGGCAGCACGGACCACCGTGTACGGCTACCCCCGTCAGGGCCCGAACCGGGAACTGAAGAAGGCGATCGAGGGCTACTGGAAGGGCCGCGTCACCGCCGACGAGCTCCGCTCCACCGCGGCCGGCCTGCGTGCCGGGAACTGGCGGCAGCTGGCCGAGGCCGGCATCGACGAGGTTCCCACCGGGGACTTCTCTCACTACGACCACGTCCTCGACACCACCGTCATGGTCGGCGCCGTGCCCGACCGGCACCGGGACGCCGTCGCCGCCGACCCGCTGGACGGGTACTTCGCGATGGCACGCGGCACCAAGGACGTGGCGCCGCTGGAGATGACCAAGTGGTTCGACACCAACTACCACTACTTGGTGCCGGAGTTGGGCCCGGAGACGGTGTTCGTGGCCGACTCGGCCAAGCAGGTCGCCGAGTTCGAGGAGGCCGTGGCCCTCGGTCTGACGGCCCGACCGGTGCTGGTCGGGCCGGTGACCTATCTGCTGCTCGCCAAGCCGGCCCCCGGCGTGGCCGCGGACTTCGAGCCGCTCACCCTCCTGGACCGGCTGCTGCCGGTGTACGCCGAGATCCTCGCCGACCTGCGCGCGGCCGGCGCCCAGTGGGTGCAGCTGGACGAACCCGCCCTGGTCCAGGACCGCACCCCGGCCGAACTCAACGCCGCCGAGCGCGCCTACCGCGAGCTCGGCGTACTCACCGACCGGCCGAAGCTGCTGGTCGCCTCGTACTTCGACCGGCTCGGGGAGGCACTGCCGGTGCTGGCGAAGGCGCCGGTCGAGGGGCTCGCGCTGGACTTCACGGAGTCCGCGGCCGCCAACCTGGACGCGCTCGCCGCCGTCGGCGGACTGCCTGGCAAGCGCCTGGTCGCCGGTGTCGTGACCGGGCGCAACATCTGGGTCAACGACCTGTCGAAGTCCCTCGCCACCCTTGGCACCCTGCTCGGCCTGGCCGACCGGGTAGACGTGTCGGCTTCCTGCTCCCTCCTCCACGTGCCGCTCGACGCGTCCGCGGAGCGGGACATCGAGCCGCAGATCCTGCGCTGGCTCGCGTTCGCCCAGCAGAAGACGCGGGAGATCGTCACCCTCGCCAAGGGCCTCGCCCAGGGCACCGACACCATCGCCGCCGAACTCGCCGCCAACCGCGCCGACCTGGCCTCCCGCGCGGCATCCCCGGTCACCCGGAACCCGGACGTCCGGGCCCGTGCCGCCGCCGTCACCGAGGCCGACGCGCGCCGCTCCCAGCCGTACGCCGAACGGGCCGCGGCCCAGCGGGCCCACCTCGGTCTGCCGCTGCTGCCGACCACCACCATCGGCTCCTTTCCGCAGACCGGCGAACTGCGCACCGCACGGGCCGACCTGCGCGCGGGCCGCATCGACACGGGCGGCTACGAGGAGCGGATCAAGGCCGAGATCCAGGAGGTCATCTCCTTCCAGGAGAAGGCCGGACTGGACGTCCTCGTCCACGGCGAGGCCGAACGCAACGACATGGTCCAGTACTTCGCCGAGCAGCTGACCGGCTACCTCGCCACTCAGCACGGCTGGGTCCAGTCCTACGGCACCCGCTACGTCCGTCCGCCGATCCTGGCCGGCGACATCTCCCGCCCCGTACCGATGACGGTGCGCTGGACGTCGTACGCCCAGTCCCTCACCTCCCGCCCGGTCAAGGGCATGCTCACCGGCCCGGTCACCATGCTCGCCTGGTCCTTCGTCCGCGACGACCAGCCGCGCGCCGAGACGGCCCGCCAGGTCGCCCTCGCCCTGCGCGACGAGGTCAACGACCTTGAGGTGGACGGGACTTCGGTGATCCAGGTGGACGAGCCCGCCTTGCGGGAGACGCTGCCCCTGCGTGCCGCCGATCACGCCGCGTACCTCGCGTGGGCCACGGAAGCCTTCCGGCTCACCACCGCCGGAGTCCGCCCGGACACGCAGATCCACACGCACATGTGCTACGCCGAGTTCGGGGACGTCGTCCAGGCCATCGACGACCTCGACGCCGACGTCATCACCCTGGAGGCCGCCCGCTCCCATATGCAGGTCGCCCGTGAACTCGCCTCGCACGGCTACCCGCGCGAGGCCGGACCGGGGGTGTACGACATCCACTCGCCGCGGGTCCCGAGCGCGGGTGAGGCCGCCGAGCTCCTCCGCACGGGTCTGCGGGCCATCCCCGCCGAACGGCTGTGGGTCAACCCCGACTGCGGCCTGAAGACCCGCGGCTGGCCCGAGACCAGGGCCTCGCTGGAGAACCTGGTCACCGCGGCGCGCACGGTCCGCGGGGAGTTGTCCCCGTCCTGACCCGGACGCCGGGAAGGGGCCGAGGTGTTGCCATACGCACCCCGGCCCCGGTGGGCCGGTAACGGCGGCTCAGGTCACGGCGGCTCAGGTCACGGCGGCTCAGGTCGCCGTGGCCGCTGCCGCCGCCCGGCCCGCCGTACGGCCGGAGAACAGGCAGCCGCCGAGGAAGGTGCCTTCCAGCGAGCGGTAGCCGTGCACGCCGCCGCCGAAGCCGGCGACCTCTCTGTGAACTTTCTCGACCGGGCGGGGAGTTGGTCGTCCGCCTTGTGCTCATGGAGGTGACTCGATGCAATAAACCCAGGACTCAGGGCGACGATTCGTCGAGGGGGACCCATGTCCTGCACGGGGGATGACCGCGCCGATGCGGGCGGGCCGTCATGACCAGCGCCATAGACCGCCTCGCACCTGCGGTCGCGAGGGTGCTCGACGCGGACGGCAGGGTGGTCGGTGCCGGGTTCCTCATCGCGCCGGACACGGTGTGCACCTGCGCCCATGTCGTCGCGCGGGCACGGGACCCGGAGGGGACGGAGGCCACGGCGTCCGCCGAGGGTGGCACGGTCACGATCGACTTCCCCCTGCTGCGGGACACCCCGTACGCGCGACGGACGTATCAGGTCCACGTCTCCGCCTGGGAACCGGTCGGCGACGACGGCGGCGACATCGCCCTGCTGCGGCTGCCCGAGGAACTCCCCCAGGTGGTACGCCCCGTGCCCCTGGTCAGCGGCAGCGAGATGTGGGGCCATCGCTTCCGGGTGCTGGGCTTCCCGGCCGGCAGCGACCACGGCCAGTGGGCCCAGGGCCGGGTGCGCGACCGGGTCGGCGCGGGCTGGGTGGCGTTGTCGGAGGAGTACGACCGGCTGCGCCGGATCACACGCGGGTTCAGCGGATCCCCCGTGTGGGACGAGGAACTCGGCGGCGTCATCGGCATGGTCGTCGCCACCGCGCGCGGCGCGAGCGAGGACACCGCCTACCTGGTGCCGTCCGCCGCGCTGGTCGAACTCCAGCCGGGACTGCGGCGCTGTCCGTACCGGGGGCTGGAGCCGTTCCGGGAGGAGGACGCGGAGTTCTTCTACGGCCGTGAGGCGGATGTCCGCCGGGTGACGGACGCGGTGCTGCGCCACCCGGTCGTCACGGTGGTCGGCGCCTCGGGCAGCGGCAAGTCCTCCCTGGTACGGGCCGGACTGCTGCCCGAACTGCGGGCCCGCGGCTACTCGGTGACCGCGTTCCGGCCCATCCGGGGCGCCCGCCCGGTACGAGCCCTCGCCCGAGCCCTGGACGTCGAACCGGCGGCCGCCGACGGTGACTTGACGGAGACCGCCGCCCTGCTCACCGAGGACCTGCTGGCCCGCAGCGGCGAGCACGGACACGTGCTGTTCCTCGACCAGTTCGAGGAGGTCGCGGCCACCGAGCCGGACGAGGCGCGCCGGCTGCTCGCCCTGGCCGTCGCGATGACCCGGGCGGCCCGGCCGACCTCCGACCGCGCCCTGCGTGTCGTCGCCACCTTGCGGCACGGTTCGCTGGACGGCCTCGTCGAGCCGGGCATGGCGGGTCTGCTCAGCGAGGGCACGCAGATCATCGCGCCGCTCGACCGGGCCGCGCTGCTCAGGGCCATCACCGGATCGGCGGGCCGGGTTCCCGGGCTCGCCTTCGAACCGGGGCTGCCGGAACGGATCGTGGACGACGCGGAGGCGGAGCCCGGCTGTCTGCCCCTCGTCCAGTTCGCCCTCACCCGGCTGTGGGAGAACCGGCAGCACACGCTGCTCACCCACGCCGCGTACGAGTCCCTCGGCCGGGTCGGCGGTGCGCTGACGGCGTACGCCGAGCGGTCGGTCGCGCCCGCGATGGCCGACCTCGGCGAGGACACCCTGCGCCGGCTGCTCGCCCAGCTGGCCCGGCCGGACGAGAAGGCGGAGTTCGTCCGGATGGCCGCCCGCCTGGACGGACTCGACCCCCAACTCCGGCATGCCGCCCACGCGTTGAGCCAGACCCGGCTGGTCATCCTCAACCACACCGCCGAGGGCGAGGAGATCGTCGACCTCGCCCACGAGTCCCTGATCCGGCAGTGGCCGCGCGCCCACGCCTGGCTGGAGGAGACACGCGAGTTCCGGGCCTGGCAGGAACAGGTACGGGCCGCGACCGCCGTATGGCAGCAGAACAATCGTGACGCCGGGGCCCTGATGCGCGGGGCGGTGCTGGAGCGGGCGCTGGAGTGGCGGACCCGGCGGGCCCCGGACATCGGGAAGGAGGAGCTGGCCTATATCGAGCAGAGTGACCGGAGGCGGCGGCGGGGGGTGCGGCGGTTGCGGGTGACGTCAGCGTGTATCGCGCTGCTCGGAGTGGTGGCGGGGGTGCTCGCGGTGTTCTCGTTCCAGCAGGCGTCCCGGCAGCGGACGGCCAACGACCGGATCGCCTCGCAGTTGCTGGCGGCCGAGGCGGACACCCGGCTGGGATCGTCCCCCTCCGAGTCGATCGCGCTGGCGTTGGAGGCGTGGCGGCGGTCGCCCACCGCGCAGGCGCGGGCGGCCCTGCTGAACCAGTATGTGTCCTTGGCCGGTTCGACGGTCGTCGAGGACGGGATCGTCGACAGCTGGAGCAACGACGTCGCGGCATCGGCGGACGGTCGTGTGATCGCGCTGCAGTCGTCACGCGGTGAGCATCGGACCGTGTCGGTCGTCACGGTGTCGGACTCGGGCGCCACCCGGGTCGTACGGCTCACGGGCGTTCCGCAGGAGGCGGACGCCCTGGATGTGAGCGACGACGGGACACGGGTGGCCGTGGCCGGCGGCGACGGCGGGTTCGTGGTCTGGCAGTCGGCGGGACGGGGGTGGGAGCGCTCGGCGGCCGGGCGGTGGGCACCGGAGCACAGGGCCGAGGGGCTGTCGACACTGCGGATCGACTTCTCGCCGGACGGCCGGCGACTGCTGCACCTGGTGACCGCCGATGGTGCGGCGTGCGGCACCGCGAGCGGTTGGCGCTCCGTCTGGACGACGGACCGTGATCCGCGGCGCGTCGACACCGTGGTCGGGCGCCCCAAGGGCAGCCAGTGCGTGAGTGACGCCGCCCTGGTGACCAACGGGGGTGACCTGGCGCTGGTCCGGAAAGGCCCTCGGCGCGACCGCGAGTCCGTCGGTATCGAGGCCCACTCCGCCGATGCGCCCGACTGGTCGCTACCGGACGTCGAGGGGGCCCGCTTCGCACCCGGCGGCAGGGGAGTCATCGTCGAGGACGAGAACCGTAGGATGACCTCCGCCTATGTGCTGGACGGTGCCGGGCGGCTGTCCTCGCGCCATCCGACGGCGACGCGTGCCGAATCGGGGCCCTTCGGCTGGATCTTCGACCTCTCCGGCCGTTTCCTGATCGGCACGGACTTCGGCCTGGCGCCCACGCTCTACGACCTGCGCGAACACACGGCGCACACGATCCACTTCTCGTCGGAGGGGCAGGGCATGTCCGAGGGCACACCGGCCACCGTCGTGGCACGCCCCGGGGCCTCACCCTGGCTGTTCTGGGGCATCGGCAACGACCTCGTGAGATCCGTCAGCACACCCGTCTCAGCGGATTCCGGAACGGACCTGGCGAACTACTCCAGCGTCCCTGTGCTGCTCACCGATGACCACGCCGTCTACGAAATGACCGAGTCGTACGAGGCCACAGAGTCCGTCCTCACCGTCGTGGACAGGAGAACGGCCCGGAGGACCAGCCGACTGACCGTCCCCTCGGACTACGCGAGCTGGACCGATTCCGGCCCGCTCACTACCGACGAGGCGTACTTCGGCTTCTGGACCCCGAGCGGGCTCAGCTACCTCCCGCTGGCAGAGCCCACGAGCCGGATCCTGACCATGCCGCACAAGGGCCCGGCCCGTGCCGTCCTGGACGCGGCGCCCCTGAGCGAATCCGACGTCGCGGTCCTCACGGAGGACGGGCTGAGCCGGTTCTCACTCACCGGGCGCCCGGCACCACCCGAGCCCATACCCGGCGCACCCTGCACCGCCCGTGGCGAGCAGGCCCTCCCCCACGGAACCTGCCTCGCTCTGGTGCCGCGGCCGGGGCATCCGGGCCAGCTGGCGGTGCTGTTCGAGGACGGCCGCGTCGAACTGTGGCGGTTGGACGGCGGGCCGGCGAAGCGGCTGGGAGACATCGAGACGGGCATCGAAACCAGCGAGGAGGCAGTGCAGTACGAGGAGACCCAGATGGTGTTCCTGGAAGGCGGCGACGACCTTCTCGTATTGTCGTTCGGCTGGGTGTCACTGTGGCGGTTCGACCGTGCCGAGCCACTCTGGTCCGTCTCCGCACCGGGGATCGACATGCAGGCGGTCTTCCTGAACTCCGGTGTTCTCTACGCCAGTTCCACCACTTCGAACACCTTCCATCCACTGCGGGTGGCGGACGATTCCGATACGGCGATTCGGCCCGGCGTGTTCTCCGGACTGATCGTCTTCCACGGGCGCACCATGCAGTTCCTGATTGGGTATCAGACGCTGCGCGTCCCGCTGGACGGCCGGGACCTGGCCCGGTCGCTATGCGCCGCACTCGACAACCAATACGACGCCGCCGACCTCAACAGCATCCTGCACGGCCTCGGCGTCGACGACGCAGGCACCTTCTGCCCGTAAGGCCAAAGGCCCTCACACCCCGTGAATCCGGTCCACCAGGATGTCGATCACCAACGGCGTCCGCGGCCCATACCCCAGCAGCACCCCGTCCTCCATGTCCACGACCCGCCGATTCATCCCGGCCGGCGTCTGCCCGATCCCGGGGATCTCCACCAGGCCCTCCACGCCGCCCACGGACTCCAGACCCTTGGTCATCATCAGGATCACATCCGGCTGCGCCCGCACCAGCGCCTCACTGGTGATCGGCGTGAACGGCTTGTCCAGCCCCGCCTCCTTGCCCGCGTCCACCGCCCCCGCGGCCTCGATCAGCGAGTCGGCGCCGGAACCCTTGCCGCCGATCAGATAGACGGCCGCGCTGCCGCGCATGTACAGAAACGCGACCCTCGGCCTGCTCCCCTTGGGTACGACGGCGCGCGCCGCGGCGAGTTCGTCGCTCATCCTCCGGTTGAGGGCCTTGCCCGCCCCCGGAACACCGAGCGCCTCCGCGACACGGGTGGTGCGCGTGGTGACGTCGGCCAGCTCGGTGGCCGGGTCGAGTACGACGACGGGGACCCCGGCGTCCCGAATCTGGTCGATGGCCTCCTTGGGCCCGGTGTCGGTGTCGGCCAGCACGACCGTCGGCCGCAACGACAGCACGCTCTCCGCGCTCACATCGTGCGCCTTGGTGACCTGCGGCAGCTTCTTCGCCTCGGCGAAGGTGGCCGTGATGTCCCGCCCCACGACCCGGTCGCCGAGGCCCAGCGTGAACACGATCTCCGCGACACCGCCGTTGAGCGGCAGGATCCGCGAGGCGTCCTCGACGGTCACCGCACGCCCGTCGGAGGAGTCGACGGTGACCGGCAACTTCGGTGTGGGCGGCCTCCCTTCGAGGGGAACCAGGGTGTTCTTCGCGAGCTGCTTCTCCGCTGCGGCGGCCCGCGCGCTCGCGGAGTCCGCGGAGCCCGTGGAGTCGGCGGGCGGGGCCGCATCGCCCGACGCGCCCCCGGTCCCACCGCACGCGCCCGTGAGCAGCGCGAGTGTCAGGCCGAGGGCGGCGAGACGTCTCCGGGATACACGCATGGGTTTCCAGTCCTCTCTCGTGACACACACTTGAGCAGTAGTTTAGGTTAGGCTTCCCTAAGTTTCCTCTGGTGGGGGTGTTCCATGACGTGGGCAAGCGGCCTGCGCGACAAGGGAGTTGGACCGTTTCTCGGGCTGGCGGGCGCGACAGCCCTGCTGCTCTCGGCCGTCGGGCCGGCTTCGGCGGCGGGCGGCTCGGCGACCGGCCCCGAGGGCCAGAAACTCGGCGTCTCCCAGTCCTCCGGCCTCGATCCGGACGGCCAGTCGGTGACCGTGACCGGATCCGGCTACAACACCGAGAAGGGGATCTACGTCGCCTTCTGCGTGGACAACGGTGTCGGGAAGACCCCGACGCCCTGCGTTGGCGGAGTGGACATGTCCGGCGATTCCGGGGCGTCCGCGTGGATCTCCTCCAACCCGCCGTCATACGGCGAGGGGCTGGCGAAACCGTACAAGGGCAGCGGCCACAAGGGCTCGTTCAGTGTGCGGCTCACCGTGCGCGCCAAGGACGCCAACACCGACTGCACCAAGTCAGGCGTGCAATGCGCCGTCATCACCCGCAACGACCACACCCGGGGCGGCGACCAGAGCCAGACCGTCCGAATCCCGGTGACCTTCGACGGCAACGGCGCGGGCAGCGGAAGCGGAAGCGGGTCGAACGGCAACGGCGACCCGTCGTCGTCGGCCGCGACGTCCGGCGCGAGTTCGACCGGCGGCACCGGCACGGGCGGTTCGGGCGAGGGCACCGACGGCTCCGGCGACACCGACAAGGCTTCCGACGGACCGCTCGCCAGCACCGGTTCCGTCGCCCTGACGGCCGGCGTGACGGCGGCGGGCCTGGTCGCGGCCGGCACCGGGACCTGGCTGTGGGCACGCAGGCGCCGGATCGCGAACGCGGGCTGAACCGACCCATGTCCCACAGGGAGACTCGAAGATGATGAAGAGACCCGGCGCCGCCGCCTTGACGGGCGGCGCACTGCTCGTACTGCTGTGTCCGGGCGGTGCGGCCGCGCAGGACGGGCAGGAGTTCCCGCGCGAGGTGTCCGGCGGCTACGCGAGCTGGAACACCACATCCGCCGAGCTCGACGACCAGGGCATCTCGCTCGACGTGACCGAACCCGCCGTACAGCGATCCGCGGACCACTCCTGGTTCCCGGCCGCCGACGGCGGCGCCGACCCCGAAAGCGGCGACGTGGACGTGGAGTTGGGCGGCTCAACCCTGCTCACCTCCTCCTCCGCCGGATCGCGCCCCCTGCCCCTCGGAGGGCTCCGGCTGCGGCTCGACGGTGACGCGGGCACCCTCTACGCACGTACGGTGGTCGACGGCCGGGCCCGCGAACTCGCCCTGGCCGATGTGAAGTCCGGCGCCGGACCGGCGGTACGGACGAGTGGTGTGACGTGGACCGGGCTGCGGGCGTCGCTGACGCAGGACGGGGCGGCGCTGCTGTCCGAGTGGAGCGGAGCCGAGTTCACGGCAGGGGACGCCTATGGCGTGCTGGACCTGACGGTGGGAACCGGCGACGAAACGACCGAGACCACACCGGAAGAGACACCACAGCCGACCCCCGGCCCCACCACCGGGAAACCGGCGGCCCCCCAACGGACGACGGCTCCGTCCGCCACCGTCACCCACGCCACGCTCAAGCCCGGCGCCGAACAGCAGGTCACCGGCGCGGGGTTCGAGCCCGGCGAGATCGTCCTCGTGGCGATCGACCAGGACACCCGGTACCAGGCGGTGGCCGACGAGACGGGACAGGTCTCCCGCACGTTCCCGGTGTACGGCACGGCCGCCGAGGGCGCGCACACCGTCGAGCTCACCACGGTGACCGGGGACCGCAGGGCTGTCACGGACTTCGGGGTACGGGCACCGGCGTAGCACATACGCAACGAGGAGCGGGCGACACGGCCCGCTCTTCGGTGTGCCCAACTCCCTTAC